>CAVJHY010000029.1:0-15768 GCA_963649405.1 bacterium
ATTGCGGATACGAACTTCGTTCGGCTGTAGCTTGCGTTGTTCCATGTCTCGAAGCGCAAAAGTGGCGTTCCCCAAAAAGAAATTTCCTTTCACGAAATGATTCCTTCTGTCATATATATTTGCCCCATGTTCGTGACAGTCAGCCACAGGCGAGGGGCATCTCATTGCCCTATATCAGATTATAACATTTATGCCAACTTCAAAATCATCTTCAACACTCTACGCACGTTCGTTTTAACATCCTCGATGTCCAGCTTACCTTCATCAATCATCCTGAGCGTATGCTCCGGCATGCCGCAGCCCATTTTGATGTCATTGCCGGCGGCGATTTCACGCCACTGTTCGCCATACGTCCACCAATCCGTGGTCACAGCGCCGTCAAAGCCCCATTCGCCGCGCAGGATGCCCGTCAAAAGGTCGTGATTTTCAGAAGCACGGGTGCCATTGATGATGTTGTAGGAGCTCATAATGGTCAGCGGCTTGGCTTCCTTGACGCAGATTTCAAACGCCTTGATATAGATTTCGCGCAGGGCGCGTTCGGACAGGCGCGAGTCGGAATCGCGGCGATTGGTTTCTTTGTTGTTGCAAGCGAAATGCTTGAGCGAAGCGCCCACGCCGACGCTCTGGATGCCGCGAATCATCGCCGAAGCCAGCTTGCCGGCGACCAGCGGGTCTTCCGAATAATATTCAAAATTTCTGCCGCACAGAGGACTTCTGTGAATGTTGATGGCAGGAGTCAGCCACACGCCGATGCCGTTTTCGGCGACCTCTTCCGCAGCGGCATGGCCGACTTGCTCAATTAGCTCTTCATCCCATGTACACGCCAGCATCGTGGCGCACGGAAATGCCGTCGTGTTCACGCCGCATTCGCGATGGATGCGAAGCCCCGCAGGACCGTCCGCCGTCATCACATTGGGAATGCCGAAGGCGGGCTGATTGCCAAAACCGAAGGTGTTCGCACAGCCGCGATTCGGCTGCCCGCAAAGCAGACGGACAAGCTGCTCGTTGCTCATTTTTTCAATCAGCGCATCGACCGAGCATTTGCCGTTGTAAACATCCATAAGGGTCGGATTCTGGACGGACGCATCCGATGAATGTTCTTTCGGCTGCTGGCCGTCAAAGGGATATTCCTTATCCTCAATGGGCTTGGCAGAACCGTTGTCCGGCATACTTTCATAGGTGCCGTCAGCGCACAAGCGCTTTTTCAGGTTATGCGGGATGCACTTTTCTGAATGCTGAGATAGAATCACCGTTTCATGCAATGTATAAGTAAACGGTATCTTTTCCGTGTCCTCGACATTCGAGCCGATATAGAAGGCATATTCGCCCGCTTCCAGCAGATAGGCAGATTTTTGCACCTTGCCGATATCATCATAGCTGGCGAAGCGTTCGCGGTCAAATTGAATGGTCACTCTGCATTTTTCACTCGGCGTAAGCAGGGATGTTTTCTTGAAGCCAACCAGCACATACTTCGGCTTGCCGAGCTTGCCCTGCGGCGCGGAGCAATAGACCTGCACCACATGACGACCGGCGACATTGCCCGTATTTTCGACCTCAGCCGTGACGGTCATTTGTCCGTTTTGTTCAGTCATTTGGACGGCGCTGATTTTGAAGGTCGTGTAGCTCAGACCGTAGCCGAAGGGGTAGCAGACCTTTTTCTGTGCGCCGGGGATGGTTTCAAAATAGCGATAGCCGACATAAATGTCGTCCTCGTATTCAACATAATCAGGGGACGCATTAAAGCTCGCCGAGGACGGATAGGCGGCGAAATCCGTGGCAAAGGTGTCCGTCAGATGACCGCTGGGACACACATCGCCGCACAGCACATCGGCAATCGCCATACCGCCTTCCATGCCGCCCTGCCACGCCAGCAGCGCAGCGGAAATGCGGGCATCTTCCTTAAACCAGATGGTGTCCATCATACCGCCCGTGTTCAGCACAACGCCGATGCGCGGAAAGACTTGCTTGACGGTCTCCACCATATCCCATTCTTCGCGGCTCAGAAAGAAATCACCGTCAAACGCCGTGCCGGTACGGTCATAGCCTTCGCCGGAAAAGCGGCTAATGGTAATCAGCGCGGTGTCGGTAAAGGCTCTCGCCCCCTGCAATAATTCTTCTGAGATAGGCGGCTCTTTGATGCAGCCCGGCTGTTCGCCCAGCGCATACCGCTCTGCAACATAATCATGGTAATAGGCTGACAGTGCGTCAAACAGAGCGATTTTCCCTTCGGATTCCTTCTCACTCAGACCGTCATACAGGCTGCGGATATAGGCGACTGTGACATCGCCGCTTCCGCCGCCGCCCTTGACATAATCCGCCTGTGCCTTGCCGAACACAGCAATCTTTTCGCCCTTTTTGAGCGGAAACAGAGCATTTTCGTTCTTGAGCAACACCATGCCTTCCGTAGCGGCCTTTCTGGAAAGCGCACGATGCTCCGCGCAGCCTGTCACGCGCATCAGGCGACCATGTAAGGGTGTGCCGGGCATATAAAGGATGCGCTGCCATTTGGAATCAGACATAAAACACTCTCCTTTATTATTATTCGCTCGTTACCATCAATGTGAGAGCGCCTTCCGCATTCAGTGTCTCATTGACCGGTAAAAGGAAATTAGAGCCTTTTTGCACTTTAAACCCATTGACGATTCCTGTTCCGTTGGCTACGGTCATCAGCTGATATGCAGGAAAAGAAAGCTGCGTTTTTCCGTGTATATCAAAACGACGAATGCAGAAACTGTCACACTGTATATAGGTGGTGATTGTTACATTCGGCGTTTCTATGCGCTGGCTGTGAGGTGTGGCATTTTTTTCACCGAGTGTAAAATCTACACAACTGATGGCCTCTTGCACGTGCAAAGGTCGTTCAATTCCTGCAGCATCTTTGCGATGATAGTCATAAAAGCGGTATGTAACATCGGTCGCCTGCTGAATTTCATATGCGATGCAGCCCGCCGAAAGCGCATGGAGCATACCAGCCGGAACATACACAAAGTCATCTTTTTGTACAGGCAGATGGTCAATGATATGTTCCCATTCATCGCGTGCAATTACTTCACGCAGCTCTTTTTCATTCTGCATATGCTGACCGTACACGATGCTGCCGCAATGTGGGGCTTTCAGAAATACCCACGCCTCATTTTTACCTGAAGGATAACCGTGTAGCTTGGCAATGGCATCGTTAGGATGGATTTGAATGCTTAAATCATCAATGGGTGCAACCAATGAGATGATGAATGGGAATCTTTCATGGCGGCTGTTGAAAAATTCGGGATGTCCGCGCCATAAATCGCCGAGTGTCCCGCCGCCTTCTAACTGACTTTCATTGCCTTCCTGACAGCTAAACGCCCAGCACTGACCGATATGGTCGGTCATGTCGTGATAACCGAACTCTATTGCGAGCCGATTGCCGCCCCAGATGGCAGTTCGTGCAATAGGCTTTGTAAAATAGAGACTCATACAGTCGCACCATCCTTTCCATTCGGGAAAACCATTACTTTCAGAGAAGCATCACTCATCTGCATCCGAATGGCATCTTCAACATTTTCAAGGGGATAGGTATGCGTAATAATAGGCTTCGTCTGCAAACGATGATTGTTAAGCAAACGCACAGCCCGCTCAAATGTATCCGGATTGATAAAAGACCCAACAATCGACAATTCTTTTTGATATACATCGAACAGCGGGAGATTGATGACGGCTTCAGGTGAAGGCACTGCAAAGAAGAGAATGCGTGTGCCGCGCCGCGCAAGAGCGATAGTCTGCTGCGCTGCTTTCGTGCTGCCGGAGCATTCGATAATGACATCAACACCCCTGCCATTTGTGCCTTGCGCGATGGTCTCGGCCACGGTGGATGGCTCGGCGCATACATCCGCACCGACTTCCAACGCTACATTGCGGCGGAAAGCAATCGGCTCACTGACCACGATGAATGAGGCACCGCTTAAACGACATAATTGCACAAAGAGTAAACCGATTGCGCCACCGCCTATAATGGCGACTGTATCACCCTGATGAATCTTAATCTGATCCATGCCATGCAGACAGCAGCTAATCGGCTCTGCCATTGCACCGGCAGACCAATCTACATCGCTGTTGAGCTTGAAACACTGATTTTCCGGCACAATACTTTCCTGCGCAAAGCCGCCGTTCTCATTGACACCAACGGCATAGAGATGCTCACAAAGCTGCTTTTGACCGTTCAGACAGAAGGTGCAGTTACCGCAATAGCGGTTAGGGTCAACGCAAACATGGTCGCCGACCTTCATCTTATGTACATTCTCACCGATTTCCAGCACGAGGCCGCTGTATTCATGCCCTAACACGACCGGCGGAACAACATCCGCAGAGCCTTTATCGCCGTGATAAATATGAACATCTGTACCGCAGATGCCTGCGGCCATATTGCGGATACGAACTTCGTTCGGCTGTAGCTTGCGTTGTTCCATGTCTCGAAGCTCAAAAGCGGCGTTCCCCAAAAAGAAATTTCCTTTCATGAAATGATTCCCTCTCTTTACTAAATGATAGATTCGGTTGTCAGGAAGGCTGCGCCAATCAAAGGCGCGAGACTTCCCAAATGCGCTTTGAGGACAATCGGGCGATGCTGTTCAGCCCATGCCGGATAGCCGTAAGAACGAATCTTGTCGGCAAGCGGCTCAATAATCAGTTTTTCGTGGATGCAGACACCGCCACTGATTGTAACAACACCGATGGATAAAATGTTCATGATTGATGCTAAGCCGTAAGCGAGCTTATCAACGCACTCAGAGAGGAGACTGAGGGCATCCGCATCACCTTCGTAGGCAAGATCAAAAACGCTTTCTGTCCGCTGAAGGCGACCATTTAGCTTTTCAGGAAAGCGTTCCAATGCTTGTTTCAGAATGGCAGTGCCAGATGAATATGCTTCCAAACAGCCGTGTCGTCCGCAGCCGCAGAGTCTTCCGTTCGGCACAACGGAAGTATGACCGATTTCACCGGCGGTATGCATAGCACCGCCATACACTTTTCCGTTCATGATGATGCCGCAACCGATGCCGGTGCCGATGGTCATGCAGAGCATATTCGGCCATTGCTTATTTTGTCCAAAGCAATATTCAGCCCAAGCTGCTGCCCATGAATCTTGAACGATGGTGGCACGCATAGGCCAACGTGCTTCAAAAAGGTCGGCCAACGGAACATTCGCACCAAAGAGATTGGGGCTGTATTTTACGATACCGTGTTTGGAATCTGCTGTTCCCGGTATACCGATTCCGATATGATTCATATCAAAGATTGAAAGACTGCTTTTCGCAAGCAAATTTTCACTGGAATCGCAAACTGCCCTTACGAGAGATTCCGCGTTCTCATAACCCTTTGATGAAAGTGAACACTGGTCAAACAGAGTCCCCTGTTCTGATAAAATGCCGATATTTATTTTCGTGCCGCCTATGTCAATCCCTATGCGATACCCGTCTTGCATAGACAAATCCTCCATCTTCCTACATCTACTAAAAAATCAAGCATAGCATTTTTTCACAACTGCATCAATAAAGTAAATTAGGATACAGTTGCTTTCTTTCATTATACCACAGTGCCCAAACTTTTCAATAGCATTTTTCAAAATGTTTTTTGCAAAATTATTTTGAAATAATACTTTACAAAAGTTCAGAGCTTTGTTATAATGTGCTTGCCAAGCGAGGTGGAAAGAACTTGACCGTTGAAGACACACGAAAGGGTAATCACATTACTCTTTTGAAGGAAGCCAACAGATACTTGATAATGCAGTGCATCATCAAGTATGCGCCTTTATCCACGGAAGATATTGTAAAACGCACCAACCTCAGTCGTCCGACGGTTCTCAGTGTCATTCGGGAACTGAAAGAAGAGCGGTTGATTATCCACGATGGTTTTTCCGAATCAATTGGTGGACGCGCAGCGAATTTGTGGGCGCTGAATGGAGAAGACCATTTTGCAGTTGGGATAGACTTTGAATTTCCCAAAGTGCGAATGTCGCTTGCAAATATGAAACGCCAAATTCGTGCTGCACAGACACTGGTTTTTACACAGGATGTTAACAGAGATACACTTCTGACAGAGCTTTTTGATAAGCTGAACACATTTATCGATGGTTCCGGTATCGCCCGACAGTCTATTCGGGGTATCGGCGTCGGGCTTCCGGGGGTCATTGATACAGTCAATGGGATGTCCCTGAGCATCGAGCGTATTCACGGTTGGAAAAATGTGCGGTTTCAGGAGGAACTGGAAAAGCGTACCGACTTGCAGGTGTATATCAAGAACGATGTGCATCTGATGGGCTTGGTGGAGAAACGTCTCTATCTCGGCGATGAAATCAAAGACTTTATCTATGTCGGTTTTCGCTCCGGCATCGGCTGCATTGTTTATCAAAAAGATCGACCTATGCGCGGAGAAAAAGGAAATGCCGGTTTCATCGGTCATTCAACCTTGAATCCGAACGGTCCTATCTGCTGCTGCGGAAGTCGAGGCTGTCTGGATGTCTATGCTGGAAAAATGTCTATCGTTCAAAATTATGTTCAGCTTTGTGCTGAACAAGGAACGACATTAATGGAGACACCGGACTTTGATGATTTACTGGCGCTGGCTGCGAATGGCGATGCCATTGCAACAAAGGTGATGTGGGATGCGGGCTTTTATCTTGGGGTTGCTCTTTCCAATCTGATTAAGATTGTCGAAATCCCCCGTGTGGTCATCGGCGGATGTCCTGCCCTGAAAGACAGCATTCTTTTAGAAGCAGCGGAAGCTTCCATGAAGCAGTATTTGACTGACAGCCTTTCGATGCAAGTGTCGCTCAGCTGCGGTGCTATGCCGGAAGACAAATTTGCATTAGGCGGTTGCTTGTTGGTGTTTGATCATCTGCTCGAAAAGCCTAAGCTCAACCTATCTTCGATTTGATGTCTGATAGAAATGCTGGCCAGATTTCTATGAGACATGAAATAACAAAGAAAAAGAAAAGGAGTAACAATCATGAAAAAGATCATTTCCCTGCTGATGGTACTTGCTATGGTTTTCACGATGGGTCTCGTATCCGCGAGCGCAGATGAAGGTCTGACCGGTGAGTTCACCGTGCTGCACTTCAACAACGAAGCCGACACTTCGGGTACTGCTTATGGCTTCTGGCAAGCTGCAAAGGCTTTTGAAGCTGCGAACCCCAATGTAACTATTCACTATGAATTCGTGGCACATGATGACTACGAATCCTACATCAGCACCCTGATGGCAGGCGACAGCCTTCCCGATGTTTTCCTTGCCAAGGGCGATCTCGTCTCTTCTATGGCCGAAGGCGACCTGATCTACGCTGAAGAAACCATGATTAAGGAAGATGCCGATTGGTACAGCCAGTATGCTGACGGCGCTTTCTCTGACGGCAGCTACAACGGCGTTGGCTACACCGTTCCTTTCCAGATGCAGGCAAACTGCGTTGTCGTTTACAACCAGAAGATTTTTGAAGAGTGCGGCGTGGAAAGCTTCCCCACCACCTTCACCGAGTTGCTTGAGATTATCCCCAAGTTCCTTGAAAAAGGCTACACCCCCATCGGTCTGGGCAATGGCGGTCAGTGGCTGGCTCCCAGCTGCCTGCTGAACACCTTCTGCTATCGTTATGTGGATAACGAGTGGTTCTCCAGCCTTCGCGCCGGCACCGGTGCTAAGTGGACTGACGAAGCCATCGTGAATGCCCTGACCGATTTCCAGAATCTCGCAAAGGCTGGCGCTTTCAACTCCGATATGAACTCCATTGACCAGGATGGTATGTATCAGCTTTACTACAATCAGAAGTGCGCTATGATGATCAACGGCGCTTGGATGATTGGTGAAGTGATGGCCAACTGCCCCGCTGATGTCTTTGAAAACACCCATGTGGCTCTGATGCCCGCTGTTGAGGGTGGTCTTGGCGAAAACAAGAACACCGCTGCTGGTGCTGGCTGGGGCTGGACTGTTAACAAGTCTGTCAAGGACGAAAATCTGACCGCTGTTCAGGCCTTCCTCAAGGCTATCACCACTGGTGATTATGCTGACAAGGCTCTGGAAATGGGCTTCTTCTCCGCTGCGAACACCACGAATGTCAATACCGATGCGCTCAACCGTCTGTTCAAAGAATATTGGGAAGTTGAAGAAACCATGAATTTCCTGCCCATTTGGGACGTTGTGCTGCCTGCATCCTTCGGCTCCGGCGAATACTATGCCAGCACGCAGGAACTGCTCATCAGCGCCATTACGCCTGAAGAAATGGCCGAGCGTCTCCAGGAAGCTTGGGAACTTGCTCAGTAAGTAATCAGTAATCATTGTCTTGGATGAGGGATCGTTCGTTCAGTTGATTCTCCGTAAAATCGGCAACGGAGCGAACGATCCCCCTCCGCTTTATGGCTTCTTTATCAAAGACGGGAGGCGTCCATGAACACACGTGAGCTGCGAACTAATAAGCAAAAATTCCTAACCTATGCGTTGGTACTAATTCCCTTCATCTTTTTTCTCTATATTCTGATTGTTCCCCTCGGAACTTCCGTCTATTACAGCCTGTGCAAATGGAAAGGCGTCGGAACGCCGAAATTCATCTGGTTTGACAATTATACCCGACTGTGGAAGGACAAGAACTTCTGGCTTGTCGTCGTAAACACTTTACGATATTCATTGTACTGCACATTAGGTCAGGTCGGCTTGGCACTGATTGTTTCTTTGTTGCTTACCGGCAAACAGCTTAAGTTAAAAGCTTTTCACCGTGCTGTTATCTTTTTTCCGGTTGTCATGGCACCGGTCGTTGTGGGCTTTGTCTGGAAAATCATCTACAACACAAATTACGGTGTCTTGAATACCCTTTTGCGTTCGCTGAATTTAGATAGCTGGATTAAGCCGTGGCTTGATGATCCCAATATCATCATTTATACGGTTTCCGTTCCGGTTATCTGGCAATATATCGGTTTGTATATGGTCATTTTGTTGAGTGCCATTACAAGCATACCGACTGAAATCTATGAGTGTGCCGAGCTAGATGGTGCGGACGGTATCAAGCGTTCTTGGTACATCACACTGCCTATGATTTGGGACACGCTGAAAATTGTCATCATTTTGGTTGCTTCGGGCACGATGAAGATATACGATCATATTTATGTCATTTCGGGCGGCGGTCCCGGTCGATCCTCAATGTCGATGGCCGTGTATGCTTATCAAAATACATTTGAATTTACTAATTTCGGATACGGCTCGGCGATTGCCGTGATTATCCTTGTTATTGCTTTACTGATTGGTTTGCTTGTTCAGGCGATTATGGGGAGGAAAAACGCATGAAGAAAAAATTACAACATTTTTCATTGCGAAAGTTTCTTCTTGGACTGCTTATCAACATTCCGGTATGGCTGCTTTCCATTACCTGCATTTTCCCCGTGGTCTGGTTGCTGTATTCATCGCTGAAAACGGAGCCTGAATTTGCCCTTTCTTCCCTTGCACTTCCTTCGTCAATTCAGTTTTCTAATTATGCTGAGGCGTTTAAGACTGCAAATTTCGGCACTTTTATCTTTAACAGTGCGAAAAACAGCATCATTTCATTAGGCCTGGTGCTGGTGATTTCCTTCGTCATGGGCTATCTGCTTTCCCGTTATCGTTTTAAAGGGCGCAACGCGATTTATGTCACCCTGTTAGCAGGCATCATGATTCCTGTTCATGCCCTGATGGTGCCATTGCTTATCCAGTTCAAAAATCTCGGTATACTGAATAAGTGGTATACACTGATTCCGGTTTATGTCGTTTTTGAACTGCCGACATCCATTTTCTTAATTGACAGCTATCTGAAAGGTGTCTCGACAGACATGGAGGATGCTGCCTCCATTGACGGTGCGGGTATGCTCAGTACAATGTTCCGCATCATCATGCCGATTTGTAAGCCTGTTCTGGCTACGGTCGTTATTCTGACTTTCATGCATGTTTGGAATGAATTCCCATTCGCACAGATATTGGTCAGTAGCAAGGAACTTAAAACAATCCCCGTTGGCTTGACATACTTCACGACCGACCATTCCACGAAATATACCTTATTGATGGCTGCACTCGCAATGGCGACTTTGCCCGTGATTGCTATTTACCTGGTCTTCTACAACAAGGTCATGGAAGGCATGATGGCGGGCGCAATTAAAGGATAAAAAGGAGACAGCGTTATGTGGATTGAAAACAATTATCGACGCAATCTGATGGATATGCACATTGACGATTGGAATGAGGAATTTCTTTCCAAAATCAATGTGGATGAGTATGTCGATGCGCTGGCAGATGCCGGCATTCAGGCAGCTATGGTCAAAGCCAAGCCGCATACAGGTCTTTGCTATTGGCCTTGCGAAATCGGCAGGATGCACAAAGGGCTGAAGGGATTCGATTTCTTCGGCACGATGGTCAAAAAGTGCCATGAAAAAGGCATCGCCGTTATTGCCTATTATACCCAGATTTTTGACAATTGGGCTTATGACAATCATCCTGACTGGCGTTTGATTGCCCCCGACGGAAAAACCTTCCGTGAATATCGCGGCATGGATCATTTCCGTAATGGTCGCTATGGCATTGTCTGCCCCAACAATCCTGATTATCGTGCTTATGTAAAGGCAAATCTACAAGAACTGAATCGTAAATACGATTTTGAAGGTATGTTCCTTGACATGACCTTCTGGCCTGATTTGTGCTTCTGCCCACATTGCCGTCAACGCTATTTTGAGGAAACTGGTCGCGAATTGCCACGCAAGATTGAATGGAATGATCCTGTCTTCCTTGATTATGCTCATCGCCGTGATGTTTGGATGGCTGATTATGCGAAGTTTGCCACAGCAGCCGTGAAGGAAATTAAGCCGAATGTGACTATCGAGCATCAGTTCTCAATGATTACTTCACCTTGGCTTCACGGTAGCACAGAATTGCTGACAGAAGCTGTCGATTATTCTGGTGGCGACTATTACGGTGGCTATCTCCAGCAGACATTCATCAACAAGTATTATAAGAGTGTTACTCCCAATCTTCCGTTCATCTATCATACCGGGCGTTGCGATCCTGAATTGAATATGCATACGACCACCAAGACTGCCGAGCAGCTTACACTGCATGTCATGACGGCTCTGGTGCATAATGGAGCATTTTTGCTGGTAGACGCAATCAATCCGGATGGCTCCATCGTGCCGGAAGTCTATCACAACCTTATGAAGAATATCTATGCTAACACCAGCCGCTTTGAAAAATATGTCAGCGGCGATTTGGTCAGTGACGTTGCCGTGTGGTTTGCATCTTTCAGCAAGTTTAATCCAGATGAGAGCGGTAAGGATGTCAGCGAAAAGAGTTTTGAGCCTTCGATTTATATGGAAGCTCCCATCGGGATGACTTCAATTTTGCGCGAAAATAACATTCCTTTTGATGTCATCGGCTCAAAAAATTTGCGCAACTATAAGGGAAAAGCAATCTTATTGTGCAATGTTTCCAACATTCGGGATGAAGAAATGGATGCGATTGATGAATATGTAAACAAAGGCGGCAGCCTCCTTGTTTCCGGTCCGATTGGACATCCTCGTCTTGCTAAGATGCTTGGAGTTCAGGTGACCGGCAAAACAGTGCATAACTTTACTTATATGGATCCCACGGAAGAGGGAAAGACATATTTCCCTGGTTTTACTCGCCTTGCCCCGCTTACAGTGAATCGTGCGCAGTATACAGCTTCTATTGTTGATACGCAGGATTTAACAGTGCTTGCAACCCGCACCTTACCGTATACCCCGACTGACACCGATACCTTTGCTGCTATTCATTCTAACCCGCCGGGAGTCCATACAGGAGAGCCTTGCGCAGTGCTAAAACGCAGAGGGAATAGTAAGCTTTTGTGGACTGCTGCACCTATCGAAGCATCGAAGCCTTATATGAGCCGTCAGGTTGTGCGTCATTTGGTTGAAGAGCTGATTGGTGAATCGTCCTTCCGTTCAAATGCGCCGAAATTCGTTGAGGTGCTTGGCTGGCATAAAGAAGGGCATCAGTACTTTGCGGTACTTAACGAGCAAGAAGACACTCCGGTTGTGCCAATGAACGACTTGTGGATTGAAATCCCCGGTGAAAACCTCAGTGCCAAATTGCTGCCGGATGGGGAGAAGCTTTGCACTGAAAACCATGATGGTTGGACACGGATTCTCTTGCCGAAACTTGACCTGTTTGAGATTATTGAAATTAACGAATGATTTGTTAGACGACCGGCATGACTATCCTTGTGCCGGTCGTCTAACACTATGGAGGAAAACGTATGAAAGGTCAAATATCCGCCTCCATGATGTGCGCGGACTTGATGCATTTAGAAAATTGTGTTCGTCAATTAGAAGAGAGTCATGTGGAATGGCTTCACTGCGATGTGATGGACGGGCATTTTGTACCAAATTGGATGATGTTTCCGGATATGATCAATGCCCTTGCGAAAAATACAAGCATTCCGATGGATGTTCATTTGATGATTGAAGACCCTGCGGCGATTCTTTCGTCACTCAAATTAAAAGAGGGCGATATAGTTTCTTTCCATTATGAAAGTACGCCGCACATTCAACGCACAATCAGCATGATTCGTGATCGGGGCTGGATTCCCGCGCTGGCATTAAATCCGGCTACGCCTTTAGAAATGACCAACGAGATTCTGCCAGAATTGGGAATGTTACTTGTGATGACAGTCAATCCCGGTTTTGCGGGACAAAAATTAGTGCCAAATGGCTTGTCAAAAATCAGCCGCGCTCGCCAGATGATTGACCATTCCGCAACACCGAATATTCTGATTGAGGTGGACGGGAATTGCAGCTTGGCTAATGCTCCTTTGATGATAGACGCAGGAGCGGATATTTTGGTAGCCGGTACAAGCAGCGTATTTAGCTCGAAACTTACGGTTAAGGAAGGCGTTGCTTCGCTTCGGACAGCCATGTCAAACGGTCAAAATGCCTGATATATTATGTTTTAAAGCGAGGAATGACGAATGAACACCATCATCCCATTAAACGGCACATGGCGTATGCGTCCGGCAGATGAAACGGAGTGGTTATCCGCGACCGTGCCCGGCTCTGTGTATGCCGACCTCATGGATGCAGGACGCATGGATGATCCCTTCTGGCGCGACAATGAAACGGCAGCGTTTGCGTTGATGGAAAAGGATTATATCTATCAACGGGAATTTACATTGTCCACAGAGGACTTGAATGTGGATGCTCTGCTTTTGACCTGTGAAGGGCTGGACACTTTGGCTACGGTCAACATCAACGGTCAAGAAGTGCTGAAGGTCGACAATATGCACAGGACTTGGCGGATGGATATTTGTCCGTTCGTGCATTCGGGAGAAAATCAAATCGAAATTCTGTTTGCCTCTCCCAACCGCTTTGAAAAGGCCGCCTATGCGCGTTCGCGTGTGGACGGCTCGACCGACTGCACGACGGGCTTTCCTTTTTTGCGCAAGGCGCATTGTATGTCCGGCTGGGACTGGGGACCGCGTCTGCCTGATGCCGGTATTTGGCGCAATATTTATATTCAGCGCGTGCAGCTTGGCCGCATTGACAGTGTTCGTGTGCATCAGGAGCATACGGACGGCAGCGTCGCGCTCTCTTTTTTTTCTGAAATTGAGCGGTATGCCGAGGGCGAGATTTGTCTGAGCTATACCGTCATTACGCCAGATGGTGAAACGCTGTGTACCGATAAAGATAGTCTTTGCATTGAACATCCACAGCTTTGGTGGCCGAACGGCTATGGGAGACAGCCTTTGTATATTGTGCGGGCAGAGCTTTCGGATGCACGCGGGAAAGTGCTGGACATCTGGGAGCGTAAAATCGGTTTGCGAACTCTGACCATGCGCAGCGATAAGGACGAGTGGGGCGAGTCTTTTGAGACTTGCATCAACGGCGTATCTATTTTTGCAATGGGTGCGGACTATATTCCGGAGGACAACATTCTACGCCGCGTCACATCCGAACGCACACGCAGATTGCTCAGCGACGCGGTAATGGCGCATCATAATATCATTCGCATCTGGGGCGGCGGCTATTACCCGGACGACTGGTTTTATGATGCCTGTGATGAGCTGGGGTTGGTCGTCTGGCAGGACTTTATGTTTGCCTGCGCTATGTATGAATTAACACCTGCGTTTGAAGCGAACATTCGCGCCGAATTTGCGGACAACATCAAGCGACTGCGGCATCATGCGTCCTTGGGTCTTCTCTGCGGCAACAACGAGATGGAGCAGGGTGTTGTGGAACGATGGTATGACCCGACCCCAGGGCAGGTGGCGGATTATATCAAGATGTATGAATATATCCTGCCGCAAATGGTCGACGAGTTGGCTTCCGATACCTTCTATTGGCCGGCCTCACCCTCTTCAGGCGGCAGCTTTGACGAGCCGAGTGCCGAAAATCGCGGCGATGTCCATTATTGGGCAGTTTGGCACGCCAACAAGCCCTTCACGGCGTACCGTGAGCATTATTTCCGCTATGTTTCGGAGTTTGGCTTTCAGTCCTTTCCGTGCCTGAAAACGGTGGAGAGCTTTACGCTGCCTGAGGATCGGAATGTCTTTTCCCGCATCATGGAAAAGCATCAGCGCAATCAGTCCGCCAACGGGAAAATCTTGCAATATCTGGCTGACACCTTCCTCTATCCCAAGGATTTTGACACGCTGCTGTACGCTTCCCAGCTTTTGCAGGCCGAAGCGATTCGCTACGGCGTGGAGCATTGGCGGCGCAATCGCGGTCGGTGTATGGGTGCTGTGTATTGGCAGCTCAACGACTGCTGGCCTGTGGCAAGCTGGTCTTCCATTGACTACTTTGGACGCTGGAAAGCGCTGCACTATGCTTCCAAACATTTTTTTGCACCGGTGCTGCTTTCCTGCGAGGAGGAGGGGACACTGACCCAGCGCACCAATATCAATGCCGAAATGCCCGAAAGCGCTGTGCGCAAGAGTATCCGTCTGAATGTTTCCAACGAGACGATGCAACTCATTCGCGTTACTGCACGATGGGCGCTGCGCAATGCAAAAAGCAAAATTTTATGCCAAGGCGAGGAAATGGTTGATGTCCCTGCCTTGAGTGCAAAATGGCTTGATCGTCGCGACTTCCCAGATGCCGATTTGTACGGAAACTATGTTTCCTATGCGCTCTATATGGATGGCAAACAAGTTTCGGACGGCTCTGTCCTTTTCTGCGCGCCGAAGCATTTTCATTTTGAAGAACCCGTTCTTTCCGTGCATTTGGAAGACGACAATACACTGCTCGTTTCTGCCAAGGCTTACGCCCGTCAGGTGGAAATCATCTGCGATGACGGCGATGCCCTCTTTGATGATAACTACTTCGACCTCAACGCGAATGAAAAGCGTGTTCACATCCTGCGGGGACAAGGAACAAAATTTAGCCTGAGAAGTGTGTTTGATGTTCGGTAACTAAAACTAAGCATATAACAATACCCACCTTGTTGTTGCGATGATTTTGCAACTCACAGGGTTAGTAAATTGTTTCCGTTTTGAAGGTAAGTGCATAATTCAGCAATCAAGGAATGACGACATACGAATTGATAATAAAATCCCCCTTGACAACCCCGCTCTCCCTCATTATCATTTAAGGCACCAGTAATTATTGGTTACTGGTGCCAAATCCTTAGTAACTTTTGTGTAACCCTCCGTCATCCTTTTCATTTGACGGTTTGCACAAAATTGTGCCCATTTTCGCCATTGTATTTGTTGGCATTATATAATACCATTTTAACCATTATTAAGCACACACTCATTTGTGCGGTGCTGCC
>CAVJHY010000030.1:0-15530 GCA_963649405.1 bacterium
CCACGCTTGTTGCTTATCCTGCTAAAACAATGTGCGAAAAATACTTGACACAACCGTGCGGTGATGCCTTATACGTAAGGCGAAAATACAACATTTGTGTGGAACAATATAAAAAGCGGCATAGTGTTCAACCATGCCGCTTAATTTTTTATTTTACATTCTTTGCCCAAGTGCCGTCACGGAAAATTGGCTCACTGCTACCATCAGCGCGGAAGCCGGTGATATTCAAGTCCTCCGAGCCGACCATGAAATCCACATGGATAATGGAGTCATTGACACCGAGAGCGCGGATTTCCTCGTCTGATTTATCGAGGAAGCCCTCAATCACCTCATCAAAGCCATGGCCGACAGCGACATGGCAGCAAGCGTTTTCATCGAACAGGGTATTAAAGAAGAGCAAGCCGGAGCGGTTAATGGGTGATTCCTTCGGCACAAGCGCCACCTCGCCCAGCATGGACGCGCCCTCATCCACCGTGAACATCTTCTGAAGCGCCTCCTGCCCTTCCTCCGCATGGCAGCCGCAAACCTTGCCGTCCTTAAAGTCCACGCTGAAATTACGGATAAGTTGGCCGGAATAGCTAAGTGGCTTGGTCGCCACTAAGCGTCCCTCGCACTGCCCTGCGAGCGGGCTGGTGAAGACCTCCTCGGTCGGCATATTGGGGATATAATAGGCTTTATTCACATGGTTGATGTCCCGTGCGCCGCTCCATTTTGCGCCCGGAATCAGGCTGACATAAAAATCCGTGCCGTTCCAGCTCTCGTAGTGCAGGCGGGTAAATTTCTGCTCATTAAGCCATTCGGCGTGCTGTTCCATCGACTGCGTATGCTTTTTCCAAAGCTGCACGGGGTCTTCCGGCTGGTCAAGCCGCACACAGGCAAAAATCGCGTCCCACAAGCGGCTGACAGCCTCCTGTTCGTCCAAATCGGGAAATACCTTTTTCGCCCACTTCGGCGAGGCGGCGGCGACAATCAGCCACTGATGCTTACCATCAATGGCATCACGATACTTTTTCAGCACCAGTCCGCGCTCCTTGCGCACATAGGACAGCACATCCGGCGAAACGCCGTTCAGCGCGTCCGGGTCGTCCGACTCAATGAAAATCCGTGCCGGAAGATCGTCCACCATCTGCTTGGACTGCGATTCCTGCCACGGCAGCACCTCGCCCAGCACCTCTTTTTTAGCGTGCAGGTAGTTAATTTTGTCCGTTTCATTGCAGAGCCAGCGCGTTTCGACCAGCTTCGCACCGACCTTATACGCCTCCTCCATCACGGCGCAAGCCAGTGGCATCTGGTCAATGCCGACCATCAACAGCACCTTTTGGTCAGGCTGCACATTCGCGCCCGTCCGCACAATCAGCCGCGCATAGCGTTCTAAATCCTGCTGAGAAGGAATCATGATGTAGTCCTCCCTTATTATTCACTAAAAAAGGCCGCCTTTCGGCTGCCCTTTTCATTGGACCCAAGATGCCGCTGCCCCCTATAAATTCACCCGCTATGTATAAGCAGGCCGGTACCCTGCGTGGTCATTTGCCGTCCCCTGGCACGTCCGAAAACGCGGGGGCATGACAGCCGAACCTAAATTCGACCCGGGTTCCGTTTCATGAAATGTGGGGAAAAATAGAAGACTGGCGCACATCCCAGGAAGCCCTGTAGCCATAGTATATGCGTTTTCGCTCATCTTGTCAACCCAATTATTTGGTTACCAAATCGTACTATAAGCAACATTTTGATTGCGTTGTAACAAATAACTAAATTGCTCATATTACACCGCTCATAAATTTTATCCTGTTAGTGACTATGATAATTCGGTAATTTTTCTTCATATGTGCTTCCTATTTTGTAAATAAAAAAATTAGCTCTTGCCTTTTTTTATCAGAAGTGATATTACTTAAAGAGAACTCGTTTTCTTCCTTATAATCCAAAAAATGGAAATTGGATGGAGCGTATGGACATTAACTGGTATCCCGGCCATATGGCCAAGGCGAAACGGCTGCTGAAGGAGCAGCTTTCACGGGTGGATGTGGTGGTTGAGCTATGTGATACGCGGCTGCCCCGTGCCAGCCGAAACCCAGATTTAATCAGCCTGACGCGCAACAAAAAGTGCGTGCTGGTCTTGCAGAAGGCGGACTTGGCTGACCCCAAACAGACCGAGGCGTGGCTCAAATATTTCCGCTCCTTGAGGCTTTCCTGCGCGGCGATTGATGTAAACAAGCAGGCAAAAATTGCCCTGCGGCTCATCGAAAACGCGGCACAGGAAACGGTGGACAGAGCCAAGCAGCGCGGCATCAGCAAGGTGGTGCGCGTGATGGTGGTAGGTGTGCCGAATGTGGGCAAATCCACGCTTATCAATCGGCTGCACGGCTCACCGATTGCCAAGGCGGGCGATATGCCGGGCGTGACCCGCGCCAACCAGTGGGTGCGCATTTCGCCGTATCTGGAAATTCTGGACACACCCGGTCTTTTGTGGCCGCGGTTAGATGACCAAAAAGCCGCGCTCAGGCTTTCTTATATCGCCGCCATTCGGGACGAAATTCAGGACACGAAGATGCTGGCAATGGCACTCCTCGATGACATGATGGACATGAACGCCGAGAACACGCAGGCACGATTTAAGGTGAAGGATGCTGCTTTGCGCGGCGAGCCGCTTCTACACGCGGTCTGCACGGGGCGCGGTTTTCTGATGCGCGGCGGTGTGCCGGATGAGGAACGTGCCTGTTCCGTGGTGCTGGATGAATTCCGCGCAGGAAAATTAGGGCGCGTGACGCTGGAAAGAGCGCCGCTGCCCTTCAAAAAGCAGGAGGAAAAGCCTCATGAGGGCGAACAGACAGGAGCGACTGAATCAGCTCACGCAGACTGACGCGCCGCTCTGGGCACAGGGCATTGCCTTTGCAGGCATGGATGAAGCAGGGCGCGGTCCTTTGTGCGGCAATGTCGTGGCCGCGTGTGTAATGATGCCGTCGTCCCCTCTGCTCGAATGGGTGGATGACAGCAAGAAACTCTCCGCCATGCGGCGCGACAAGGTGTTTGACGAAATCATGCACACAGCGCTGTATGTGGGGGTGGGCGAGGCGACTCCGCAGGAGATTGACGAAATCAACATCCTGAACGCCACGAAAAACGCCATGCGCCGTGCAGCCGAAAATGTCCCCGCCGAGCTGTTTTTGATTGACGCACTCAGCGGGCTGGGGCTAAAAGGCGAGGAGCGCGGCATTATCCACGGCGATGCGCTGTGCTATTCCATCGCTGCTGCGAGCATCATTGCCAAGGTAACACGAGACCGCCAAATGGAGGAGCTGGACAAACTCTATCCTGACTACGGCTTTGCCAAGCATAAGGGCTACGGCACGGCGGAGCATATCAAGGCACTGAAAATGCTGGGCGCGTGTCCTGCGCATCGGCGTTCGTTTATCGGGCATTTCGTATGACGGACAAAAAAAAGCGCGGAGGAATTTGGGTCGGTCTGAAGGGATTAAAAGCGGAGCGTCGCGCCGCCGATTATTTGCGCGGGCTGGGGATGACCGTGGAGTACAGCCGTTACCGCGCCGCAGACGGGGAGATTGACCTCATCGTGCGGGACGGAGAGACGCTCGTATTTGTGGAGGTCAAGAGTGCGCCGCGCTTGGGCGAGGGTGCAATGCGTGTGGACAAGAATAAGAGGACGCGCTTAAAGAGTGCCGCCTGCGTTTATGTGAAGGAGCATCCCGCTGTCCGCATCCGCTTTGATGTCTTAGAAGAAAGTGACGCGGGACTTCGGCTCATCAAAAACGCATTTTAGGAGCGTGTATGAATTTTATTAAAAAACGGTGGTATGTCATTGCCTTGGCGGTGCTGGCAGTTGTTTTATGCCTGATTTTTCTGCCAAAAGCAGAGAAAACTGTGACAGGCGAAAATCTGCTGGAAAACAGCAGCTTTGACGGGCTGGACGAGAACGGACTGCCGACTGGCTGGTATACCGATGCGTATTCGGTCACGCAGGGCGTGACGACCTTCGGCGTGGGCAAAGACATGGACGCGGACGGCTTTTCGGCGTACATCAAAAATGCCGAGGGCAATGATGCCCGCTATGCGCAGGTCGTTTCCGTGAAGCCAGACAGCCTGTATCTGCTGCACGGCTATGTCAAGGCGAACTGCGAGGGCGGCATGGGTGCCAATCTCTCCGTAGAGGGCATTTATGTGTTTTCTAACTGCGTCTATAACACGGACGATAACTGGGAAGAAGTCACGCTCTACGGGCGCACAGGCTCCAAGCAGCGCGAAATCATCGTGTTTGTGCGCTTGGGCGGCTATTCCGGCGAGGCCATGGGCGAGGCGTGGTTTGATGATGTGACGCTGACTGAGGTCTCCGAGGTGCCGGACGGTTACTACGCCAGTGATTTATTTAAGGCATCCTCCGATTCTTATTATGCGGACGATGCGGACGACAGCGAAAGTACGGGGGCTGGGAAGCTCATGCTCTGCGCATTTTTCTTCCTTGTGCTGTGTGCGGCGCTGCTTGTTCTGTCCCGCCGAAACATCGCCCTCAATAAAAAGCAATATATTTTCCTTGCCGTCATTTTGTTCATCGTGGCGCTGATTGTGCGGGTGCTGGTGGCGATGCGCGTCAGCGGCTATGATGTGGACATCGGCTGCTTCACCGCGTGGGCGAATCGCATGGCCGAAAAAGGACCGATGGACTTCTACACGGATGACTATTTCTGCGATTATCCGCCCGGTTATCTGCTGGTGCTGTGGGTCTGCGGGGCGATAGGAAAATTGTTCGGAACGGGCGCAACGGAATTTATCGTCAAATGCCCGTCCATTTTGGCTGACCTTCTTGGCGCGTATCTGCTCATGCGGCGGGCGCGGCGCGAAAAGGAAGGCTTGCTGTCGCTTTTCCTTGGCGCTCTTTATCTCTTTAACCCGCTGATGCTGCTGGCGGGCGCGGGCTGGGGACAGTCGGACGGCGTAATGACGCTGTTCCTGCTGCTCACGGTGCTGTTTGCCTTGGACAAAAAGTGGCGCTTTGCCCTGCCCTCCTATATGCTTTCGGTGCTGATGAAGCCGCAAGCGCTGATGTTCGGCCCGCTGGGGCTGTTTGCACTGATCTTCACCGTTGTTAAAAATAAAGAAAACGGGAAGCAGCTCCTGCGGAATGTGCTGCAGTGGCTGCTCATGACAATCATCGTCGGTGTGCTTGTCGTTCTGCCCTTCTGCATAGGACGCGGCGGCGTTTCGTGGCTGTTTGAACTGTATGCAAACACCATGCAGTCCTATGCCTATGCGACGGTCAATGCCTGCAACCTCTACTTCCTGTTCGGCGAAAATTGGGTGGCAGCGACCAACCATGTGCCGCGCATCCTTGCGTGCGCCCTTGGTGCGCTGCTGACATTGCCCGCGGCGCTTGCCTATCTGCATTCGGACGGCAACAAGGAACGGCAGCTTTTGTCCGCCGGACTGATGGGTGTGGGCGTGGCAATCGCCCTGTTCGGCGCTATCTTTACACCCACCTATTCGACCCTTTCCACCATGCTGATTGTTCTCTGTGTCCTCTTCTGCTGTGCTGCATTTGCGCTGCAGGGGGGCTTACGCCGTCTGCCGCTGCTGGGTGCGCTGCTGTTGCTTCTGCTCTTTAACACTGGCACGATGATGCACGAGCGCTATCTTTTCCCGGCGATTATCCTTCTGCTTCTCTCCTATGCGCTGGAAAGGGATGCGCGGGTGCTGGCTTTAACCGTGCTGGTCACGCTCTCGGCGTTCCTCAATGTCGGCTGTGTGCTGGACAGAAATTTCCGCATCGGCGGCTCGTCCGGTCATCTTAGTGCGCCGCTTTATAACATTGAAAGCGATATGGCGGGTCTTGAATACCTGTCTGCCGCGCTGAATGTCCTTTCCTGTATGGCTGGAATTTACATAGTTTTGAGTGAGGGCAAGCTGCTGAATATGCAGAATGCGGTGATGCCGGAAAAGGGCAGCCATCTGCACAAGGTCTCCGCACTTTCCGATGAACAGGCGGACTGGCTGAAAAATCATCAAATGGACAAAAAGGATTGGATTATTTTAGGCGCGTTGACGCTTATCTATGCCTTCATTGCCTTCTTCCATTTGGGCAGCATCAAAGCACCGCAGACTGAGTATGTCTTTGAGGATTCAGAAGAGCAGGTCATCTTTGACTTGGGCGAAAGCCTTGATGACTTCAGGATGCTCTACTACGGCGGCATTCACTGGTACGACAGCGACTTCACCGTGGAGGTCTCCGAGGACGGCGAAAACTGGAGCGCGTACACCGCCGAAATGAAAATCGGCTCTCTGTTCCAATGGAAATATGTGAAGTCCTACGCCTCCGGCGATTCCCGCAAGTTAAGCGGGCGTTATGTGCGCTTGACCGCTGACCACATCGGTCTTACGCTGTTTGAAGTGCTGTTCCGCGATGCGGACGGCAATGTCCTGCCCATTCAGTCCGTCACGGACAGCTTGAGTAACGATGTGTCTGCCCTCTATGACGAGCAGGACACCTTCGAGGGCGAGCCGGGCTGGTACAACAGTATGTACTTTGATGAAATCTACCATGCGCGGACGGGATATGAGCATCTGCACGGGCTGCGCACCTATGAAACCTCTCACCCGCCGCTGGGCAAGGTCATCATGAGCTGGTGTATCGCCATTTTCGGCATGACCCCATTTGGCTGGCGCTTTGCGGGGACACTCTGCGGCGTGATGATGCTGCCGGGGATGTACCTTTTAGGACGGCTGCTCTTCAAAAAGCGGCGCTATGCGATTCTTTCCATCTCTCTGATGGCGCTTGACTGTATGCACTTTACGCAGACGCGGCTGGCGACCATTGACAGCTTCGTGGTGCTGTTCATCATCTGGGATGTTTACTTCATGATCCGCTGGTTCTTTGAGGATTTCTTCGGAAAAAAACTATGGCGGACGCTCGTGCCTTTGGCGCTGTCCGGTCTGTTCATGGGGCTGTCTGTCGCCAGCAAATGGACGGGCTGCTATGCGGGCGTTGGACTGGCCATTATCTTCTTCTTCGGCATATACCGCCGTGCAAGAGTCATCAAGGAAGCCAAGCAGATTCCCGAAAAGGAACGGGACGAACGGGCGAAAATGGCGGTCGATGTCGGCACAAAGCGGCTGCTCATCACCGTTTCAAGCTGCCTCATTTTCTTCGTTCTTGTACCGCTTATCATCTATTACCTGTCCTATATTCCGTACTTTGCCTATGCGGGCGGTGTGACCGTCAAGCGCGTCATTCAGGCGGCTGTCGGCTCCTACTTTGAAACGGGCGAGGTTGGCGGTATGCTGGGCTATCATTCAACCCCCGGTCTTGGCATGGATCATCCTTTCTATTCCCCGTGGTATGAATGGCCGCTGTCCATCCGTCCCATGTATTACGCGGCAGATTCCTACGAACCGGCGGGCTATGCTTGCACCATCTTGGCCTTCGGCAACCCTGCCGTGTGGTGGACGGGGCTTGTGTGTCTGCTCCTTGTCCTCTATGCCTATGTACGGCATCAGGCGTACCCTGTTTTGCGCGGCGGGTATGAAGAAAAGATTTTCGTATTGGCACCCAAGGGCGAACGGGATGTGCGTCCTGCGCTCCTATCCATCTGTTTCTTGGCGCAGTTTCTGCCGTGGATGCTCGTGCCGCGCGGCACTTACATCTACCACTACTTCCCGTCCGTCCCGTTCATCATTCTCTGCACGGCATATGTGTTTGAGCGTCTGCAGGAATATGTTTGCACCCGCTTCCCGCTTCACGAAAGAAAAGCGGACAGGACAATGATCATCGGGCTTTCCGCCTTCATTGGGCTGACGGCGCTGCTTTTCATCGGCTTCTACCCCTACGCCAGCGGCACATTGACAAGCACTCGTTGGCTTGATTTCATGAACTGGTTTGGCAATTTATACTACTAATCTTCAGAGAGAGAGGAGACTGCCCATGCTGTCCAAAGCCATGTGCTGCGCGTTAAGCGGCGTAGAGGGCGTTCGTGTGCAGGTGGAGACGGATGTAAGCGGCGGCGCGTTCGCGTTTTCCTTGGTCGGTCTGCCCGATGCCGCTGTGCGCGAGAGCCGAGACCGCGTGTTCTCTGCCATGAAAAACAGTGGCTTTCTGTGTCCGACAGGGCGCGTGACCATCAACTTAGCGCCTGCGGACATCAAAAAAGAAGGTGCGGCGTTTGATTTGCCCATTGCCCTGTCCATGCTGGCAGCGACAGGGCAAATGCCGGACAACGGGCTTTCCGAAACCCTCATTTTCGGCGAGCTTTCCTTGGACGGGTCTTTGTCCCCAGTGCGCGGGGCACTGCCGATGGTGCTGGCGGCGCGGGAGCAGGGCATTCAAAGTGTCCTTCTCCCCATTGGCAATGCCGCCGAGGTCTCCTGCGTGGAGGGTATGCGCATTTACGCGGCGCGTTCGCTGCTTCAGGCCGTCCGCCATCTAAACGGCACAGAGCCGCTTCTGTGTTTGGAAATCACCAGCTTTGAAGAATTAAAAACTATCCATGGTTCCTGCGCCTATGACTTAAAGGATGTAAGGGGGCAGCAGGGCGCACGGCGTGCCTTGGAAATTGCCGCGGCGGGCGGACATAATCTGCTGATGGTCGGCGCACCCGGCAGCGGCAAAACCATGCTGGCGCGGTGTCTGCCCGGCATCCTGCCCGAAATGACGGCACAGGAGGCATTTGAGGTCACGCGCATTCATTCCGTGGCGGGGCTGATGAATCCCGGTCAGGGGCTTGTCACCGAGCGCCCGTTCCGAACACCGCACCATTCCGCTTCCCTGCCCGCACTTGTCGGCGGCGGCACGGATGCGCGCCCCGGCGAGGTCTCGTTAGCACACGGCGGTGTGCTTTTCTTGGACGAGCTGCCCGAATATCAGCGAAACGCTTTGGAGGCGCTCCGTCAGCCCTTGGAGGACGGGTTTGTGACCATCGCTCGCGTCAAGGCACGGACGCGCTATCAAGCCAAATGTATGCTCGTTGCGTCCATGAATCCCTGCCCCTGCGGGTATTTGGGCAGCAGAGTGCGGGCTTGCCGGTGCAATGAGCATGAAATCAAGAAATATTTGGAGCGTATCTCCGGTCCGCTTCTTGACAGAATCGACCTTCAGGTCGAGATGGACGCAGTGGACGCGGACGAAATCAACAAGGCGGGCGACAGCGAAAGCTCTGCGGTCGTTCGTAGGCGTGTTCAGGCAGCACGGCGCTTGCAGCATGAGCGATTTGTGGGAACGAACATCGCCTGTAACGCCCAAGCCGAGGGCACGGCGGTCAAGGAGCGCATCCCGCTCCCCAAGGACAGTCAGGACATCCTCACACGAGCCGTCGAGCGCTTTTCCCTGTCTATGCGCGGCTACACCCGCGTCATCAAGGTAGCACGGACGATTGCGGACTTAGCGGGTGAAAAGGACATCCGCCCCGCGCACATCTTAGAGGCCGTGCAGTACCGCACCTTAGACAACAAGTATTGGGGGCGCTGACGGATGGATTATTCCTTAGAAACGCTGGCGCTGATGTGGCTGTCCTCGGCAGAAATGCTGACACAAAAGGGGCGCACGGCGCTGATAGAATATTACGGCAGTGCGCAGAAGGCATTCTCCGGCTTTTCTGCTGCGGCTCGTTCCTTGGTGGGCGGAAAGGCGTATGAGGCACTGCAAAATGCCAAAGAAAACGGGTTGCTCAGCATTGCGCGGCAGTTATCTAAGCTCAATGCCCGCGTCACGGCCAAAGGCGAAGCAAACTATCCAAAGAAGCTCCTGCCCTTAGAGGACGCGCCTGACCTGCTATATTATCGGGGAGAGCTTTCCGATGCTCCTGCCGTCGCCATTGTCGGCTCTCGGCACGACACGCGCTATGGTCGCTCTCAGGCGTTTTCCATTGCCAAGGATTTGGCGCTTGCTGGCGTGACGGTGGTCAGCGGCTTGGCGCGGGGCATTGACACGGCAGCGCATCAGGGCGCTCTGGCGGGCGGCGGCAAGACAGTCGCCGTCTTGGGCTGCGGCCTTGCCACGACCTACCCGCCCGAAAACGCGACGCTGACGGAAAACATTGTCCGCTCCGGTGGGACGATTGTCACCGAATACGCACCGGACATTGCGCCGCTGCCTTTCCATTTTCCGCACAGAAACCGTATCATCAGCGGGTTGTCGGATGCGCTTTTGCTTGTCGAGGCGACCTTAAAAAGCGGCACGAACAGCACCGTCAACCATGCCTTGAATCAGGGCGCCCCGATTTTCGCCCTGCCGGGCAATGTGGATGCGCCGGGCAGTGAGCTGCCGCTATTGCTCTTAAAGCAGGGCGCATTGATGGCGACAGACGCGGGTGACATCTTGGCGGAGCTGAAAATATCTCCCAAACAGCAGACCAAAGTCCAAGCCGAAAGCAAACCTACGGACGACCCCATTTTATCCGCACTGCAGCGGGAAGAAAAAACCTTTGAGGAATTGGCTGCGGAAACGGGTATGACCCCTGCCGACCTTTCCTCCGCGCTTTCCATGCTGGAGCTGGACGGAAAAATCGAAAAGCGTGCGGGACGCGCTTATGCGCTCTGCACGCATTCATCATAAGAGGAGGAGCTGAAAAACATGGCTCAGAAAACCAAATTGGTCATCGTCGAATCCCCCGCCAAGGCGAGAACCATTGCAAAATTTTTAGGGCGCGGGTACAAGGTGGAGGCTTCGCAGGGGCATGTGCGCGACCTGCCCAAATCCCAGCTCGGCGTGGATGTGGACAATGACTTTGCCATGAAGTACATCACCATTCACGGGCGCGGCAAGATATTGGCAAAGATTCGCAAGGAAGCTAAGTCCGCCTCCAAAATTCTGCTGGCGACAGACCCTGACCGCGAGGGAGAAGCCATCTCTTGGCATTTGGCACAGACTTTGGACATGGACTTGGACTCCGCCTGCCGCATCGAATTTCACGAAATCACCCAAAAGGCCGTCAAACAGGCGCTCAATAACCCGCGCAAGATTGATATGGGACGCGTAGACGCGCAGCAAGCCCGCCGTGCGCTGGACAGGCTCGTGGGCTATAAGATCAGCCCCCTTTTATGGGCAAAGGTCAAGAAGGGCTTGAGCGCCGGTCGTGTGCAGTCCGTGGCGACACGGCTCGTGGTGGACAGGGAGCAGGAAATCGAGGAATTTATTCCCGAAGAATACTGGAATGTGAACGCCGCCGCCATGATGCCCGCCGCACGCGGCCGTAAGACCACCTTCAGGCTGAAACTTTCTCAGCTTGACGGCAAAAAGATCGAACTTTCCAATGAGGACGAGGCGAAAGCCGCCGTCAGCCACGTGGAAAACGCGCACTTTGCCGTTTCTCAAATCAAAATGGGTGAAAAGAAAAAGGCTCCTGCCCCGCCCTTTACCACCTCCTCCTTGCAGCAGGAGGCCGGACGCAAGTTGAATTTCACTACCATGCGCACCATGCAGGTCGTCCAGCAGCTCTATGAGGGCATTGATTTGGAGGGCGAGGGGACGCAGGGTCTTGTCACCTATATCCGTACTGACTCCGTTCGCGTGAGTGATGAAGCTCTGAGTGCCGTCCGCGCCTTTATTCCAGAGCAGTATGGCGAGGAATATCTCCCCGAAACACCGAATGTATACAAGGGACGCAAGAATGCGCAGGACGCGCACGAAGCCATTCGCCCCACTGCCGTCACTCGCACGCCGGACAGCATCAAAGCTTCCCTGACCAGAGAACAGTTCCAGCTCTATCGGCTGATTTGGTCGCGCTTTGTCGCTAGCCAGATGAAGCCCGCGCTGTATGATACCATGCAGATGGATGTGAGCGGCGATGGTGTCCTCCTTCGCTTTAACGGCGAAAAGAAGCGCTTTGCGGGCTTTACCTCTCTGTACGAGGAAGGTCAGGACGAGGCAGTGGAGACCGCCGAAGCCACCCTGCCCGCCTTCAAGGAGGGCGACCCCGTGGTGCTGGAAGGCGTGGAAAGCGAGCAGCATTTCACTCAGCCCCCTGCCCGCTTTACGGAGGCTTCGCTCGTCAAAACCTTGGAAGAAAAGGGCATTGGTCGCCCGTCCACCTATGCACCGACCATCACCACCATTATCGCCCGCGGCTATGTGATGCGCGAAAGCAAGCGCCTCTACCCGACCGAGCTTGGACGGATGATTAACCAAATGATGGTTGAATACTTTGCGCCCATCGTGGACACGGAATTTACCGCCGAAATGGAGGACGAACTGGACGAGGTGGAAGAAAAGGACACGGACTGGCGCGAGGTGCTGCGCCGCTTCTACCCGCCCTTCAAGGAAATGCTGGATAAAGCCGAGGCTGACATTGAAAAGGTCGAGCTGAAGGACGAGGTCAGCGATGTGCAGTGTGACAAGTGCGGCGCAATGATGGTCTACAAAATGGGGCGCTTCGGCCGCTTCTTGGCTTGCCCGAATTTTCCTGAATGCCACAACACCAAGCCGGTGCTGCATTACATCGATGCCACCTGCCCAAAATGCGGCGGACGGCTGCTCGAAAAAGCGTCTCGCAAAAACCGCAAATTCTACGGCTGCGAACATTACCCTGATTGCGATTTCGTTTCGTGGGATATGCCTGCCATGGAAAAGTGCGAGAAGTGCGGCAGCTACATGACCGTCAAGCACACCAAGAAGGGCGAGGAATGGCACATCTGCGCCAACGAAGCCTGTCAGCACAAGGTACAGGTCTTTACAAACGAGGAGGAGCAGGGCGAATGAGCGTCACCGTCATCGGCGCAGGGTTAGCGGGATGCGAGGCAGCTTGGCAATGCGTGAAGCGCGGCGTTCCCGTCACGCTCATGGAAATGAAGCCGGACAAAATGAGTCCTGCGCACAAAAGCCCGCTGTTTGCGGAATTGGTCTGCTCCAACTCTCTGCGCTCGGATAGGCTGGAAAATGCCGTTGGTCTCTTGAAAGAAGAAATGCGGGCGTTGGATTCGCTCATCATGCAGGTGGCGAACGAGGCGCGTGTCCCTGCCGGCGGCGCTTTAGCCGTGGACAGGGAGCGCTTTTCCGGCACGATCACAAGAACGCTCAAGGAGCATCCGCTTTGCACGGTCGTCAGCGGTGAGGTCACGGAAATTCCTGCGGAAGGGCTGGTCATTGTCGCCTCCGGTCCGCTGACGAGCGACGCGCTGGCGGAAAAAATTCAGGCGCTCAAAGGCGTTTCCACCCTCAGCTTTTACGATGCCGCCGCGCCCATTGTCACCCGCGAATCGCTCAACATGGACAAGGTATTCCGTGCCTCCCGCTACGGGCGGGGCGATGACTACCTGAACTGCCCGATGAACGAGGAAGAGTATAACCGTTTTGTCGATGCCTTGATTGACGCGGAAACCGCGCCCGTTCACGGTTTTGAGGAAACGCGGGTCTTTGAGGGCTGTATGCCCATTGAAACGATGGCCAAGCGCGGGCGCATGGTACCGGCTTTCGGACCGATGAAGCCGGTCGGGCTTATTGATCCGAACACGGGCAAAATGCCCTTTGCCGTTCTGCAGCTTCGGCAGGATGACGCAGCAGATTCGCTCTACAATTTGGTTGGCTTCCAGACGCGCCTCAAATTTCCCGAACAAAAGCGCGTGTTCGGTCTGATTCCGGGCTTGGAGAATGCGGAATTTGCCCGCTACGGGGTCATGCACCGCAACACCTTCCTGCATTCGCCGGGTTTCCTGAATGAGCGCTATCAATGCCTCAGCCGTGAAACGCTGTTCTTTGCGGGGCAGATGACGGGCGTGGAGGGCTATGTGGAGAGCGCATCCAGCGGGCTGCTCTGCGGTCTGAACGCGGCGCGGCTGCACGAAGGGCTTGCGCCTGTCAGTTTTCCTGACCGCACGGCCATCGGCGCGCTCGGCGCGTATGTATCGCGTCAAAACCGCGCCTTCCAGCCGATGAATGTCACCTTCGGCATCATCGAGCCGCTGGATAAGCGTGTCCGCAGTAAGCAGGAACGGTATCTGGCCATCGCTCAACGGGCTTTAGAGACCGTGAAGGGCATTAAAGATGGAAATGGACTGTAGGCGAGTGGATAGTGAATAGTGGTTAGCTGTTAGCTGTTAGCGAAGAATGAAGCAAAGAATATTAAGGCATCACCGCACAATTCAGCAACGCGCAAAAATGTGCCTTTTATGCCATCTACTTCTTGCAAAAATCTCGATTTACACCCAGTAAACCATCGATTTTTGCAATCGACTCTTCCACAAAATTCACTATTTATCGCGCCGCCTCATTTGTGCGGTGCTGCCTTAAAATTCCTCGTGACATCTGCACAAAATTCTTTTTTTGCCTGAAAAGCAGTTGCCTATCAAATGAATTTGTGCGATAATAGTCAAGGCATCACCGCACAATTCAGCAACGCGCAAAAATGTGCCTTTTGCGCCATCTGCTTCTTGCAAAAACCTCGATTTACCTCCAGTAAACCATCGATTTTTGCAATCGCATCTGACACAAAATTCACTATTTATCGCGCCGCCTCATGTGTGTCCATGTTAATTGTATAATCTGGTATAGATTTATACATTGTCAAAAACGGTTAAATAAGCAGAATTTAAATGAAGGTTAACGGGCTTGTTAGCATAAACTGCAAGCCCATCTTTTTTATTTAACCACGAAGTTTTTGGTTATGTCAAGTATTTTTCGCTCATTGTCTTCTTTATTAGCATCCAGCTTATCGCCGCGCCGAACGGCATCGGGCGGCGGATGCTCTCGCAGATTCTGAGTTCCTCCTCACCTTCATAAAGGGTGAAATCATCATGCGGAGGACGTAAACCGCTTTGTTCAGCTCTATCTGGACGGAGCGGAGAGAGAAACACTGGATCCCATTCTGGATAAGTGCGTGGAGGTATACAAAGGGTTGATCGTTGAGGAGCAGATTGAATTCAAATCCTGTGCCAAGGTCTTTACAAGAACCTATAACTTCCTTGCGGCGATTCTGCCTTACGGCTCGGTAGAGTGGGAAAAGCTCACTATTTTCCTGAATTTACTCATACCCAAGCTTCCGTCTCCACAGGGAGAAGACTACACGGAAGGTTTGTTGGATGATATTGATCTTGAAAGCTATCGCGTAAAGGCAAAAGAAACGATGCGTATCCAGTATGAGAATGAGAACGGTGAGATTAACCCGATTCCTGTTGGCACGGATGTCGGCATCGATGTGCCGGAGCTTGATACGCTTTCAAACATTTTGCAGGCATTTCACGATGTTTTCGGTGATATTGAGTGGACCGATGAGGACAAAGTGAAAAAGCAGGTTGCGGAGCTGCCGAATATCGTAAAGCAGGATGAAGCCTATCAGAATGCCATGCAGCATTCCGATGCCCAGAACGCAAGAGCAGAAAGCGACAGGGCCACGACCAAGGCTATCCTTGCGACTATGAGCAGCGGTATTGAACTGTACAAAGCGGTTCAGGGCAACGACTCCTTCCGCAAATGGATCATGGATATGGTCTTCAATGCTACATATTCAAAACCGGATAATCGGCCGCATATATAGGAGAAAGTCATGTCATTAAAAGAAACCAGTAAATTTATATCACTCATTCTTCGCCACAAGCCCGAAGAG
>CAVJHY010000031.1:0-15465 GCA_963649405.1 bacterium
GCTGTGTTCGTCCAGCTTTGTGGGTCAATCTTGAATCTGATATCTTCCAATCTGGAATCTAAAAAGCAAGCTGTGAGAGCGCGAAAGGTGGGGAAGAATCCTTAATCAAAAACGCAGCGAAAAAGACAGGATTGAAGAAAGCAGAGCACATGGAACAATCAGTCGCAAAGAAAACTCCAAACAAGAATGAGCGGAAAATACCGAAGGTTTCCAAAGGGCGAACGGAAAAGCCCTTTGGTCACCCGAAGGGTGAAAAAGAAAAATCCGCCGTAAGGCGGTGATGTTTTAGAAAGAAAAACTATGAGCAGGAATACATATGGCTTCACTGAATCATGTTTGTGCATGGTCAAGCAACGGCTGGAAGCACATTACAGCAGAAGAAGCCACCAGATTGTATCCAGGTGGAACAGTCTCTGCTCATAGCGGTCTGTTTATGTGTGAACTCTGGGGTCAGTATGTCATGCTTACCGATGGTCAAAAAAATACATGTCATTTCAGACACAGTTCATATGGAGTAAAAGCGCTTCCTATTAAAACGGCGACGCAGATTAACATGATGATCCAGCCTTTAGCAAACATTCTTAGACAATCAGGCTGCGAAATCATTGCTGATGGTGACATCATGGCAATTGGACAAAGAGGCAGAAAGAAAATTGTTATCGATCCGGCAATGCGGGTTGAGTCCCCTGCTGCAAACACCATTATCGTGCGTGATCCCTATATCAAGTATGCCAAGCCATATGCTGTTCAAAAGATTCTCGATAACATATAAAATTTATTTGGGATCAATAGACGATGAATTAAACTTATATTTCAGCTTTTCTCCCCTTCACCCATTCCACCGCAAATTCCGCGAATCTTCTTGTTGCGGCATTGGGCGCAGGGGCGGGGATGGCCAAGGCAATGGTACGGCTGGTGGGCGGGTCAATGGGGCGGATTTCGAGACCCTCATCGTTCCCGCGCAAGAGCAGGGCGGGCATGATGCTGACCCCCAAGCCCTGCCGCACCATTGCAATCACGGCATAGTCGTCCTTGGTGCGGAAGCGGATGTTCGGGCGCATTTTGACGGCCTCAAACGCCCGCCGCGCATCGTGGTTGGAGGCTTCCAAGAGCGAGACGAACGCCTCCTTTGCGACATCCTCCACTTTGCAGATTCTTTGCTGGCTCAACGGGTGACCCTTGGGCAGCACGGCCATCAGCGGGTCTTCGCACAGCGGGATGCAGCGGCATTTGAGCGGTGTCGGCAGGGTCGTGAACGCGACATCGACACTCCCATCGTTCACCCAGCCCTCTACATCGTGGTAGTCGCCGCTCAGAAGCTGGAAATCCGCCTGCGGATGCTCCTCTTGGAAGGACATCATCATGGCGGGCAGCCAGTGTGTGGCAACGCTCGTGAAGGTGCCGATGCGAATCGTACCCGCCACCCGCGTGCTTAATTCCTCCGCAGCCCTCTGCATCAGCTTTTCCTGCCGGACGATTTCCCGAATATATGGCAGCAGCTTTTCGCCCTCCGGCGTGAGGCGTGTCGCCACCCGCGAACGCTTGAGCAGCGGGAGCTGCAGCTCCTTTTCGAGCGAGGCGATGATGTGGCTGACCCCCGACTGCGTCAGCCCTAATTCCTCTGCCGCCTTGGTCAGCGAGGCCGCATCCACCGTCTTTTCAAACACCTCGTACTTTTTTGTGTCCATTTTTTGCTTGACCCCCTTGATTTTCATCCTGCGATGTGTTATCATAGCGCCATCGCATTTGAAGGCTTCATGCTACGCATTATAAACCTTCATGTGTCGAAAGTCAAGTGCCTGACCGAAATGTTTTTCATCTGTGGAGAGAGGGTATTCGGGCTTGGGCAGAGCGGGCAAAGCGCCGCGCTCGGAAGGGAAGGAACACGCATGACTGAAGCGAATGTACAGCACTTACTGGCGATGGCACTTTATATGGCAGCCGTCATTGCCATCGGCGTGGTTTTCGCACGCCGCGCCAACAAGGACACCGAGAGCTATTTTTTGGGCGGACGCAGCTTAGGCCCGTGGGTCACGGCCTTCAGCGCGGAGGCTTCCGATATGTCCGGCTATCTTTTGATGGGTCTGCCCGGCCTTGCCTATTGGACGGGGCTTGCGGATGTCGGCTGGACGTGCATCGGCTTGGCACTCGGCACCTATTTTAACTTCTTAATCGTTTCCAAGCGCCTGCGCCGTTACAGCGTGAAGGTGGATGCCTTCACCATTCCGGACTTTTTTTCCAAGCGTTTCCATGAAAAGAAGAAAGTGCTGATGCTCATTTCCTCGCTCATCATCATCATTTTCTTCTCCGTGTATGCGGCGCAGTGCCTGAGTGCGTGCGGCAAGCTGTTTTCCAACCTGTTCGGGCTGGATTACGGCGGCATGATGATTGTGGCGGCGGTGTTCGTCCTTCTGTACACCTTCTTGGGCGGCTATCTGGCCGAGAGCGCGTCGGACTTCATGCAGGCCGTGGTCATGATTACCGTGCTGGTTTTGATTATGGTGCTGTCCGTCAATGCAGCGGGCGGCTTGCAGAATGTTATCGAGAATGCGAAGAACTTTGACGGCTTCCTGTCGCTGACAAAGACCGCAACGCCTTCTACCGAAGAAGTCAATGTTTTCGGCACGAGCAACAGCTATGGTTTCCTGAGCATCATTTCCACCTTGGCGTGGGGGCTTGGCTACTTCGGTATGCCGCAGGTGCTTTTGCGCTTCATGGGCATCCGCTCCGAGCATGAGCTGGGACGCTCCCGCCGCGTGGCCATCATCTGGGTGGTCATTTCGATGGCTGCCGCCATCATGATTGGCGTTGTCGGGCGCAGTGTGGCAGGGCTGGATTACCTGTCCAACAGCGATGCTGAAAATGTGTTCATTGATGCGGCGACGACCTTCCTGCCCCCTGTGCTGGCTGGCTTTGCCTGCGCGGGCGTGCTGGCTGCGTCCATTTCCTCCTCTGACTCTTATTTGCTGATTGCCGCAAGCGCGGTCAGCCAAAACCTCTACCGCGGAATGTTCAAGCGCGATGCGAGCGACAAGCAGGTCATGTGGTGCTCCCGCATTACGCTGGTGCTGATTACGCTGATTGCGATGGTCATTGCGTGGAACTCCGATTCCACCGTGTTCGGCATTACCTCCTTTGCGTGGGCGGGTTTCGGCGCGGCTTTCGGCCCCTTGATGCTCTTTTCCCTGTTCTGGAAGCGCACCAACTGGTACGGCGCGATTGCGGGCATGGTCTCCGGCGGCGCGATGGTGTTCATCTGGAAACTCCTGATTAAGCCGCTGGGCGGCGTGTTCGCCATCTATGAACTCCTCCCCGCGTTTATCGTGAGCTGCATCATGATTGTTGCCGTCTCCCTCTGTACCGCACGGCCTGAAAAGCAGATTGAGAGAGAGTTTGAAGAAGTCGCGGCGTGAGAGAATAAAGCGTAATAGAATAATTTGAAGAACGCTGACAGGAAAAACCTGTCGGCGTTTTTTAATGAAATTGAAAAGTTTCTGTAAAAACCCTTCTCGCTCCTCCCTTTCGGTTTGATTTTCCCTGCAATCTATCCTATAATAAGGCGGAATGGAGGGAAATGCGTGCTGGGGATTGTGTATGTTTTGGTGTATTTATTGGCGGGATGCATGATTGTCCGCTGTTTGCTGCCGAAAAAAATGCTGTTGGTGCGTGTCTGGCTGGGACTGTCGTTGGGCGTTATTTTGTGTATGTGGCTGCCGGCCGTCATTGCGCTCATCGATGCCTTTTCCGTGCGCGGGCATTTACTGGCGCTGATTCCGCTGGTTTTCATATGCTTGGCGGCGTATTTTCTGCGCGATAAATCGCCCGCTGCGGCGTTCGGGGACAAGGATAAAAAGCTGCTCCCGCCGCTTTTTTTTGTGGCGCTGCCGCTGACTGCGTTGTGCCTTTATCTGCTTTGTACTCATGTCATCCGGCCGGAAACGGACGGCTCGCTGCATACCGGTCAATGCACCTACGGCGATTTGAATCTGCATTTGTCGATTATTTCCTCCCTGCGCAACGCGCATTTTCCGGCGGATTATGCCATTTATCCCGGCACGCGGCTGTGCTATCCCTTCCTGACGGACAGCTTTTCGACCACCTTCATGCTCTTTGGACTGTCCCTGCGGGCGGCGGTCATCGTGCCGAGCGTGCTGCTCCTGTTTCTCGTGTTTGCGGGCTATATCCTGCTGGCGGCGCGGCTTGCCGATACGCGGCGCGGGGCGGTGCTGGCAGCGCTGCTCTTTTTCATCAACGGCGGGCTTGGCTTTGTCTACATTTTTGATATGCAGAATGTGTCGCTTGGCAGCTACGGCGACAACCAGCTTCAGGCGTTTTCGTCCCTGTGGGGGCGCATGAAAAATGTGCTGGAAGGCTGGTACCAGACCCCGACCAATCACGCGGAATTTACCCAGTATAATCTGCGGTGGAGCAATGTCATTGCCGATATGCTGATACCGCAGCGCACGACGATGGGCGGCTGGGCGCTGCTCCTGCCGTGCCTGTATCTTCTGTATGACTTTTGCACGAGCCGCCTGTGGACACAGGATTTGGATAAGCCGATGAACACGCGGCAGTGCGTTTTGCTGGGCGTGATGGCAGGCGCATTGCCGATGGTGCATACGCATTCTTATGCGGCGCTGGCGATGGTTTCCGTGGGCTTCATGGCGTATCAGCTTCTGCACGCGAAGCAAAAAAAACGCTGCTTTTTCGAGTGGCTTTTGTATGGCGGCCTTGCGGCGGTTTTGTCCGTGCCGCAGCTTATCACTTGGACATTTTCGCAGACCTCCGGCAGCGACAGCTTTTTGACCTTCCAGTTCAACTGGGTCAACAACCTGTACGGCAACGGGATGCAGGACGGGTATTTCTGGTTTTATCTAAAGAACATCGGGCTGCCGTTCGTGCTGCTTTTGCTGTCGCTGCTTGAAAAGAACGGCAAGCGGCGGCTGATTGCCTCCGGCGCGTTTGTCGTCTTCATCTTGGCGGAATTTATCCGCTTCCAGCCCAACCAGTATGACAATAACAAGCTGTTCTATGTCTGGTATATGCTGTGCGCGGTGCTGGCGGCGGACTATGCCGTGGCGCTTTTTGACAGGCTGAAGGGGCTGCGTTCGCGCTATGCCTTGGCGGTGCTGTGCTGCTTTGTGTTCTTCTGCTCCGGCACACTCTCCATCGCACGGGAGTGCGTCAGCGATTACCGGCTGTTTTCCGCAGAAGAGACCGAGGCGGGCGCGTACATCGAGGAAAACACCGCGCAGGATGCCGTTTTTATGACGGGCGACCAGCACATCAATCCGGCTTCGTCCTTGGCGGGACGCACCATCGTCTGCGGGCCGGGGCTGTGGCTCAACTGGCACGGGTTTGATATTTCGGACAGGTGCGCGGAAATTTCCGAATTTTATGAAGACCCTGCTGCCCATTTGGACACGCTCGAAAAATATGATGTTTCCTATATTATGGTCAGCAGCTACGAGCGGTCGGACTACGCGGTGAATGATGAGGCGCTGGACGCGCTGTTTGAGCTGGTCTTTGAAAGCAGCTACGGCGAGGTGCGCATTTACAAGGTGGGGGAGAGGGCAGATGATTGAGCGCTTTTTGCAGTATTCCCTGCGGCATAACCGCCCTGTCCGCGCCTTGGTGCAGGAGGACACGATGAAGTACGAAACGCTCACGGTGATTGCGCTGGACGAGCAGAATGTGTCCTACATTACTTCTCGGCGGAAAACGCCCAAGACCCTGCCGCTGGACAGGATATTGGCTGTTTCCTATGCGCGGGGCGATGACGGGGACACGGAAAGAGGAGCGGGCGAATGATTGGAAAGCTGAAAGCAGTGCTGTCGGACGCGGAAAAGCGGCGGGAGCTATTCATGTACATTCTCTTTGGCGTGCTGACGACGGCGGTCAACTGGGGGACATACACCCTGCTCACCCTCTGCTTCGGGTTAAGCAGCATGGACATCCATTCGCAGGATTATCGCCTGCTGGCGACCGCATCCAGCGCGGCGGGCTGGGTTGTTTCCGTGCTGTTTGCCTATTTCACCAACCGCCGCTTCGTCTTTCAGAGCAAAAAGACGCTGAAGAACGGCGCACTGAAGGAATTTGGGCTGTTCGTATCGGCGCGGGTGATGAGCCTATTGCTCTTTGATACGGCGCTGTTTTACCTGTTATTGTCCGTGCTGCCGGATTTTTCGCTGGTGCTGACGCGGGATCAATGGATTAAGCTGATGATGAATGCGCTTGTCGTCATTTTCAACTACGCCGCAAGCAAGTGGGTTATTTTCGGCAAAAATAAGGACAGCGAAAATAAATAGCAGAAAACTTGTAAAATTTTATTCGTTTTCGTTGACAGAAATGAAATAATATCGTAATATATAGATTGCAATCGAATATCCTTACCTATTTTTAAGGAGGTTGGACATATGAGAGAAGGCACGATGTGGCGGCGGCTGTTAGCACTCGTCACGGCACTCACGCTGATGCTCAGCGCGATGCCGCTTTCGACCGTCATGGCCGAGGAAACAGTCGAGGAGCTGACGCAGAATATTTCCGTCAGCGAGCCTGAGACCGATGAAACAAAGCAGGAAGCTCCCAAAGAGGAAGAAAAGCCTCAAGAGGAAGAAGCCCCTCAAGAGGAAGAGCTGAAGGAGGAGACCCCTGCTCAGGAGCAGGAAGCGCCTGTGCAGGAGGAAGCCCCCAAGGAAGAATCTCCCAAGGAAGAATCTCCCAAGGAAGAAGAAAAGCCTCAAGAGGAAGAATCGAAAGAGGAAGAAGCCCCTAAAGAAGAGCCTGTGCAGGAAGAAACCGAAACTTCTGAAGAGCCGGAAGCGGCCGCAGAGGTTACGGTGTATTTCGTGTACGATTCCGCCCTGTTCGCAAAGAGCGAAGAAGAGCTTGAAAAGCTCGTTTCCGACAAGGAAGACGGCGTGAAGGCCTTGACCGCGAAGGCAGGAGAGACCCTCTCCAGGCCCTCCGTTCCCGCCGCGGACGGCTGCCGGCTGGAAGGCTGGTACAAGGATGCCGCCTGCACCAAGGAATGGCATTTCTCCGCGGATACGCTCGGCGAACAGACGCTGATTCTCTATGCCAACTGGGTGGCGGAAATCACCGAGGAAGAAGCGCCTGTTGAAGAAGCGCCTATCGAAGAGGAAACCCCTGCCGAAGAGGAAAAACCTGTCGAAGAGGAAACGCCCGTTCAGGAGGAAACCCCTGTCGAGGAGATTCCCGTCATCGAGGAAGAAATCCCCGTAGCGGACGAGGAAGAAATTCCCGTCATCGAAGAGGACTTTGTCCCTGAAGAGCTGCCCATCGAGGAAGAGATTGCTGACGAAGAAATCATCGTCGATGCGGATGAAGGCGAGGCAGGCGAGAACGGTCTGCCCACGGCTGTTTATCTGTACATCGATGAAGTCAAGGTGTCCGGCACCACTTATAACCTGCCTGTCGGCGAGTCCGTCACCTTAGAAGTGTCCTTCTTCCCGGACACGGCCACGGACACGATGGCAACCAAGAACGCTTGGACACCGACTAAATCCACCTTTATTACCATTGAAGATAACGGCGACGGCACGGCGACCATCACCGCCAATGAAACCCGAACGGGTCGGGTGAAGGTGACGGCACGCACCGCCCACAACAAGACGGCGTATTGCTACATCAATGTGTACGACCCGAATATCCCCACGGGCATTACCATCAAGGATGTCGAAGATGCCGAGATGGGGACGAATTATGTGCCCATCAACACCGAGGACATTCAGCTTGAATGCGAAGTCCTGCCCGAAGACTTGGACGAAGAGTATAAGCAAGTCACTTGGTCTATCAGCGCCGGAAGCACCTATGCCTCGATTGACAAGGAAACCGGCCTTTTGACCACCAAGGGCAAGACCGGCGCGGTCACGGTGAAGGCGGTCACGAAGAAGGGCGGACGCATTGCCACCCTGAAGCTGACCGTGTATGACCCATCTGTTCCGCTCAAGGTCGTTCTGTATGATGCAGAAAGCGGCGAAGAGCTGCCCTCCAATGAAACCATCGAGCTGCCGCTCATGGACGAGATGGACATTGCTGCCAAAGCCCTGCCCGAAACGGCGGATCAGGATGTCACTTGGAAAAGCTCCAGCCGCCTGTATGTGAGCGTTGAGGATGGTCATCTGATCGGTCTCAAGGAAGGCACGGCGACCATCTCCGCCACCACCAAGACGGGCAAGAAGAAAGCCTCCGTCAAGGTGCATGTCTATGACCCCTATAAGCCCCAGTCCGTCACCATTGACCAGTTCGGCACAGTCGAGCTGGAATTGCAGGACACCTTGCAGGTCAACCACGAAGTGCTGCCCGAAACGGCTAACCCGAATGTGACTTGGACATCTTCCAATACCAAGGTTGCCGCCGTGGACGGCAACGGTCTTGTGACCCCCGTCGGCGAAGGTACGGCGACCATCAAGGTCAAGACCGATTATTTGGGCAAGACTGCCTCCTTTAAGGTCAAGGTGGTTGACCCCTATAAGCCCACCAAGATTGCGCTGAGCGAATCCGGCACATTAAAGGTTGACATTAAGGATGCCGTTGACCTGACGGTCACCCAGTATCCTTTGGAAACCGCCGACAGCGACATTATTTGGAAGTCTTCTAACGCCAAAATCGCCTCCATTGAAGAGGGCGACGGCACCAAGGAAGGCGCTCACATCACCCTGCACAAGAAGGGCACTGTGACCATCACCGCCACCGCCAAGAGCGGCGGCAAGAGCGCCAAGGTCAAGCTCAAGATTACTGACCCCTATGAGCCGACCGGCATCACCCTGAACAGAAAAGGCACTTACAATTTAGCTGTGGATGATTCTTTGGAAACCACCTACACCTTAAAGCCCGCACAGGCGGAGTCTGATGTCACCTTCAGCTCCTCCAATGCGAAGGTTGCCACCGTGGATGAGAGCGGCACCGTGACCGGCGTGTCCGAAGGCACCGTCACCATCACCGCGACCATCGTTAAGACCGGCAAAAAGGCAACTTATAAGGTCAAGGTCAATGACCCCTATAAGCCCACCAAGATTACCCTGACCCAGACGGGCACTGTCACCCTCATGTACGGCGAAACGCTGGATGTGGCGGCTGTCCTCTACCCCGAAGGCACGGCCAAGTCCAGAGTGATTTGGACGAGCAGCAACAAGAACATCGCCACTGTGGCTTGCGAAGAAGGCACGGATGAGGATTCTCTGGTTGCCTTGGTCACGGCGGGCGATACCAAGGAAGGCACGGCGACCATCACCGCCAAGACCGCGAAAAACGCGAAGGTGGCCTCCTTCAATGTACAGGTGATTGACCCCCAAAAGCCCTCTAAACTGACGCTGGATTACACCGGCACAGTGGCTGCGGAGACTTACAGCCCCTTCAATGTCACCGCGACCGTGTACCCCGAAACCGCCACGCAGGAGGTTGAATGGACGAGCAGCAAGCCGAGCGTCGCTGAAGTCAGCGAGGACGGCATTGTGAACCCCATCAGCAAGGGTACGGCCAAGATTACCGCGAATGTCAAGGGCTATCCCGCCAAGACGGCGTTCTTCACCGTCACCGTGACCGACCCCTATGAGCCGACCGGCATCATCATCACGCCCAGCGTGGAAACCCAGCTTGAAATGGGCGGCTCGATGAACATCGAATATATGCTGGAATCCGCTACGGGCATTGCCAAGAGCAGCGTTTCGTGGACGACCTCCGACAGCGAGATTGTGTCTCTCTCCACCGAGGAAACCGAGGACGGCGAAACCAGCATCACCGTGACCGGCGTTGCGGAAGGCCGCGCCAAGGTGACGGCGAAGACGAAGTCCGGCAGCCGTACCGCGTATGTCTACATCAATGTCATTGACCCCTCCAAGCCCACCGGTCTTTCCATCAACCGCACCGGCACGCAGAATGTCAATGTCAAGTATAACAAGGAAACGGCAGCTTACGAGCTGATTGACAGCTTCCCCATCGTGGCGACGGTCACGCCCTCCACGGTTGACCCGGAGCAAATCAAATGGACCAGCTCCAAGACAGCCGTTGCCGAGATTTCCGAATCCGGCACTGTCCCGACCCTCACCGTGAACGGCACAGGCACCACCGTCATCACCGCCAAATGCGGCACCTACCGCGCCTACTTCACCCTGACTATCACGGATACCTCCCTGCCCACCAGCCTGCTCCTTAACTATGCGGGGACGCAGACGCTGAATTTGGGCAGCGGCAGCGGCATCCCCGGCGATGAACTGCGCGTTGTGGCGACCATTTATCCCGATGAAGAAATCGTCCGTGACGCAACGGCCATCGAATGGACATCCTCCAATGAGGCTGTCGCCGTGGTCGAAGAAATCAGCGCGGGCGACCTCAACGAAGCAAACGGCGAATACGAGGGCTATTGCGTTAGCGTGAAGCCGGTCAGCGAAGGCCGCAGCGTCATCACCGCCAAGACCAGCCGCGGCAGCCAGCGCGCCTCCTTCATTGTCGAGGTCGTTGACCCCTTCAAGGCAACAGGCATTGAGCTGACCCCGGATGTGTCCCAGAGCATCGCCATCGGCGGCACGGTTGATATTCAGTATGCTTTGATTCCCGCAAACTCCAACAGCACCGTCAAGTGGACATCCAGTATGCCTTCTGTCGCCTCGGTTACGGTGAATGAAGAAACCAAGACCGCCACGGTGACGGGCATTGAAAACGGCTCTGCCGTCATCACGGCGACCACCAGCAGCGGCAAGTACGCCCGCTTGACCGTCTACGTGACCAGACCGGAGGGCGACGAGGACGGCGACAACTGGAACTATAAGGTGGACGGCGATATCGTCATCATCACCGGTTACAGAGGAGAGGATACGCAGGTCGTCATCCCGAACTCCATCAATGGTGTGCCTGTCACAGAAATTGAGTCCTTCGGCACAAAGACCAGTGTCACCGGCGTCATCTTCGGCGAGAATGTCAAGTCCATTGATGCGGAAGCCTTCAAGGGCTGCACCGCCTTAAAGACTGTGACGCTCAATGTGGGGCTGACCGACATCGGCGCGAAGGCGTTCAGCGGCACGCGCATCACGAGCTTGACCCTGCCTTCCACCGTTGAAAATGTAAACGGCGAAACCTTCTACGGCATGAACTCCCTGACCGAAATCAAGGTCAATGAAGAGAGCAGTTCCTTTGTCACCCGCGGCGGCGTGCTGCTCACGGCTGACCGCACGCAGCTTGTTCTCTATCCTGCTGCCAAGAGCGGCACGGAGTACACCACCTACACGGATGTTATGACCGTGCAGAAGTACGCCTTTGCCAATGTTAACCTGACCAGCCTGACCATTTCCGCGAATGTGACGAGCATTGAAGCGGGCGCGTTTGAAGGCGCTTCCTCTCTGAGCAGCATCAGCGTGGACAGCGAAAACGCTTCTTACAGCGCGGAGGACGGCGTTCTGTTTGACGGCCCGACCCTGCTCCTCTATCCGACCGCGAAGGACAAGAGCAGCTACACCATGCCCGAAACCGTGACGGCTGTGGCCGAGAGCGCGTTTGTCAACAACACCGCTCTCACAACCCTGCACGTGGGCGACAATGTCGTGTCCCTGCCCGCCGATGCCGTTAAGGGCTGCGCCAACCTCAAGGTGCTGTACATCCCCGCCAGCGTGACGGAGAATGTGGAAGACCTGATGGACAACTGCCCGGCTTTGACCACCATCAGCGTGGCCAGCGGCAATGCCTCTTATTCCTCTGACAGCGGTGTGCTGCTCAATGCAGACGGCACGGAAATCATCAAATGCCCCGTCCGCCGCGCAACTGCCTACACCGCCAAGCAGGGCATCACGGCTGTGCATGATCAGGCGTTCAAGGATTGCTATCTGCTCACCGAAATCACCTTGGCAGAGGGCGTGGAGAGCATCGGCAAGGAAGCGTTCGCCAACTGCGCGAAGCTCACAAAGATTACCCTGCCCAAGTCCCTGCCGGATGCGGGCATCGATACGACCGCGTTTGAAAACATCACCGGCATCGTCACCATCTATGCGCCTGCCGGAAGCGGCGCTATCGACTACGCAACCCGCAAGAACATTGCGTATGTTGCGCAGTAAATCCCCATAAATCCTACGCCGGAGGCAAAACACCTCCGGCGTTTTTGTGTGGGGGATTCTGCCATTTTGCAAAACGGTTGCAATTCCTGACGGATGTGGTATAATAATTCTGCGTGTGTCACGCATGAATTGTGATTAGGAGGGTTTCGTTATGCCGCTCGTCACCTCAAAGGAAATGTTTAAGAAGGCATATGAAGGCGGTTATGCCATCGGTGCTTTCAATGTCAACAACATGGAAATTATTCAGGGCATTATCGAGGGCGCTCAGATGGAAAATGCGCCTGTGATTCTGCAGGTCAGCAAGGGCGCTCGTGCCTATGCCAACCACACCTACCTGATGAAGCTGATTGAAGCGGCTGTTGAAACTAGCGGTCTGCCCATCGTGGCGCATCTGGATCACGGTCCTGATTTTGAAACCTGTAAGTCCTGCATTGACGGCGGCTTCACCTCCGTCATGATTGACGGCTCTGCTCGTCCCTTTGAAGAGAACATCGCCGAGACCCGCAAGGTCGTTGAATATGCGCATGACCGCGGCGTTGTCGTCGAGGCTGAGCTGGGCAAGCTGGCCGGCGTTGAGGACGATGTGAAGGTCGCCTCTGACGATGCCATGTACACCGACCCCGATCAGGTGGTTGAGTTTGTCGAGCGCACCGGCTGCGACTCTCTGGCCATCGCCATCGGCACCAGCCACGGCGCGTTCAAGTTCAAGGGTACGCCCCATCTGCGCTTTGACATTCTGGACGAGGTGGCAGAGCGTCTGCCCGGCTTCCCCATCGTGCTGCACGGCGCGTCCAGCGTCATCCCCGAATATGTGGATATGATTAACAAGTACGGCGGCAATATGCCCGGCGCTCAGGGCGTTCCCGAAGAGCTGCTGCGCAAAGCAGCTACCAAGGCCGTGTGCAAGATTAACATCGACAGCGACCTGCGCCTTGCCTTCACCGCCATGATTCGCAAGCACTTTGTTGAGCATCCCGACCATTTTGACCCCCGTCAGTATCTGGCCGAAGCCCGTACCGCTCTGCGCGATATGGTGCGCCACAAGATTGTGGATGTGCTGGGCTGCAATAATAAGGCCTGACGGCATCAAATGAAATCCCGATACATCGGGCTTTCATTTGCGCAATCCGCTCCCCGTTTATCGGAGGGCGGATTTTTCTATATCATCATCATCATATCCGTAAAAAATCCGTGCTGATATTCCTTTTTTCGGCTAAATTTTGTATAATGCTCTTGAGGTGAAATGCAATGCAGACAACAGGCAAGACGGTATCTTTGATGTATGAGGGGCGCAAGGTCAGGCTGTGCAATCAGCGCTGCCGGGACTGGACGGCGCTGTATGAATATCAGGGTGGCGGCGAAACACTGTCGGACGCGGGCTGCGGCCTTTTCTCTATTGCGAATGCCCTGTCGTTCATGCACGGGCTTGACATTGATGTCGAGGCATTGGCGGATTTTTCCATGAAAAACGGCGGGCGCGGCGATGACGGCACAGACCGTCCTGCCCTGCTTGCGGCAATGGAAAAGAGCGGCCTTGCGAAAACCTATGGCTTTTCCTATCAAGGCGATGGCCTGCGGAACGATTTAGATACACTGTTTATGCATCTTCGAAACGGTGGGATGGCGCTTTGCAATCTGCGCGTGGGGCATATTGTGGCGCTGGTCGCTGCCCGTATCGCGGACGGCGAAAAGCAGGTGCTGGCGGCTGACCCCTATTCCGAAAGCGATGATCCGCGGGTCACGGAGAAGGTGCGGGAATGCGTCAAAGGCTCTGAAATCACGACGGAGACCTTCAATAAGCAGGGCGTAGCGACGGGCTATCAAACGCATTACGCGCTTTTCTGGGCGACATTAAGCACTGTGCGCGATTTTAACCTTTTACATCGGCTTGAAGGGAGATAAAAGTGGGCTTTATTCGCAAAAAAATAACGCTGATTTGCCTCCTTTTCGCGGCGCTCCTGCTGCCCCTTACGGCACGCGCAGACACAAAGGACGGCACGGTGCGTGTGCTGCTGACCAAGCTCAACCTCACCAATCAGGTGGAGCTTTCGCTGGACGGCAGCTATACGCTGGGCGGCATGGCGTTTCAGCGCGGCTGTCATGTGACGGTCGTGCTGTCCGGAAATGCGCTCGTTGTGCATTATGAGGGCATGGCGTATCCGGCTGGCAAGAGCGTGACCTTTGTGCGCCATCAGCTCACCGACACGCAGGAAAACGGTGTGCGCTTGAACGGCGGCTATGAGCTGCATCCCGGTGACATCACCGTTTCTGTAAAGGACGGTCAGCTTCAGTGCGTTTTGAAAGCGCCGGTGGAGGAATATCTGCTCGGCGTTGTGCCGTATGAGATGAGCGATTCCTTCCCCTTGGAGGCGCTCAAGGCGCAGGCGGTGGCTGCCCGCACCTATGCCATGTCCAAGGCGGGCGCGTCCGGCGATTATGACTTGGTGGACAATACCAACGACCAAGCGTATTACGGCATTCGCGCCTCCAATGTGAATGCGGCGCTGGCTGTTCAGGAAACGGCGGGTATCTGCGGGTACTACAAAAACAAGCTCGCCATTTGCTATTACACTGCCAGCAACGGCGGCTATGTGGAGACCATCCAAAATGTCTGGGGCAAGCAGGCGAATGCCGATTATATTACGGCGCACGAAGACCCATATGACTTGGAAAACGCAAACAGCGTGGTCAATCAGGCGAAAATTTCCAAAAAGGATGCGGGTGCGCTGACGGCGCTGCTTTTGCCGGCGCTCTCGGAACAGCTTGAAAAGCTGGGCTATGACGGCAACACGGAGAATATCCGCATTGACGAAATCACCGCCGTCACGCCTTGTGACCCTAAATACGCGGACAGCGGCGTGATGCAGAAGCTCCGCTTTTCCCTGCGTGTTTCCGGCAGAAAGCGTCATAAATTACAGGCGGATGATGATGAAGAGGTCACGCTGTTCGTCGTCACCGAGGAAACGCCGGAGCCGACGGCAACCCCCGTGCCGGACACGCTGGGCGATTTTACCGCCATTGACCGCGTGTTTGAGGTGGAGCTTGATTATTTCGGCACGGTGGAGAGTCTGCTTGACCTTTCCATCAACAGCCGCGACAACGAAATCGTGACCGTGCAGGAAACGGACGAGGCGTTCATCATCGAAGCGCGGCGCTACGGTCACGGTGTCGGCATGAGCCAGCGTGGGGCGCAGACGATGGCAGGCGCATACGGCTGGACTTACGAGCAGATTTTGAAATTCTATTACCCCAAAATGACGCTTAAGAAAAACACATGGACGGACGCGCAGCCGACACCCATCAACGCCGAATTTCTGACAACGCCCGGCCCTGCCGCCACCCCGACCCCGCGCCCGACCGCCGTCCCCCTGACGGAAAGCATGAAGGAAGGCGAGTACGT
>CAVJHY010000032.1:0-15432 GCA_963649405.1 bacterium
TGACACAAAATTCACTATTTATCGCGCTGCCTCATTTGTGCGGTGCTGCCTTAGAGTTTTGACCCTGCGGCTTTATCCACCAAAATGATGGCATTCTCATGCGCACGGAGGATGGAAGCCTGCACCTTCGGCGTAATGTCACCCTTGACGAGCGCCTTGATTGCATCCGCCTTGTCCTCGCCCATTGCAATCAGCACAACGGTCTTGGCATTCATGATGCCGCCGATGCCCAGAGAAATTGCCTGACGCGGCACCTGATCCTCACTGTCAAAGAAGCGACGGTTGGCCTCGATGGTGGACTTGGTGAGACTGACAATTTGCGTGCCGTAAACAAACTGCTCGGCAGGCTCATTGAAGCCGATATGCCCGTTGCGACCGATGCCGAGAAGCTGCAAATCAATGCCGCCCGCCGCCTGAATCGCCTTATCGTAACGCTTGCATTCCGCCTTCAGATTCTTGGCGTTGCCGTCCGGCACATGGGTTTCCTTCATGTTGATGCCGCTGAACAGATTGTCCTGCATGAAGCGGTGATAGCTCTGCTCGTGATCATAGGAAATGCCCACATATTCGTCCAAGTTATAGCTGACGCACTGAGAGAAATCCAGCACGCCGGCCTTGTGCCACGCGATGAGCTGCTGATAGGCCTTGACAGGGGAAGAGCCTGTCGCCAGACCCAGCACGCTGTTCGGTTTTTTTGTCACCTGTGCGGCAATCAGCATGGCACAGGCCAGAGAAACCTGCTCGGCATTTTCATACACATGAAGCTGCATATGTATCTCCTCCGATTCTTTATCAGTTGATGGTTCAGGATGGGTTTTCCGCTTGCTATTATACCATGCTTTGCCCAAAAAGCAACGAGTTTTTAATTTGATGCTTCTTGTGAACAGTTTGAGAACACTTTGTAAATACATTTCCCTTTTCCTTGCGTTTTTTATCCGTTCGGTGCTATAAGAAGGATGAAGGAGGATGAGAAAAATGCGCATTCTGTATGCAGAGGATGAGCGTGGGCTTTCCGAGGCCGTGCAGGATATTCTGTCATACCATAAATATACCGTGGATGTGGTGGAAAACGGCGCGGACGCGCTGGATTATGCGCTGCTTCAGCACTACGACTGCATTATCTTGGACATCATGATGCCCGTCATGGACGGCTTGGAGGCGCTCAGACGGCTTCGGGCGCAGGGCAATGCCACACCCGTCCTGCTTTTGACCGCCAAGGGCGAGGTGGAAGATCGCATTCACGGGTTGGATGCGGGGGCGGACGACTATCTGCCAAAGCCTTTTTCCATGCAGGAGCTATTGGCGCGGGTGCGGGCGCTGCTTCGGCGCAGGGAGGCGTTCACACCCGACCAGCTACGGGTGGGCGACCTGACCTTAGACCAGAATCAGGCGGTTTTAAGCTGCGGGCAGCAGACCGTGCCGCTTTCCAAGTTAGAGTACCAAATGATGGAGCTTTTCATGCGGCATCCGGGCATTTCCTTTTCCGCGCCCCATCTCTTGGAGCAGATTTGGGGAGCGAACACGGAATCCGATGTCGGCATTGTGTGGGTGTATATTTCCTACCTGCGCAAAAAGCTGATGAAGCTCCACGCCAATGTTGTCATTCGCGCCCGCCGTGACATCGGCTATTCGCTGGAGGTTGTCGCGTGAAAAAAATTCTCAAGCGGCGCTTCATCCTCGGCACTATGGCCTCGTTCCTTATCTTGACCATTCTGCTGGTCAGCAGCATCGTGCTTTTGATTCACATCAGGCAGGACAGCCGGACGGATTCGTTCTTGGACGGGCTGCTCACGGATGACACGCGGCTCGTTCAATCCCCACCGCTCGATTGGTTTGGCTACCACTTCACGCAACCCACCCTGCCCGTCGGCTTTTATATGCTGGAGCTAAGTCAGAAAGGCGAAATCCTTTCCATTGAGCGAAACGGCATTTTACAGGATGCGGAGGACGACTTAGAGCCGCTGATTCAAAGCATCCTTCAGTCCGAAACCGCCCGCGGCAAGCTCGGCGCATTCAAGTACGGCTATGTGGAGGATGGCGAAACCATTCGGCTGGTGCTGCTGGATCAAACCATGCAGATTGCCTCTTTGTATGATGTCCTTAAAATGGGCGCTGTCGTCGGGCTGATTTCGATGCTCGTGCTGCTGCTCATTTTGCAGCCCATCGCGGGCAGGGTCGCCGACCAATGGCTGAAAAAGACGGAGCAGCAAAAGCAGTTCATCACCAACGCCGGACACGAGCTGAAAACGCCGGTCGCCATCATCATGTCCAACGCGGATGCCTTGGAGCTGATTTCCGGCGAAAGCAAGTACAGCCGCAACATCCGGCAGCAGGCCAAGCACCTTGATCAGCTCATCAAGCAGCTTATGACCATCGTCCATGCCGATGAAATGCTCTATCACGAGCAGAAGGAACGCATCGATTTTTCGGAGCTGATTCAGGACGAGCTGAATGTTTTCACCGAATCCGCCGCGGCACATGAAATGACCTTGAAAGCGGATGTTGAGCCGCTCTGTATGTTAAAGGGCAATCGGGAAAAGCTGCGCCAGCTTCTGCATACGCTGATGGACAACGCAGTGCAGTACGGGCAGCAGGGCGGAGAAATCAGCATTGCGCTTTGCAAAGTCCGCAAGCGTCTGTTTCTGACCATCAGCAATCCCGTTGATACCCTGCCCGCCTGTCCCCCGCAAACACTCTTTGAACGGTTTTACCGTGCGGGCGGCGCGAAAAAGCAGAACGAAACGGGCTGGGGTGTCGGTCTCTCCGCCGCGGATTCCATCGTGCATCTCCATCAAGGAAAATGCAAAATCACCTATCCCGATGCGCATACCTTCTGCGTAAAGGTAACGCTTCCAGCCATAAAATCCATATAAAAAAGGACCGGCTCGTTGTGAGTCAGCCCTTTATCGTGCATATTTATGCACGAATTTCTTGGCGCATAAATGCAATATAACTGATGGTGAACGCCGCGATAGTCAGTGCCAGCATACAGGTCAGGTGCGGCCAGATGAGCAGGACGCTTTGATCAAAGCTCAGATAGCTGGCGACAGCGCCGGAATACGAGGCTTGTGTGGTGATGCCCAAGGTGCGGACATTCGGGTTGAGCAGCGTGGAGGCCGCCTCGCAATAGAGGTAATACGGGGAGAAGCGGTCTAAGGTAAGCTGCAAAGAGTAGTTATCATACATATTGTAGTAGCCCGCAATGCCGTCCAAAGGATAGATGAGGTTGGCGATAATCTGCACCACCATTGTGGCGAACAGGGTAAAAAAAATCCAAATGGCGATGGTAATCAGCGCCGAAGTCGCCGCGTGCTTGGAAACCACCGAGAAGAGCATGGACAGCGCCAGCCACAAAGCGGTGTAAACAGCCGTCAAGAGAAGGTATACAAAGATACGCGCCAGCTCCTCGCCCGTCGGCGGAATGCCGATGCACACAAGACCGATGCCGCCGACCATGATACCTAAGAACATAATCATCATCAGGATGACCGTTGCGCCCGCCAAAAATTTGGCGTTGATGACGGCATCACGGTGAATGGGCTGGGACACCAGACGATTCAGCGTGCCTTGGCTGCGTTCTCTGTTGATGGCATCAAAACCCAGCGCAAGCCCTGCGACCGGCGCTAAATACGCCAAGAAGGACGCAAAGGACGGAATGGAGCTGCCGGAGGTGGTGTACAGCGAAAGAAAGATATATTCGCTGCTGGAGGTCGTCACATTGCTGATTTCACTCAGTGCCCCGTACAAACTCGCGGCGCTGGTCAGGATGAGCAGACAGAAAATCACCTTGAAACGCGCACTGTGGAAATGGTCGGCCAATTCCTTTTTGTACAGGGTCGAAAAGCCGTGTGCGCTCAGGCGCTTGCTTAAATCAACGCTTTTTTCCGCGCTTATCGCCGTCATGAAGCTCACCTGCCTTTTCAAAATACATGGCGTAAATCTCGTCCAAATCGCCGCTGCGCTGCCGCAAATGGGTTAGCTGAAGGTCAGCTTTCCGCAAAGCGCGGACAATCTCCGCCGTAATGTTTTCCGTGGCGTGGACGACATAGAAGGAATCCTCGTGTATGACTTCCCGTACACCGTCCAAGGAGGACAGAAGGTCAAACGCCTTTTGACTGAGCGGCTCTGTGCCGACCTCAATGCGGAAGCCCGTCTCCTTGATGAGCTGCTGCCCAAGCTCGTGAATCGCGCCGCAGGCAATGAGCTTGCCCTGCACGAAAATGCCCACGCGGTCGCAAATCTGCTGAATTTGGTGGAGCTGGTGGGAGGAAATCAGGATGGTCTTGCCGTCCTTTTCCGCCAGCTCACGAATCAAAACCATCAGCTCGCGCATCCCTTCCGGGTCAATGCCGTTGGTCGGCTCGTCCATAATCAGTACATCAGGGTCTTTGATGAGGATATCCGCAATGCCGAGGCGCTGCCGCATACCTTTTGAATATGTGCCGATGCGCTTGTCAGCTGCTTCGGTCATGCTCACGCGGGCTAAAAGAGTATCAATGGTCTTTTCCAGCCCCTGCCCGCTCAAGCCGTTCATGCGGCCTGTCATGCGTAGGTTTTCCCTGCCTGTCATGTCCGCATAAAAGCCCACATTGTCGGGCAGATAGCCGACAAAGCGCTTGATGCGAATCGGCTCTCTGGTACAATCAATGCCGTTAATGCGGGCGCTGCCGCCGCTCGGCTCGGTCAGACCAAGGAGCATGAGCGTGGTGGTCGTTTTGCCCGCGCCGTTTGGTCCCAAGAGGCCGAAGACTTCGCCCTGATGAATGCTTAAACTCAGGTTGTCAACGGCCGTGAAGGAGCCGTATTTTTTGCTCAGCCCCTGAATTTCAATGATATTGTCGGCCATGCTCAGCGCCTCCCGAACTTGCGCATGATGACAATCAGAATGAGCGCCATCAGCACGATAATGCCGATGCCCGCAAAGCCCCAAACCGTTTCGGTCTTCACCGTGATGCGAAATTCAGCCTTATCGGAGGCGTTCGTATTTTTCGCCGTGATGGTCATGGTATAGTCGCCTGACATGGCATCCTCGCCGGGGGTCACATAAGCGGTGGTTTCAATGGTAGCGCCCGCTTCAATCAGCTCGATGGTCTCAGTGGCAAAGCGGACAGTCCAGCCGCTGGGCGAAGAGGAGGTCAGGTTGACATTGGTCAAATCCGTATTGCCGGTATTGGTGATGGTGAGCTGCACCGTGCTTTCCTTGTTGGCATAGGCATCAAAGCTCAATCGGCCGCTGGGGGTGGACAAATCCACATCATAATTGCCGGTGACGGTAGCGGTCATATCAATGGTCATTTTTTCATTGACCGAGGTCGCGGTGACGGACAAAGGATATTCGCCCGCTTCGATGTTGGCGGGAACAACAACCTCAATCGTCAAAGACTGCGTGGTGCGTGCCTCGACATCCAAAGCGGACACCTTCGTGCTTTCGCCGGAGGGCTTGATGCTGACCTGCCAGCCCTGCGGGGCGCTGGTGGTGAAGGAATAATTCTGGGTGGACAGGGCGTTGTTAATCAGCGTGGCGCTGTAGCTGAAGGTGGTGTCGGCATCACCCTCCTGAGAAGGATATTCGACTTCAAACTTGCTCTCGCCGATTTCTTCGGAGGCAACCTTCAGATAAATCGTCATGGTATCGCTGATACCGTCGCCCGTGGCGCTCAAAACGACCTCGTATTCGCCGTCAGCCGCGTCCAACGGGATGTCCAAGGCATAGTCAATGGCGGTGTTGGTTGCCTCATTTTTCACATGGACAAGGCTGATTTCCTTGCTGGAGGCGCTGAAGGAGCTTGTCCAGCCATCGGGGATGCTTTCGGTGCGCAGGGTGATTTCCTGCGATGTGCCGGACTGGTTTTCAAGGCTCAAATCGAACTTCAGGTTGTCGCCTGCCTTGACCGTCAACGCGGGATATTCCGTACTCAGCTCGATGCAGCCCTCCTTTGCAGAGGCGGTTTCTTCCGCAAAAGCAGCCGTGAATAACAAAAGAAGGGCAAGAACACACATAAACAGACGATTCAAACATATAGAGCAACAGGATTTTTTCATAAACAAATCACTCCTTTATCTTTTTTCGCCATCGGCGATGGTTATATTTTGAAATGCGTGCCTTAAAAGCAGCTTAATGAAACTGTGACCAATCTGTGAAAGTTGTTTGACCGTCCGATTTTGCTTGCTATTTGCAAAAATCAATGCTATACTGCTTTTGTTGACAGATGGAAGGACTGCGAATGCGGTATGAACGGATTAAACATAGTAAGGAGGGATGATGTTTATGGCTTCTAAGCAGGAAAAGCTCTGTCAGGCGCTCAAAACAAGGGGCATGGATGTAACGGAGCGGTACAAACAAGCGGGGTATTTTCCCACTGCGTCCGTGCGCGTGTTTGACAAGGAAAAGACCTTGGCAACCGTTCAGGTGGGCGATGCGCGTGAAGATTCCGTGTTTGATGTCGCCTCTCTGACCAAGATTGCGACAACAACGCAGGTGCTGATGTTAATTGACGAAGGTCGATTGACGCTGGACATCCCTGTTGAAGACTTCTTTGACGAAATCAAGGGTGATGCCTTCCTGCACGCCCGTCTCAAAGATGTGACCATCCGGCGGCTGCTCACGCATACCTCCTCCATTGTGGATTGGTATCCCTTTTATTGCCAGCGCGGGGACGATTTTTTCACCGTGCTTCGCTCGGCGCTTCTCAAAAATGCGCCTGTCCAAGGCATGGTCTATTCTGATCTTAACTATATGCTGCTGGGCAAAATGCTGGAAAGAATCCACCATCTGCCTTTAAAAGAATGCTTACAAAAGAATCTCGTGCAGCCGCTTCAACTTGGCGTAATGGGTTATCAGCCGGAACGTACTTGGGATGTCATTCCATCCTCTTACGGCAACAGCGTTGAAATGGATATGTGCAGGGAGCGCGGCATTCAGTTCACCCATTTCCGCCCCTTGGACAAGCCCGTTCAGTACGGAACGAACGACGGAAACGCGCACTACTATTTTGACGAAGTCGCGGGTCACGCGGGCATTTTCGCCGCGCCGGAGGCGTATGAGCGCCTATGCCGCTTCTATATGACCACCGACCGTCCCATTTTTATCGAGGCACAAAAGGAGCAGCCGAACGCACCGACACGGGGGCTCGGCTTTCAGTTAGGACCGATGTACCCCTATGGCTGCGGGCATACCGGCTTCACCGGAACGTGCATCTGGTTTTCAAAGGAAAAGAACATCGGCGCTGTTGCGTTTACAAACCGCCTGTTCTATTTGGGATACCATAACCCGAACGCAACGGCGGATTATCGCCGTGCATTGCATGAAACGATTTTGACAACAGTTGAATTATTAAGATAACAGCGTGTCAAAAAATTTTGATGTTTCTTTCTATGAAAAAACTTGAGGAGGTTTTTGAATGGCGCTTGTCGTTGGCCTAATGAACGGTACTTCTGTGGACGGCTGTGATGCGGCCTTAGTCCACATTGACGATGGGCAGACCAGACTGCTCAAATACATTTCCCTGCCCACGCCGCCGGAGCTGAAGCAGCGCATTTTGGATTGCTGCTCGCTGGAGAAGTCCAACATCCGGCTGACCTGCTCCATCAATGTGGAAATCGGACGCTTCTTTGCGGAGACTGCCAAGCAGGTATGCAAGGCGGCTGATGTGGACACCCGCGACCTTTTCTGCATCGGCTCGCACGGGCAAACGGTGTTCCACATTCCCGTGGATGAAGAAGGCGCTGTAGCCTCCACGCTTCAATTAGGCGAGCCTGCCATCATCGCATGGGAGACGGGTGCGCCTGTCGTGTCGTCTTTCCGGGCTATGGACATGGCGGCGGGCGGGCGTGGCGCACCGCTCGTTCCGTACACGGAGTATCTTCTGTACCGCTCGGACAAAAATCGGGCGCTGCAAAACTTGGGCGGCATCGGCAATGTCACCGCGCTGCCCGCGAACTGCACCCTGGATCAAATGTTTGCCTTTGATACAGGTCCTGCCAACATGATTATTGACGGGCTGATGGAGCATTTTTATCATCTTCCCTACGATGACGGCGGCAAAGTCGCCGCCACCGGCACGGTTAATCAGGCATTACTGGCGGAATGGATGCAGATTCCCTTTGTATCTCAACAGCCGCCGAAGGCCACAGGGCGCGAACTGTACGGAGCGCAGTTTGTAAAAGCAGCGCTGGACAGCCATCCCGACATCCGCCCAAAAGACTTTATCGCCACCGCCACCATGTACACGGTCTCGACCATCGCCTACAACTACCGCCATTTCGTCTTCCCGAAATGCCCCGTAGACGAAATCATCCTAAGCGGCGGCGGCAGCCACAATAACTGCTTGCGGCGGATGCTCAAATCGCTCCTGCCCAAATGCAAGGTGCTGACGCAGGAAGATTTGGGCATGAGTTCCGATGCGAAGGAAGCTGTCGCCTTTGCGCTCTTGGCGTATGAGACTATGAACGGCCGCCCCGGAAACGCCCCCTCCGCCACCGGCGCAAGCTGTCCTGTTATTTTGGGCAATATTACCCCTGCCCCACTCCGATAAAATTCTATGGCAGCATCGCACAAATGAGGCAGCGCGATAAATAGTGAATTTTGTGTCAGATGCGAAACGCAAAAATCGATGGTTTACTTTCTGTAAATCGAGATTTTTGCAAGAAGCAGATGGCGCAAAAGGCACATTTTTGCGAGTCGCTGAATTGTGCGGTGATGCCCTATACAAAAATGGCGCAGCCTGTTAAAAAGCTGCGCCATTTTTTATTGAGTGACTGCTTTCACCATCTCGGAAAGAACTTGATAGGAGCGGTCAAGGTATTCCTGCATGGACAGCCCTTCCTCCCGATCCTTTGGGCTATAAAAAGATTCAAGGTTATAAGCGGCGGGGTGGTATTGAGAAAGGCGCCGCATGAGGGCAGTAAAGTCAATGCTTCCCTCGCCGGGCAGCATATGCTCATCGCCCGCTAAAGCGCCATGATTGTCGTGAAGGTGCATGGTGACGAGCTTATCGCCGAACATACTGAGCGGGTCTTGTGTGGGCGTAAAGCAATTGGCATGGCCGCAGTCAAAGCAGAATTTCATGCGTTCGGACGGCACATGGTCATAAAGATATTGGTTATAATCAAGAAAGCGCGTGTTTTCCAGCGCGATATTAACCCCGTATTTTTCCGCTGATTCTGCCGCCCTTTGGAAGCGGCGAACGCCAATCATATTGTACGGTGGGGTGATAAATTTCTTGGTCGTATGTACCACCAAATGCTTGATGCCGCGCTCCCCGCAGGCGCGAAGTGCATCCACCAGCGTCTTTTCGTAGGCATCGCCTGCCTCGCCATCCATCCATGCGGCGGGCGTGGTTTCCGTCTGGAAATGCGCCGTCACCACATGAAGACCGGCGTGCATCGCCATATCAAACCGTGCTTCGGGACTGTTGTCGCCCTCCATCTCCCAATGAAGCATGACATCATCAAAGCCCGCGGCGCGGATGGCGTGCATCCTCTCCCCCATCGGCGCTTCATACAGCCCGAAGCGGTCGTTGTGTCCCAAGGTCGGAATGTTACTCATCTTCCTTCTGCTTTGTTTCTGTTTCAGGCTGGTCATCGTCAGGAATGCCCGCAATCCGCAGCATTTCGCCGCGTAAGTAAGTGCAGAGCCGTTCCTTTTCATCGTTCGGCGCATTATCGGGATTATATTTGGTGGGAACGCCGAAGGTAATCACGCGCTTATGCTTGTCCGCGTAAATGGGGACAAAGTTGCACTGCTTGCCCGTGCGGTTGTAATAAAGCTGTCCCAGCATGGTGAAGCCGGAGAAGAAATGACTGACACCCGTGAGCTTATAGCGATGGTCGGGCGTGTCGGACGAATCTTCGGGGAACAAAAGAATATTGTCGCCTGCTTCCATTGCGGTGACGCTCTCGCGGAAGGTCTCCATCAGCTTGCGGGGGTTATTGAAATAAACGGGGATACACTCCACCGAGCGCATCATCCATTTCGCCCACGGTGCTAACTTTCTCGCCAGCGGCTCGTGCCATTTTTCGGGAAACCACTTGGCATGGGAGAAAATGCCGTTGACGGTAGAGTCAATGAAGGCGCTTTCATCCACCATGTTGCTGATAACCCACGGACGGAAGGAAAAAGGGACATACAGGTTGGTAACGACCGGCCCGTAAATTTCGCCGTGATTGCAGACAAACACATTCGGCGCGTCATTGGGGACATTTTCCTTGCCCTTGATTCGGTGATAGTACAGCGGGCGCAGAATGAACATGATGATTTTGACCCCATAATGCTTGAACGACCGCCGCACAACCACATCCTCAAGCTGACGGCGAAGCGGCGCATTCGTCTGCCCCTCATCCTCCAGCTCGACATAGTGATTGAGTTTTTGCAGATGTTCCTTGGTCATGGGGAACAAGAGCGCACAAATCATCGCGGCGAACACCAGCAGCATGGCCGGCATGACCATGAGCGGGCGGAAGCCCTGCGCAAAGTCTTGCAAACTGTTCGGAAACTGATTCAAATTCAGCACGCAAATCAGCGTGATGCCGATGAGCGCCAAAATCTGCCCGCATATGGAGGCAATTTCGATACGAAAGCGCAGCACCCTGTCATACGCCGCACTGACGGGATGTCCCAAGGCGAACGCCGCCGCCTGCCGCATATTTTTTTCAAGGCTTTGCAGCACGCGCACACACGCGCCAATACCCAGCATACAAAGGACAATCGCCAGATAGGAATCAAGCAGCGCCCCGCGCAGGATGTTGGTGGAAAAGAGCGCCAGCCCTGCGCACCAAAGGAGCAGCCCGACCAAAAGAAGGTTGGAAGGGTCATAGTTTTTTTGCAACGTTTTGCGGATAAAGCCGGTTAAATAATAGGCAAGCACAGTGCTTAAAAAAGCGATGCCCATGCAGATAATCATTTCGCCCGCTGTGCAGCCGATGAAGGTGTAGGTCATCACCAAGGTGGCTTGGATGGCAGCAGCGGTCACAAGGAGCAGCGTTTGGAAGGTGCTGTGCGCGTGTACCTTAGCAAGCGCCGCCATGTCCTGCTCGTCCTCTTCGCTTTTGATGAGTGACCTGTCCTCATGCCGTGTCCGCCACAGACTGACAGTTTCCAAAATCATGGTGATGGCATAGCCGCCAAGCAAAGAAAACGCTGTGCCGGAGGGGACGCAGAAGAATAAAATCAACGCCAGCGCTACAATCTCTACGGCTTGCAGCAAAATCAAATGCCAGAAGACGCGCATGGGCTTTAAGCCCTTGCCGATGTCATAGCTGAGCAGACCGGACGCTGCCATCGGCCGCATGGTCATGAAAAACGAAAGCAGCATCAGCACCCAGAAGAGCTGGTTGTCCAGCCGAATGGGGACAGTGACCACCAAGGTCAGCGCGACCAGTGCCGTTGCGCCCAGCACGACACAGCCCATTCTTTTGCTCTGTTTAGAAAGGTGCGCAAACTCCAAGGGATGCAGCCAGCGCCCGAACATCACGGCAACGCGCCCCAGCAAAAACAGACCGCCGCCGATCATTGGGTTTTCGAGCAAAAGGCTGGACGAAAGCATACAAAACAGAAACGAAAACAGGACGGAGAACGCACTCAAATCAATCAGCGCCCGCTCCGGTTTTTTCTCCTGCGACACGGCTTCTTTTTTGCTCATTGTGGCTTCTCCTTTTTGATGTCCTCCATGTGGCGGGCGGCGTGGCTTAGGGTGTCAAACAGCACCGGCGCTTTGATGATGGTCACGCTGCCGAAAGGCAAATCCAGTGTCCTTTCCAGCAGATACCGCGCCGCATCCAAGGCATCCTGCACTTTCCTGCGGCCTTTTTCATCCGCCGTTTTCATGTCCTTTCCAAGCACCAGCAAACGGCGATTCAGTCCCATATGCGCATCCCAGACGACCTCAGGCAGCGCAGGGCAGGGATAAAAGACCAGCTTTTTCTCCTTCAGCTTCTCCAGCACCTTCTTCATTTCCGGCAAAAGCAGCGCCCGCTGCGCATTAAGCAGGGCAGACAGCACTTCTTCGCCCTCCGGCAAAGAGATGAGCGGCATGAGGAGAGAACACATCCCCTCTTCCTCCGGCGTGGTTGTCAACGTGCCGTACAAAAGCACATCGAGCTTTTGCAAAGGGTCGCTGATTTCTTTTATTTTCTCCTTATAGCGCTCAAAGGATGCGCTCGCGTGTTCTACGCACAGCGCGGACAAAATTTGCAGCTTGCTTTCAAAATGGTGATAGAAGCTGCCCTTGGAGCAGCCCTGCGATTCCAAAATATCGCTGATGGTCGTTTCCGCATAGCCCTTGCTGAAAAAGAGCCGTTCTGCTGCTGCCAGCAGCTCCCGCTTTCTGATTTCACCCTTGCGCATTTCTCTCTCCCGCTCCCATCAGTTGTACTCAATGACTTGTTGAATCATCTTGTAGGTGGATGTACATAATAAATCGCGCTTATATTCCGTGCCGTTCCGCAAATACACGCGGTAGGTTTCGTAGACATAGCCCGTCCGTGCCTTTTTCAACACCTGCTCCGTGCCCGGCTCTAAATCGGTGTTTCTTTGATAAATCGGCTCATCCGGCGGATCTTCGCGGGATATGAGCTTGGTTTCCAGCTCAATGCTCTCCCCCGCGCCCAAAGTCACGCCGTAAATCTCCACCGTCAGCTTCCCGCGGGAAGACATGGATTTGCCCTGCGTGAAATAGCAGACGATAAAAATAGGGCTGTCGCCATCGTTCTTAAATTTGAAATCCAGATTCGGCCAGTTGACCGTTGCATCGCGGCCGGGGTCTACATAAGTACTCGGCCAAGTGTGCGGCGAACGGGAAACGAGGGTCATGTTCGCCATCATCGCCGCATTGAACAGCGTACTGGACACCTGACAGACACCGCCGCCCACCTCTTCGGTGGTCGTGCCGCCCGCAATGGCCGCAGCGGGCAGATAGCCTTTTGCAGTTGTGCGCTGGCCGGTGGTCGAATTAAAGGAGAAGGTCTCCCCCGCGCTTAACACCGTGCCGTTGACAGCCTGCGCCGCAAGCTGCACATTGGTATTGCGGTTGTAATCCGCCGTTGTTTCCGTCGTATAAGAAGAAATTTTTGTGAAGGTGTTCATCAGCTCCACGCGGGTCATGGATGGCATCACGGATTCGGTGTTCTGCTGCACGGTGGCGGTGAAATTTTTCTGGTCAAGCTGGGCAATCAACGCATCATAGAGCGCATCCGTGTCCAGCTTTTTGCCGACCACCTCATCCGTAAAGGTGAACTGGCGGGATGAAAAATCAAAAGTGGCGACCATCGCATCCGCCGCCTCGACATTGACTACGGAAGCCAAGGTATCCACAAAGGTGCGCACATCGGTTTTGTCATAGGTCACTTGCGTGTAAAAGTGCGCCTTTTGCGATGCCGTGTACTGCCGCACCTGATAGCGCCATTCCATCGGGGTCACAGACGAGCCGAGCGTCTGCACAGTGTTCTGCCGTCCGAGCGCCCACGCCTCATCCAAAACCGCCTGGGTATTCCGCTCAAACGGTACGGACGAGGCATCCAGCAAATAAGATGTACCATCCACCTTCACGGTAATGCTGAGCTGCTGCCCCTGATAGCTTTCGCTGCTCAAAAGCGCCTGTTCCGCCTGTGCGCGGCTTAAACCGCCGATGGACACGCCGTCCACCGCCACGCCGTCAATGTAGGTTTCCGCCTTGAGCGATTCCGCCTTTTCCCGAAACGTCGCATAGGCCGTGTACGCATCGGCAATCAAAAAAAGAAGCAGGGCAAGAATAAGGAAGGAAATCAGTGAAACAATCCCCCACGGCGCTTTCTTTTTTCTGCTCCGCTGTACATTGGGCGCGGGTTGCCGCGGCTCGTTTTCGGGATAAAAATAACGATTCGGATGGGCGGTGCGCTGATTCATATCAGGATATTTCGAATACCCGTCATCGCCCAAGGGGTCTTGCTGAAAATTCCGCTGCTGATAGGTATTTCTCTGCGGCTGCTCCTGCCAAGCGGCATTGTCATAAAAAGGGTCGGGCTGATAGGAAGCGCGGTATCCTGTCTGCTGCGTATTCTGCTCGTAATTATCCTGGTAGGAGGACGCGCTCTGCTCATACCATTCGTCCTGCTGATAGGCGGCACGACGCGCCTTGTTCTGCTCACTCCGTCTGGCCATGTGCCGCACCTCCTCAACCATACCGAATTCTACTTTTGTATTGTATCGGATTGTATTTTTCTTGTCAAGTCACGAGAAATCTCTTGTCAAAAACGATTTCTTGGGGTATATTGACAGATGTGGAGGTGAACATTGAGATGTTCAAGAAATTCATTGCGCTCATGCTGTGCCTGACCCTGCTTTCTCTCCTGCCCGCCGCGTTTGCGGAGGAGGAAAAGGTGCTGAATGTCTTTACTTGGGAACTGTATATTGACGATGAATCCATCGCCCAGTTTGAAAGCGAGACGGGCATCAAAATCAATTATACCAACTTCAACACGAACGAAGAAATGCTCATCAAGCTGCAAAGCGTGCAGGGCGGCGAGTATGACCTGATTATCGCCAGCGACTATATTTTGAACATGGCTCGCAAGGAGGGCTTGCTCAAAAAGCTGGACAAGGATTTGATTCCGAACTACAAAAACCTTGATCCGGCCACTCTGTCCCAGTATTACGATGAAAATAACGAGTACACCGTGCCCTACATCGTCGGCACGCCGCTGATTGTCTATGACCCTGCTCAGGTGGATTTTGAAATCACCGGCTATGAGGATTTGTGGAACGAGGAGCTGCGTGACAGTGTGGTGGTGATGGACGATGCAAAGAACATCATCGGCATCACCTTAAAAACAATGGGTCAGTCCTTCAATGTGACGGACGATGCCATTTTAGCCGAGGCCGAAGAAAAGCTGGCGGCGCTGCGCCCCAACATCCGTGTGTTCAATTCCGACACCCCGCATCAGGACATTCTGTCCGGCGAATGCGCGGCGGGCTATATGTTCACACCCTATGTCGTCATGGCACTTCAGGAAAATCCCGATTTGAAGGTGGTTTTCCCCAAGGAAGGGCTAGGCATCGGCATTGACAGCATGGTCATTCCCGTGAACGCGCCCCATCCCGAAAACGCGCACAAGCTGATTAACTTCCTGCTGGATGCAAAAGTCGGCGCTCATGTGGCGGAGGAGCAACTTTTCACCACGCCGAACGCCGCATCGCATGAATATTTAAGCGAGGAGCTAAAGAACAACCCCGTTCTGAACATTGATGCCGAGCTTTTAGAGAACGCGGAATTTATCAAAGACTTGGGCGATTACGAATCCGTCTATCAGGAAATTTGGAAGAATTTTAAGTTGCTGTAAGCATAGGGCATTACCGCACAATTCAGCAACGCGCAAAAATGTGCCTTTTGTGCCATCTACTTCTTGCAAAAATCTCGATTTACCTCCAGTAAACCATCGATTTTTGCAATCGCATCTGAC
>CAVJHY010000033.1:0-15415 GCA_963649405.1 bacterium
GATGGCACAAAAGGCACATTTTTGCGCGTTGCTGAATTGTGCGGTGATGCCTTAACTTTTCTTCGTATATTTTGGTACTTCTTTTCTACCAAAATGTATGCTATAATAATTCTAACGGTGGGCGGGGAGGCGAAAGCGTCTGAGGCTGCCGCGCATTCGGTTTCGCATGACACGGAAAAATCTGAATTTCTTGGAAACGAGTGCCTTAATATGTATGGCGATGAAGGAAAGGGGTACCTGTTCATGGATTTACATGTGTTGTCTAGGTTGGAGCCTGTTTTTTTAAATCTGCATACGCCCGTTTCGCTGCTTGACAGCGACGGCAACAGTCTGATTCCGAACGAGGACATTCGCTTTGTGCTGCCGAAATTGGCGGACGGAGCGCCTGTCGAGATGGACGGCCGCACCTACAAGGAATGTGCCGGCACACCGAATTTGGTGATGATGATTCCCGCACCGCTTGATGAGCAGACGGATGATATGTTCCACATGGCGGAAACGATGATTAGCGCAGCGTTGACTGCCGGTATTGCCGGCAATGATGTAGGCAATGCCTATCAGCGCCTTTTGCAAAACGAGCTTTCCTTGGCGGAGCTGGACGCGGTGGTTGATGAATATCACCTTCAGCGAGATTTGCCGCGCTGCGTACTGCTGATGCATATGGTGCAGGTCAATCAGCGCAGTACGCAAGAATTTCTGGAAGAGGTGCTGCCGAAAACGAGTGGCGATGTTATCATCTCGATGGACAAGCACACAGCGGCTTTCCTGAAAGACTGCACCGGCTTAGATGACGAGGACGAGCTGCGGCAGTTCGCCTTGGCCGCGCAGGAAACCATGCGGGATGAGACGGCGCTGAATTTAACGGTCGGCATCGGCTGCATCGCCAAGAGCATCGAAGACTTGCATTCCTCGTATCGGCAGGCACGCCGCGCCATTGAGATTGGCAGAGTGTATCGGGAGGACGAGACCGTTTTTGTCTATCGGTCGCTGCTCTTGGAACGCTTTTTGTCCGACATTCAGCCGGAGACGGCGGCGCACTATCATTCGCTTTTATTCAATCGCTCGACAGCGCGTCTGTTCAGCGATGAAATGCTGTATACCATCGAAATGTTCTTTAAGAAGGATTTGAACCTTTCGGACACGGCGCGTCAGCTTTATATTCACAGAAACACGCTGGTATATCGTCTTGACAAGGTGCAGCGGCAGGTTGGCTTGGATTTGCGGAAATTCTCCGATGCCGTGACCTTCAAAATGCTGCTCGAAATGAAAAAATGCGGGAACAATAAAACGAAAACCATGAAAAAACTGCGCTGAACTGCTGCGAAAAGAAAGGAACGGTGATTTTCTGCCATGAAAAAGCGACTGTTGATTGGGCTGACCGTGTTTGTGCTGGTCGTCGGAATTTTGACCTATGCCTTGGCTGCGGACGGAAAATTGAGCGGAAACATTTTCTCCTCCCTCCTGCCGTATAATACCGTGACCATTACGCAGGAGGAATACGAACGCTATCAGAAGTATGAAAAGATAGAAGAAATCTATCAATATTTGGTCAATTATTATTATGTCGAGCCGGATGAGGATGCCATGATGGAATGGGCTATCAACGGCATGATGGCCGCCTTGGACGACCCGTACACCTTCTATTATAACGAAGAAGCGTGGACGGAGCTTTGGGAATCGGACGAGGGCGAATATGCCGGCATCGGCATTCAGCTTCTCATCAACTATTCAACGGATATTGTGACCATCAGCCGCGTGTTCAAGGATACGCCCGCAGAAAATGCAGGGCTTCGCCGCGGCGATGTCTTAAAGCGCGTGGATGATTTGGAGGTCACATCGACAACCGCTTCGGATGCCGTGGACATCATGCGCGGTCATGTTGATGAGATTGCCGAAATCGAAGTCGAGCGCAAGGGCGAAACCATTGTGTTCCAGATTCCGCGTGCGGAAATCAAGGTCAACTGGATTGAAAGCACGATGCTTGAAAATGATGTCGGGTATATCTGCCTGTATGAATTTGCCGGCGACTGCGACACGGCTTTCTCCGAGGCGCTGGCCAAAGTGAAGGCAGAGGGTGCGAAAGCCCTCATCATTGACCTGCGTGACAACGGCGGCGGCTGGGTGGATGCTGCTGTCAACATTGCCGATCATTTCCTTGATGAGCAGCTTTTCTTCTATGCGGAGGATCGTGCGGGCAATCGGGAAGCCTATAACACCGCAGACGGTATGGATGACATTCCGCTGGTGATTCTGGTCAACGAGGGCAGCGCTTCGTCCAGCGAAATTCTATCCGGCGGTCTTCAGGATGCGGGACGCGCCACCTTGGTCGGCACCAAGACCTACGGCAAGGGCATCATGCAGAATGTTGTCACCTTGTCCGGCGGCACGGACGGCATTCAGTTTACCGTTATGCAATACTATATGCCCTCCGGCAAGGCTGTCCATAAGATTGGCATCACGCCGGATGTCGAAGTCGCGATGCCAGAGGAATATGTCGGCAATTACTTCGAACTGGGCGACATGACCGACCCGCAGCTTCACCGCGCATGGGAAGAGGCAGTCAAGCTGCTTGAGGATGCTGGGGATGCGGAAGCGGCGGATAATGCATCGGCGGCGTAAATTCTAAATTTTAGCGTGTCAAGAAGAAATTTTTGGCACGCTTTATTTTGTCATAATCTAGATATTGATTTATTGGGAAAAATGTGATATTCTTTTCTATGTAATCAATTTGTTCCCTGCATATCCCTATACTTTATTAGGCAGTGGATATGTAAATATAGGAAAGGTGGTTACCATCACAATGAAAAAGCTCCTCGCTATGCTTCTGACCGTCATGATGCTGCTGTCTGTGTGCAGCTTCTCCGTGGCCGAGGAAAAGAAGACCCTGACCTTCTGGGTGCCGCAGTATCAGTTCAGCAAGGAAGAGAATGCCATCTCTGACCTTGATTTCTGGAATGAGAAGTTCGATGCCTTTGAAGAAGCCAATAACTGCGTCGTGAATGTTGAAATCCTCCCGTGGACGGACTACAACACCACCATCTACACTGGACTTTTGAACAACGACGGTCCCGATCTCGTGTATGTGACCGATACTTATGACCTCGTTTCCAACAACCTTCTGCTTGGTTTGGATAACTACCTGACCGATGCCGAGAAGGACAATTTCATCATGTGGGACAATGCCGCAAAGGACAAGGACGGCAACCATTACACTATCGTGATGAACGGCGGCTCTGTCATTATGTTCTACAACAAGGACATCTTGGCGGAAGCAGGCGTTGCCGAGCCGGAAAAGCCGTGGACTTGGGATGAATTCATCGAAATCTGCAAGACCATTAAGGAAAAGACCGGCAAGCAGGCCTTCCTCCAGAACTGGGGCGCGAATACCGGCACCAGCGCTCTGATGACCAGCTTCTGGCCGTACTATTTCCAGGCGGGCGGCGTTGTGCTGAACGCTGACGGCGAAGTGGACATCAACAACGAAGCGGGTCTGGCGACCGTTGAATTCATCAAGAAGCTGTATGACGAAGGCATCTTTGATGAGTCCATCACCGCCGAAACCGAAGCACACAGCAAGTTTGGTGCTGGCGAGCTGGCCATCTACTGCGTCGGCGACAACAGCGGACTGACCAGTGCTGAAAAGAACGGCATCAACTATGGCTATATGTTCAGTCTTGAGGGAACTGCTGGCTGCGCAAGCCGTGCTGCCGGTGATGCTTTCGCCGTGGCTTCCAATGCTGCCAAGCGCGGCAACGATGAGCTGGCTGTGAAGGCGCTGGTTTACATCACTTCTGCCGAAGTCATGGACGATTGGCACGAGCACGTGTATGCGTTCCCCAGCGTGACCAAGGATGCGACCCGCGTGTTCAATCCCGCTCTGGATGCGCTGTACACTGAGTATGCCGATGGCATGAAGATTGTTCCTGACTTTGAAGGCAAGCCCTCCTTTGAGAAGGCGCTGCAGTCCAACATCCAGCTCATGTTCATGGGCGATTTGACTGCTCAGGAAGTTCTGGACGAGACCATGACCTATTACCAAGAACAAATCAAACAATAATTATCATTTATGATGTCTTGTGATTGAGGGGTCGAAAGACCCCTCAATCATTATTACCGGAGGTGACAATTCCCCCCATGAGTACACAGGCCGTGCCGCAAAAAAGCTGGAGCATTAAGCGCAGACGCAAACAGGCGCTGATTGGCGTTGCCTATATTGCCCCCAGTTTTATTTTGATGTCCATCTTCAATGTGTTTCCCATCTTTGTATCGCTGTATTTAGCCTTCTGCAAATACAATATGGTGGGCAGTCCTGTGTGGATTGGGCTGGAAAACTTTCAAAAGTTAGCCTCCAATAAATCCCTTCGGGATGCGCTGATGAACACAGTCTGGTATGTGCTTATGACCGTGCCGACACAGACCATCCTGTCGCTGATTATCGCAGCCTTCATTGCCGAGCGGCTCAAAAACCGTTACGGCTCGTTCCTGCGCAGCGTTATCTTCATCCCTGTCATCATTTCCTTGATTGCCTCCGCCACGGTATGGAGCATTATGTACAATACTAATGGCGGTTTGATTAACCAATTCTTGGCGCTCTTTGGTGCGGAACCTGTCAATTTTCTTGGCAGCAAAAAGACGGCGCTAGCCAGTGTCGCCGCCGTTGCCGTTTGGAAAAGCACGGGCTACTACATGGTCATTTACTATGCGGGCATCATGAATATGTCTGCTGAAATCCGCGAAGCGGCGATTGCGGACGGCGCGAACGCTGTACAGCGCTTCTTCTGCATTACCCTGCCCATCTTGAAGCCTATCACCTATATGATTATCACTTTGGGCATCATCGGTTCGTTCCAAGTCTTTGACCTCGTGTATAAGATGACGGGCGGCGGTCCCGGCCGCGCCACCTACACCGTGGCGTACATGATTTATATGTATGCCTTCCAAGACAAGCGCATCGGCTCGGCCTGTGCGCTGGCCATTGGCCTTTTGCTGGTCATTCTGATTATTCATCTGCTGCAAACACTGCTGTTTAAGGAGAAGGACAAACAATGAAAAAGAATTGGACGGTTTGGGCTGTTCTCGGTGTCATTCTGGTCTCTCTCTTTGCGGTGCTTTGCCTGACCCCTTTGATTTATATGTTGCTCGTTTCCTTTACGGATTCTGACAGTCTGTATATTCAGTTCAGCGACATTCATTTGAATTTCAGCAACTACTATTACGCGATTTTTGAACGCAATTTCGGCAGTGCCTTGAAGAACAGCATCATTGTGGTGGTCGGCTCTTGTCTGCTGGTGGATGTTGTTGCGGCAATGGCGGGCTATGGCTTTGCGAAGAAACCGATTCCCGGCAAAGAGCCGCTGTTTCAGGGCTATCTGGCAACCATGATGATTCCCGGACAAGTCACGCTAATTCCGATGTTTTTGATGATTAACGCGCTCGGCTGGACGAATACTTATCGAGCGTTGATTTTGCCGATGGTCGGCGCGTTCGGCATTTTCCTGATGCGCCAATTCATGGATGCAGTGCCCAATGAGCTGCTGGAGGCTTCCGAAATTGACGGCTGCGGTGAAGTTCGCCGCTTTGTCACCATTGTTATTCCGCTTGTGCAGCCCGCGCTGATTACCCTGACCATCTTCACCTTCAATGGCGCATGGAATAACTTCCTGTGGCCGCTCATCATCAACACGCGCTCGTCCATGCATGTGCTGACCATCACGATGGCGACACTGACCAGCAACCAGACCACCAACTACGGCATGGTTATGGCGGGCGCAACGCTGACTTTCCTGTTTCCGTTTGTATTGTATATTTTCCTGCAAAAACAGTTCGTAGAGGGCATCGCAATGGGCGGTGTCAAAGGGTAAAACAAATTTACAATATTCACCCGTTGTCGTTCACCCGGCAGCGGGTTTTGTTTTCCGACAATTTCATCTGTAAAAATGTTAAACGATAACTTGACAAAACGCGGCAGTTGATATATGATAATTTAGAAAATGACGAATTTCGACCGAAAAAGACAAGAAACCGATTGGAGTGTGCCGAATGACCATTCGTGATATGGCTGACATTTTACACGCAAGGGTGCTGATTGGGGAGGACAAGCTGGATTTGCCCGTTTTCACGGCGTGCTGCTCGGACTTAATGAGCGATGTGCTGGCCTTTGTGAACGAAAAAACAGTACTGATTACAGGGCTGACCAATCCTCATGTCATCCGCACAAGCGAGATGCTGGATTTAAAGTGCGTCATTTTTTCCCGCGGCAAGGTGCCGACGGCGGACATCGTGGAGCAGGCACAGGAGCTGGGCATGGTGATTTTGTCTACCAAGGAAACGGCTTTCGTCACCTGCGGTCTTTTGTACAGTGCTGGTCTGCGCGGTGTGCCGATTGAATGGAAAACGGAGGGGGCGCAGTGATGGCAGACGGATTGCTGCATCAGGAATATGAGGTAGCGGCGGGCGACTACGAAAGCGCAGGCGAAGCCAGTGCGGATATCAAGCGCCGCCTGCGCCAATTAGGAATTTCCAGTCAAGTTTTGCGCCGCGTGGCGGTCGCCTCCTATGAGGTGGAGCTGAACCTGGTCATTCATTCCCTCGGCGGACGGCTTACCTTGGATGTTGATGCCGCCGGTGTCCGTTTGCAGTCTGCGGATGTCGGACCGGGCATTCCCGATGTGGATTTGGCCATGCGCGAGGGCTACTCGACCGCCAGCGAGGAAGCGCGGGCGCTCGGCTTCGGCGCGGGCATGGGTCTTCCTAACATGAAGCGCAATGCCGATGACTTTTCGATTGAAAGCACCGTGGGGGTCGGCACGACCATCTCCATGTTTTTTTGCCTTAGCTGCATAAAATTATATTAAGGAAGAAGAGCATCGTGAACGAGGAGAAGCGTTATCATTCCGTTCGGCTGGATAAAAATAGCTGCCGAGGCTGCACAAACTGCCTGAAGCATTGCCCGACCGAGGCGATTCGTGTGCGCGGCGGGCGGGCGCATATCATTGACGAGCGCTGCATTGACTGCGGGGAGTGTATCCGCATCTGCGATTTTCACGCGAAGGTGGCGGTCACGGACGCGCTGGAAGATATTAAAAAATTCAAATATGCCATCGCTCTGCCCGCGCCGACTCTATATGGGCAGTTCAAAAACCTGAAAAAGCCCGTTTATGTGCTGGAGGCGCTGAAGCAGCTCGGGTTTGCCGATGTGTTTGAAGTGGCACAGGGCGCAGACATCGTGACACGCGCCATCCGTGAAAAGCTGCGCGAGCCGGGACAGCCAAAACCGCTGATTTCTTCAGCCTGTCCCGCCGTTGTCCGGCTGATTCAGGTCAGATTCCCCGATTTGATTCCGCATATCGTGGATGTGCGCCAGCCGATGGAGGTTGCCGCCATGATTGCGCGGAAGGAATTTTGCAAGAAAAACGGCTGCGAGGAAAAGGAAGTCGGCTGTTTCTTTATTACGCCGTGTCCCGCGAAAATGACGGCCATCCGCCGTCCCATCGGTCAAAAAAACTCCGCGCTGGATGGGGCAATTTCCATCATGGAGATTTACGGTCAGCTTCTGCCGCACATCAAAAAAATGCAGGAAAATCCCGATTTTCAGCCCTCCACCGGTTTTGGCGTGGGCTGGGCTGCCAGCAGCGGCGAGGCGAACGCCGTCTGTCCCGAAAACAGCCTGTCCGTAGACGGCATCCCGAATGTCATTCGGGTGCTGGAAGAAGTTGAAAACAACAAGCTGAACGACTTGGTTTATCTGGAAGGCAACGCCTGCATGGGCGGATGCGTCGGCGGACCGCTGACTTTTGAAAACAATTATGTAGCAAAAAACGCCATCCGCAAGTTAGTGGATTCCATGCCCAAGACGCATCCTGACCAAGAAGTCCCCGCCTCCATGATGACCAAATATCCGCTGTATAACGATGAGCCGATTGAGGAAAACAGCGCCATGCAGCTTGATGACAACTTGGTCATTGCCATGCAGAAAATGCAGCGGATGAACGATATTTTGAGCGGCTTGCCCGGCTATGACTGCGGCTCGTGCGGCTCGCCCACCTGCCGTACCTTTGCGGAGGACATTGTGCGCGGCTATTGCAGCGAGATGGACTGCATTCATAAACTCAAGGATAAGCTCAAAATTATGGCGCAGCAAATGGTGGAACTAGCACAGGCAAAACGCGAGTAATCGGAGGTATTTTTATGACAGTCAGCGAGCTTCAAGCACTTTTACAGGCCGAGAATTTAACACCTTCCGTGGACGGCAGCCGCGAGATATCCTGCGGCTATGCCTGCGACCTTCTAAGCTGGGTCATGGCGCACGGGCAGGAGAACATGGCATGGGTGACGGTGCAGACGCACATGAATGTGGTCGCCGTGGCCGTTCTTGCGGACATGGCTTGTGTCATCATGCCGGAAAATATTCAGATGGAGCAGGAGAGCATTGAAAAGGCCGCCCATGAGGGGCTGACCGTGCTGAAAACCACGCTGTCCTCCTATGGTGTTTGCGCGACGATGGCCAAGGCCGGCATTCCGGAGCGTGGCTGACGATGGATGCGCTGTTTGCCGATTTGCATATGCACTCCTGTCTTTCGCCCTGCGCGGATGACGACATGACCCCTGCCAACATCTGCGGCATGGCCATGCTGAAGGGCTTGCAAATGATAGCAGTGACGGATCACAACACGGCGCTGAATCTTCCTTATGTGCAAAAATGTGCGGAGGCTTACGGGCTTTTGCTCATTCCGGGAATGGAGATTACAACGCGGGAGGAGGTACATCTGCTGGGCTATTTTCCGTCGGTGGAGGCGGCACTGTCCTTTGGTGAAATGCTTCGCCCGCATCTTCCGTCGAAGAAAAATCGACCGACCCTGTTTGGCAACCAGCTCATTGTGAACGAGGACGATGAGACCGTGGGAGAGGAGGATGCCCTGCTTATCGGCGCAACGGATTTACCGCTGAAGGAGGCGGCGGAAGCCATCCGTTCCTTGGGCGGTGTGCCCGTGCCCGCGCATATCAACCGCGGCGCAAACGGGCTGCTGATTAACCTTGGCTTTATGCCGGAGGATATTCAGTTTTCCGCCGTGGAAGTCTGGCGGGCTTTGCCGTGCGCCCACACGCCGCAAGCCGGACGCAGGGTGCTGCATTCCTCTGATGCGCATCGACTGGGCGACATTTTGGAAGCTGAGGTAAGCGTCCAGATGTCGGAAAGGAGCGTGATCGGATTTTTGCAATATCTGAGCGGAGATTGACTTCAGTTAAAGACCTTTTACTCATATTGAAACAATACAATCATGAAAATTGATGCACTTTCACCAAAAAATGGAAAAAATATTTTCTTAAATGAAATTTTTTTTCGGAAAGCTAATGCGTTTCTATGGGGTATATGATACAATATATATCGGTATACTCCGGTACTATATAACACACAAGGAGGATTTTCTGACATGCAAGACATGAAGGAAAAATATGACGAGCTGCAAAAGGTCATCGCCGAGCTAAAGGATGAGCCGGGCGCGTTAATGCCCGTTTTGCAGCACGCGCAGGAGATTTTCGGCTGCGTCCCGATGGACGTGCAGAAGATTATTGCCGAGGGTCTTCATGTGACGCTGAGCGAGGTTTATGGCGTTGCCACCTTCTATGCTCAGTTTTCCCTTCAGCCCAAGGGCGAATATTTAATCAGCGTCTGCTTAGGCACGGCGTGCTATGTCAAGGGCAGCCAGAAGGTGCTGGACAAGCTGGCGGAGGAATTAAAGATTCCCGTTGGCGGCACCACGCCGGACGGACGCTTTACCCTGCAGGCCACCCGTTGCTTAGGTGCTTGCGGCTTAGCACCTGTTATGACCATCAACGAGGAGGTTTATGGTCGTCTCACGCCTGACCTGATTCCGGGCATTTTGGCGAAATATCGCACCGAGGCATAAGCCATGCGTGACATTTCCCTGCATCTGTTAGACATCGTTCAGAACAGCGTCACCGCAGGTGCCAAGCACATTGATATTATTTTTACGCTGAAAAATGGGTTGCTTACCATGACAGTGAAGGATGACGGTAAGGGCATGAGCGAGGAGCTTTTAGCGCGTGTCCGCAGCCCCTTTGCCACCACTCGCACCACTCGCAAGGTGGGCTTAGGCATCCCGCTACTTCAGCAAAACGCAAGGCTGACCGGCGGCGATGTGTCGATTGAGAGCAAGGTGGAGATGGGTACGACCATCAGCGCCGTGTTCAACACTGCCTCGATTGACTGTCTGCCCATTGGCGATTTGCCGGGAACGATAGCGACCTTGGTGCTGGCCAACCCCGAAACGCCGGAATTTTCGCTCACCTGTATCTCCGAAAACGGGCAAATGACCTTCTCAACCGAGGAGGTGCGGGCACCGCTTCAGGGCGTGCCTTTGAGCGAGCCGGAGGTTATCCGCTGGATGCAGGAATCCATTCAAGAGGAAATCGAACCGATATTGGGAGGAATTATCCGATGAAATCCATCGCCGAACTCGAAGCCATCCGCAAGCAGACCTTGGAAAGAATCAACCTTCGCCGCGAAGACAAGAGCGAAGTGATTCGTGTTGTTGTCGGTATGGCCACCTGCGGCATCGCCGCGGGCGCTCGTCCCGTCATGCTGGCCTTCATGGATGAAGTGGAGCGCCGCCATCTCAATCATGTGACCGTGTCCCAGACCGGCTGCATTGGTATGTGCCGTCTTGAGCCGATGGTGGATGTTTATGTCCCCGGCCAAGATAAGGTCACTTATGTCCACATGACTCCCGAAAAGGTCGGGCGCGTCGTGGCGGAGCATATCGTCAATGGTCGCCCCGTTCAGGAATACACTATTGGTGCCGTTGAAGAATAAATCAGTTTGTCAAGCGAAAGCCAGTTAAAGCAGACTTTCGTTTGTACATCAATTTCTTGTAAATCAGAAGTTTTTTCATCAGTCAGGACTAATATCCGTTAGGAGGAATGACCCCTATGGAAATTTACCGCGCACATGTGCTGGTCTGCGGCGGCACCGGATGCTCTTCGTCCGGCTCTGCGAAGCTGATTGAGCGCTTTGAGGAAAAAATCAAGGAAAACCATCTTGAAAAAGAAGTCAAGGTCATCCGCACGGGCTGCTTTGGTCTGTGCGAGGCTGGTCCTGTCGTCATCGTCTATCCCGACGGCACATTCTACAGCCGCGTGAAGGTGGACGATGTGGACGAAATCGTGTCCGAGCATCTGCTGAAGGGACGTAAAGTCCAGCATTTGGTCTACATGGATCATGCGACCCATGAGCAAAGCACGACCAAGTCTCTGCAGGACATCAACTTCTATCGTCATCAGATGCGTCTTGCGCTGCGCAACTGCGGCGTGATTGACCCTGAAAACATCGATGAATACATCGCCTTTGACGGCTACCGCGCTTTGGAAAAGGCTTTGACCACCATGACCCGCGAAGAGGTCATTGAAGAGGTCTTGAAATCCGGTCTGCGCGGGCGCGGCGGCGGCGGCTTCCCGACAGGTCTTAAGTGGAAGTTCGCTTATGGCGACGGAAAAACGGGCGTTCAGAAGTATGTTGCCTGCAACGCTGATGAGGGCGATCCCGGCGCGTTCATGGATCGCTCCATTTTGGAAGGCGACCCGCACAGCGTGCTGGAAGCCATGACCATTGCCGGCTATGCCATCGGCGCTTCCGAGGGCTATATCTATGTCCGCGCCGAATACCCCATCGCCGTCAAGCGCCTGCAGGTGGCCATCAAGCAGTCTCGTGAATACGGTCTGCTGGGCAAAAATATCTTTGAAAGCGGCTTTGATTTTGATATTCACATCCGTCTTGGCGCGGGTGCGTTCGTCTGCGGCGAGGAAACCGCGCTCATGCGTTCCATCGAGGGCAAGCGCGGCGAGCCGACACCCCGTCCTCCGTTCCCCGCTGTCAAGGGTCTGTTTGCCAAGCCCACCATGCTGAACAATGTGGAAACCTATGCCAATGTCCCGCAGATTATCCTGAAGGGCGCGGATTGGTTTGCCGGTATCGGCACGGAAAAGTCCAAGGGCACGAAGGTGTTCGCGCTGGGCGGCAAGATTAACAACACGGGTCTGGTTGAAGTCCCGATGGGCACACCGCTTCGCACCATCATTTATGACATTGGCGGCGGCATCCCGAACGGCAAGGCGTTCAAGGCCGTGCAGACCGGCGGTCCGTCCGGCGGCTGCTTACCTGCCAATCTGCTGGATACCCCCGTTGACTATGACAACCTCATCGCAGCCGGCTCCATGATGGGCTCCGGCGGCATGATCGTCATGGACGAGGACAACTGCATGGTTGATATTGCCCGCTTCTTCCTCGACTTCACCGTCGATGAAAGCTGCGGCAAATGCGCTCCCTGCCGCATCGGTACGCGCCGTATGCTCGAAATCCTCAACCGCATCGTTGCGGGCAAGGGCGAGGAAGGCGACATCGAAAAGCTGGAGCTGCTCGCCAAGACCATCAAGGCCACCGCACTGTGCGGCTTGGGTCAGACCGCTCCTAACCCCGTTTTGTCAACGCTGCATTACTTCCGCGATGAATACGAAGCCCACATTAAGGAAAAGCGTTGCCCCGCGCATCATTGCCAAGCGCTGCTTCAGTATGTGATTACCGATAAGTGCCGCGGCTGCACCGCTTGCGCCCGCGTTTGCCCGGCCGGTGCCATTTCCGGCACGGTCAAGGAGCAGCATGTCATTGATCCCGCCAAGTGCCTGAAGTGCGGCGCGTGCATGGAGAAGTGCCGCTTTGGCGCCATCATCAAGAAGTAATCGCGAAGGAGGATATTGTGATATGGAACAGATGATCGCCCTTACGATTGACGGCGTCAAGGTGGAGGTTCCTGCCGGAACGACCGTTTTAGAGGCTGCAAAGCAGGCCGGAATCAATATTCCGACCCTGTGCTATTTGAAAGATGTTAACGCCATCGGCGCTTGCCGTATGTGCGTGGTGGATACCGGCGCTCGTTCGCTGCAGGCGGCCTGTGTGCTGCCCGCAACCAACGGCATGAATGTGAAGACCAACACCCCCGCCCTGCGTGAATACAGGAAGACCCTGCTGGAGCTTGTTTTGAGCGCTCACGACCAGAAGTGCCTGTCCTGCGTCCGCAACCAGAACTGTGAGCTGCAGAAGCTCTGCCGTGACTTGGGCGTGGAGAACGGCAACCGCTTTGCCGGAAAGCAGATTCATTACAGCATCGATGACGCTTCGCCGTCCATCGTGCGTGATAACAACAAGTGCATCCTGTGCCGCCGCTGCGTGGCGACCTGCGCAAAGGTGCAGAATGTGGGCGTAATCGGCGCTGTCAATCGCGGCTTCAGCACGGCCATCGAGCCGGCTTGGAACATGAAGCTGGCGGAGACAGGTTGCATCAACTGCGGCCAGTGCATCACCGCCTGCCCCGTCGGTGCGCTCCATGAAAAGGACAGCACAGATGTCGTGTGGCAGATGCTGGGCGACAGCTCTAAGCATGTGGTCGTGCAGCCCGCGCCTGCCGTCCGCGCCGCTTTGGGCGAGGAATTTGGCTATGAAATAGGTACGGGCGTGACCAGCAAGATGGTCGCCGCCCTGCGTCGTCTGGGCTTTGCCAAGGTCTTCGATACGGACTTTGCCGCTGACCTCACCATCATGGAAGAGGCCACCGAGCTGATTGGCCGCATCAAGGATGGCGGCGTTCTGCCGATGATTACTTCCTGCTCCCCCGGCTGGATTAAGTTCTGCGAGACCTATTATCCCGATTTTATCCCGAATCTGTCCTCCTGCAAGAGCCCGCACGAGATGATGGGTGCCATCGTCAAGAGCTACTATGCGCAGAAGGCGAACATTGACCCCGAAGACATCCGTGTCGTGTCTGTCATGCCCTGCACCGCCAAGAAGTTCGAGGCGAAGCGCGAGGAGCTGGCCGGAACGGGCTATCCCGATGTGGACGCGGTCATCACCACCCGCGAGCTGGCACACATGATTAAGCAGGCGGGCATTGATTTCCGCGCTCTGCCGGATGAGGACTTTGACGACCTGCTCGGCGAAAGCACGGGCGCCGGTGTCATCTTCGGCGCGACCGGCGGCGTGATGGAAGCGGCGCTCCGCACCGCGTATGAGACCATCACCGGAAAAACGCTGGAGAAGGTTGAATTTACTGCTGTCCGCGGCATTGAGGGCGTGAAGGAAGCCTCCGTTCAGGTGGGCGACCTGACTGTGAATGTCGCTGTGGCACACGGCACGGGCAATGCCGCCAAGCTGCTGGATGCCGTTAAGAATGGCGAAAAGCAGTACACCTTCATCGAAGTTATGGGCTGCCCCGGCGGCTGCGTGACCGGCGGCGGTCAGCCGATTGTTTCCTCCGTCAAGAAGATGGAGTGCGACCCGCGTGTCCTGCGCGCTGCCGCCCTGTATCGCGAGGATGAGGGCAAGGCCATCCGCAAGAGCCACGAAAACCCCGAAGTTAAGAAGCTGTACGCGGAGTTCTTGGGTCAGCCCAATAGCCATAAGGCGCATGAGCTGCTCCACACCCACTATACCGCCCGCCCGAAGTATAGCAAATAATAAACATTACCCCACATCACCAGCCCGGCAGGAAAATCTGTCGGGCTGATTTTTAGATTGCAAATAATAGAAAAAGCCCTTTGAAAAAAAGGATTTCTCTTCTCTCAAAGGACGTGCTGACAAATTGAAATTTATATTACAGTTTCTTCTTGAGAATTATTTTTTCTTCTGTTCGGGAGTCTTCCGCAAAACCGTGTTTCAGGAAAAGGGTGATCGCCGGGTTGTCAATGGCCATATCATCATAAAGAAGTGAAACACCGTTATTTTTTGCCATAGAACACAGCAAATCCAATGCCTCACTCCCATAGCCGTTTTTTCTGTATTTTGAATAGATAATGACATTGGCTATCTCATGTTGTATTTCGTCATCGTAGTGATAGGCAATTTCTCCTACGAATTGACCGTCTTGATTTTTTAGATATACAGAATAGGCCGACTCAAGGTATTCATCGAACTTTTTCCGCTTGATCATTCTTCGGATTCCAACCCAGATAACATAGTTGCATTCGGGCTTATCGGTCATATCCCGCAGCTTCCTCACGCCGATACCGCTATATGCGGCAGCTTCTTCAAGGCTAATGGTAATGCGCTCCCAAACAGGAACGAGATTTTCTTTTTCTGTTCTGGTCATTTATTTTACCTCCCGGTGCCTCTTAAGATAGGCGATATACTCGCCTCGGTTTCGGAACTTGTACCATCTCCAGTTGTATTCCCCTGACTTGAAAAACGCCTTGCGGATCGCATCGTAGAAATGTTGGATGGCTCTCATATTGATATTGGGGGTCAGCACCAGATCGCTGACTTTGATGGCAGAAAGGTCTTTATGTACTTTCCTCCATGAGGTATAGTGGAAGGGTTGTAACATCATGCCGTTATAGATTGCCTCGTCGA
>CAVJHY010000034.1:0-15307 GCA_963649405.1 bacterium
ACTATTTATCGCGCTGCCTCATTTGTGCGGTGTTACCTTAAATATTTAGTTTCTTACTTTCAATTAAAATATTAAGGTTTGTTTCCTGAATGATGGCGATACGCTCAGGCTGTGGGTGTCCTGCTGCATCACAATAAGAACGGCGATTCAATTGCAGCATGATGCCGGCAAAGTCACAGGGGCATTGCCCGAATAGAATATTTTCCGGCACATACAAGCCCTCATAAGGAAAATTTTCTGCTGTGGTAAAGCCGGCCTTTGAGAAGCAATGCCGGACAATTTTCGTGAGCGCGGGCGGCGTAAAATGCGCATCTGTTCCGATGCACAAATCAGGCGTGGCCATGCCTGAACGAAGTGCGTATGGGGGAATGATTTCATCCGAATAGCTGTGCAAATCGAAGAACAGGACACGCGGATGCTCCTCACAAAGAAGCATCATTTGGCGATGATGACGGTCATAATAGCGCCTTGTCGCCGCCAATAGTTCCTCGGTGATATGCTTTATTTTCGTGCCGTCATAGGCTCGCTCATAGCAAAAGCCCATGCCGTATTGCTCCATGATTTCCGTTGGACCGATGAAGCGCTCCACATCGCAGAGCAGACGGCTGACTTCAAAGCATTGCGCAGAATAGGGCTTCGGCACCATTTTCCGCACATCCACATCCCGCATTTTTTCATGGAAGGCCATAAAAGCCTCCATCGGAATGCAGACGGAGCAGAGCAGCTCATCGGGAAAATTGCAGCCGTCATGCGGCACATGGAAAATCGGGAATCGCGGCGTTTGTTGATTCATTTTCTTCGCTCCTTTTCAACTTGCCAATGAAGAGCGAAGAAAAACAGTCCCATCGTTCCGACAGGACTGCTCTATATCATTCCTATCGGTCAAGCATTGGCACCTTACCGTATTTGGCAGGTTGTCGTGCGGTCATCAAGCTTGTCTCTCGCGCACTCTTCATAGGCGGTGTATAAAATTGTGTGCTTGCAGTGCAAGCAAGAATATTATACCATCAGCAAGGTGATTTTGCAAATTTTATCGATCTTCAATACTTTTTGAAGTTTTTCTCTTGAAATCATACTGGACATATGCTACAATTACTGCTCGGGTAACTCTTCCACTGCAATAAATGACGACAGGATCGATCAATTGAAAGGAAGGAACCGACACATGAGCAAGGTGCACATTTTCGACCATCCGCTGATTCAGCACAAGCTGAGCATTATGCGCGACACCAATACCGGCTGCAAGGAATTCCGTGAGCTGCTCTCCGAAATCGCCATGCTGATGGTGTATGAAGTGACTCGCGATCTGCCCACCGCAGAGGTGAGCGTTCAGACCCCCATCTGCACGACAACGACCAAGATGCTGGCTTGCAAGCCCATCGGCATCATCCCCATCCTCCGCGCCGGCTTGGGCATGGTGGACGGCATTATGAGCCTGATTCCCAACGCCAAGGTTGGTCACATCGGTCTGTACCGCGACCCCAAGACCTTGGAACCTGTTGAATACTACTGCAAGCTGCCGGCCGATGCCGAGCATCGTGAGCTATTCGTGCTTGACCCCATGCTGGCGACTGGCGGCAGTGCTTCGGCGGCCATCAGCTTCATCAAGCAGCGCGGCTGCTACAACATCCGTCTGGTCAATCTGATTGCCGCGCCCGAAGGCATTGCCCGTGTTCAGAAGGAACATCCCGATGTGGACATTTATGTCGCCGCGCTGGATGAAAAGCTGAACGAGCATGGCTACATCGTCCCCGGCCTTGGTGATGCCGGTGACCGCCTGTTCGGTACGAAGTAATATAGAATCTAATGAAAAACAAGCCGTCTCGCCCCGCGCTTTGCGGAAGGAGGCGGTTTTTTGATGGATTCCAAGTACAAAAGTGTCCTCCATGTATCGATACCTGCAGGATGGATAAAAAAATATAATAAAAGCCAAAAATAACATATTTTGGGGTTGACAAAGATTGGAAAATCGGTATAATGGTATTTGCGAAAAGTTGGCGGATTCGCGGAAAATGGAGTAGCAGCCCATTTTATTCGTTCCGGCGAAGCGCAGAAGGCGGTGGAGGATGAAGGTTCAGCCCGTGGTTCGGACGGAAACGAAGAAGATAGCAGTCGGCGTGGCCGGAATGACCGCCGTGATGCTGTTTATTTTTTTGCTGATCGCCCGTCTGGATTATACCGTGGTGCTGGGCGCTCTGCTTGGCTTCAGCTCGGCGGTGCTGAATTTTTTCCTGATGGCGCTGACCATTCAAATCAATGCGGAATCAATGGCGGGCGTACAGCTCGCGCCGGAGGATGAAAACGCGGAGGAAGCGGACGAAAAAAAGAAGGAGCTGACACCGGAAGGCAAAGCAGCCAAGAAGCGTTCGCAGTTTTCCTACACATATCGGATGCTGATGCTGTTTATCATCTGTCTTTTAGGCGCTGTCCTTCCTTGCTTTAACATCTGGGCGACCGTCATTCCGCTTCTGTTTCCCCGCATTGTCATTTCTATTGAAGGCTTCTTGATGAACCGCAAGAAGGAGGCTAACCCGAAGTGAACGAAAAAACTCGCGCAAAGGTGGTGGACATCCTGCTGATTGTGATGATTGTCCTCCCCTTTTTGCTGGCCATGACGCTGAAAGTGCTGACAACGCCCGCCTCGGACGGCATCTCCATTACCGGCGCACAGGTGTATTTTACCATTAAAATGCCGATCATGGATTTGCCCATCAGTGCCTCTCAGGTGAATACCGCTGCGGTGATGATTTCCATGCTGGGGCTGTGCCTGTATCTGACGCATGGATTGACCGTCGTCCCGCATTCCAAGCGGCAGATTGTCGCGGAATGGATTGTGGAAAAGGTCAATGCTTTGGTGCTGGATAACATGGGGGAGCGCTTCATGGGCTATGCGCCCTTTGTCGCGGCCATCATGGGGCTGTCCGCCTTCTCCAGCCTGTCTAGTCTGGTGGGCTTGTATCCGCCGACTTCGGATTTGAACATCGTCGGCGGCTGGGCAATTCTCGTGTTCATTCTGATTACGCATTACAAGCTCAAGGGCGGCATTTTGCCCTATGTCAAGGGCTTCTTCGAGCCGCTGTTTGTCTTTGGTCCGTTTAACATCATCGGCGAAATTGCAACCCCCGTGTCCATGTCATTCCGTCATTACGGCAATGTGCTGTCCGGCGTGGTTATTTCGACTTTGGTGGCAGCGGCGCTGCAGAGCTTGTCCAAGCTGCTGCTGGGCTGGCTGCCCGGCGTGCTGGGTCAGTTCCCGTTCCTTCAAATCGGTCTGCCCGCGATTTTGTCCTTGTATCTGGACATTTTCAGCGGCTGTATGCAGGCATTCATCTTCGCCATGCTGACCATGATTTACATTCAAACCGGCTTCCCGGAGGAAGACTACGAGCGGCGTAAGGCAAAGCGTAATGCGAAAAAGGCTTTGCATACTGCATAAAGGCATCCTCGCCCAAATTTGGTGGGCGTTGAGCATACCTTTTACGCCATCTGCGGCTCTTCGAAATCTCGACTTACGCTTCGAGTAAGTCTTCGATTTCTCCGATTGCATCTGACGCAAAATCCATTGCTGATCGTCCTGCCTCATTCGTGCGGTGCTGCCAAAATTACTTCAATTGAATTATTTTAAGGAGGCTCTTACCATGCTACAACTCGCTATCGGAATCATTCTCGCAGGCTGCGCCATCGGTGCCGGTCTCGCCCTGATCGCCGGCATCGGCCCCGGTATCGGCGAAGGTAACGCCGCTGCCAAGGCTTGCGAAGCCATCGGTCGTCAGCCGGAGGCCAAGGGTGCCATCACTTCTACCCTCATCATGGGCGATGCTATCGCTGAAACCACCGGTCTGTACGGCTTGGTCATCGGCATTCTGTTGATTTTCGTTGCGCCCGGTATGTTCATCAACCTGCTCAAGGAAGCAGTCACCACTTGGGGCGCTGGCTTATAATCGGTTAGGCAGATTCTTGAAGGCATTCATAGAAAGGCAGATTCCATGCAGACACTTGACATCATTTCTGTCAACATTTGGCAGATTCTAATTTCGCTTGCCAATCTGCTCATCATGCTGGTCATCCTCAAGAAGTTCCTGTTCAAGCCCGTGCAGAAGGTCGTGTCCGAGCGCGAGGCACAGGTCAAGAAAATCTATGAGGAAGCCGACGCAAGCCGCAATACCGCTGCTGACATGAAGCAGGAATACGAGAGCAGGCTGGCAACCGCCCGTGAGGAAGCGGACGGTCTTGTTCGCAATGCCGTTATGACGGCGCAACGCAAGAGCGACAGTATGCTTGCCGAGGCCAGCAGTCAGGTCAGCCATATGAAGCAGAAGGCAGAAGAGGAAATCGAGCAGGAAAAGAAGCAGATGCTTCAGGATGTGCGCGGAGAAATTTCCGATATTGCCGTCAGCATTGCGTCCAAGGTCGTGGAGCGTGAAATCAAGGAAAGCGACCATAAGGCTCTTGTGGATGAATTCATCAGGAACGTGGGTGAACAGCCGTGACGGAGCTGAGCAGAGAATACGGCGACGGTCTGTATGCCCTGTGCGCTGAAGAAAAAATCGAGGCAGAGGTGCTGGACGAGCTGAAAACGCTGAAAGGAATTTTCAAAGAACAGCCGGATTTTATTCGGCTTCTGTCCAATATGTCCCTGCCCAAGGCGGAGCGGCTCTCCATTTTGGACAGCGCCCTACGCGGCGAAGTTCACCCCTATGTGCTGAATTTTCTTAAAATTCTCGTGGAGCGCTCCGCGCTTCATGAGCTGGAAGGTTGCGAACAGGCGTTCAGAGAAAATTTCAACCGTGACCATAGCGTCTTAGAGGCACGGGTGACAACGAGCACGGCGCTGGATAACACACAGCGTGAGCAGCTCCTTGAAAAACTCCGCAAAATGACAGGGAAAACGGTCGTTCTGTCCGAGCAGATTGACCCTGCCGTGATGGGCGGCGTTATCTTGGAAATGGACGGCAAGCGGTATGACAACACCGTGCGCCACCGTTTGGAGGCCATTCACCGCTCGATGACGGGGGATGAATGAAATATCTGCGTTTTTGACGGCCAAACGGCCGGATAGACTGAAAGCGGTGATACGATGCAGTTAAAACCAGAAGAAATTTCCAAGCTCATTAAAGAGCAGATTAAACATTATGAGAACAAAATCAGCCAGAGCGATACGGGCACGATTCTGATGATCGGAGATGGCATTGCCCGCGCCAGCGGCTTGGAGCATTGCATGGCCAACGAGCTGGTGCGTTTCAAGAACGGTGAGTACGGCATGGCGTTAAACCTTGAGGAGAACTCCGTGGCCATCGTTATGTTGGGCAGCGATGAGGGCATCCGTGAGGGCGACACCGTGGAGCGCACGGGGCGCGTTGTTTCCGTGCCGGTCGGCGAGGCGCTGATTGGCCGCGTGGTCAATGCTTTGGGTCAGCCGGTGGACGGTCGCGGCACGATTGATTCCAAGGAATATCGTCCCATCGAGCGCAATGCCCCCGGCATCATCGAAAGAAAAAGCGTTTCCGTGCCGCTGCAGACGGGCATCAAGGCCATTGACAGCATGATTCCCATTGGTCGTGGTCAGCGTGAGCTGATTATCGGCGACCGTCAGACCGGTAAAACGGTCATTGCGCTGGACACCATCATCAACCAGAAGGGCAAGGATGTTATCTGCATTTATGTTGCCATCGGTCAGAAATGCTCCACCGTTGCGCAGTTGGTTGACACCCTGTCCGCCGCGGGCGCGATGGATTATACCATCGTTGTCAGCGCAACAGCGTCCGACCTGTCCCCGCTTCAGTACATCGCCCCGTATTCCGGCTGCGCGATGGCTGAATATTTCATGGATCAGGGCAAGGATGTTCTGGTTGTCTACGATGACCTATCCAAGCACGCCGTGGCGTACCGCGCCCTGTCGTTGCTGATTCGCCGTCCCCCCGGACGCGAGGCTTATCCGGGCGATGTTTTCTATCTGCACAGCCGTCTGCTGGAGCGTGCGGCTCGTGTTGACCCTGCGCATGGCGGCGGCTCCATCACGGCGCTGCCCATCATCGAAACGCAGGCGGGCGATGTTTCCGCGTACATCCCGACCAACGTGATTTCCATCACCGACGGTCAGATTTTCTTGGAAACGGAAATGTTCCATGCGGGCATTATGCCGGCTGTTAACCCCGGTATTTCCGTCAGCCGTGTCGGTGGTAACGCACAGATTAAGGCGATGAAGAAGGTTGCGGGCAGCTTGAAGCTGCTGTACAGCCAGTACCGCGAGCTGCAGGGCTTTGCCCAGTTCGGCTCTGACTTGGATGCCGATACCAAGGCGCGTCTGGCACAGGGCGAGCGCATTGTCGCCGTCCTCAAGCAGAATCACAGCCACCCCATCGCCGTGGAAAATCAGGTGTGCATTTTCTATGCTGTCACGCATGACTTCTTAAAGGAAATCGAAGTGCGCGATGTGCCTGAATACGAAGAAGGGCTGTATGAGCGTATGGCGGCGCAGCATATGTCAGTGCTGGATGCCATCCGCAAAACAGGCGAGCTGAGCAAGGACACCGAAGCCGAATTAAAGGCGGCGCTCGAAGCCTACACGAAGGACTTTATCAAAGCGAAGCAGTAAGGAGGGGTGACTGTGGCCGGCGCGTCCATGAAGGACATTAAGCTGCGCATAAGAAGCGTGGAAAGCACCATGCAGATCACCAAGGCCATGCAGCTTGTGGCGACCTCCAAGCTCCGCCGTGTGAAGGAGCGCATGGAAAAGAGCAAGCCCTATGCGGCTATTTCCATGGATGCCATGACAGCAGCCGTGATGCACTGTGGGGATAAGACCGTGCCGTTTGCATCGGCGCGTCCCGTCAAGCGTAGGTGCTATGTCATCATCGCCGGTGAACGCGGACTGGCGGGCGGCTATAACAACAATGTGTTTAAGGCGGTGCAGGCGCACACGGGCGATATTCCGTATTGCGTCCTGCCGCTCGGAAGAAAGAGCATCGAAAAATATCATCGCTTGGGCGCGGAGCTTTTGTCGGAAGAATACGCCCATGTGGAAGGGCTTTCCGTCGGCAAGTGCTATAAGCTGGCCGCCATGCTGATGGACGGCTATCAGGCGGAGAAGTTTGACGAGCTGTGGCTGGTCTGCACCTCTTTCAAATCCATGATGACGCAGGAAGTTGCTTTGGAGCAGCTTCTGCCCATTAAAAGGTCTGAGCAAAAGGAAGCGGAAATTGCCTCGTCCACGGTGTATGAGCCGGAGGCCGCTGAGCTGCTCAAAAAGGTCATGCCGGATTTTCTGGCGGGTCGTCTGTACAGCGCGGTGTGCGATTCTTACGCCAGCGAGGTGGCAGCTCGCCGCAATGCGATGGATTCCGCCACCAAGAACGCAGATGCGATGATTTCGGATTTGCGACTCAAATATAACCGTGCCCGTCAGGGTGCGATTACCCAAGAAATCACGGAAATCGTGGCCGGTGCAGAGGAGTAAAGCATCGGGAAAGGAGCAAATGTGAGCGAACAAAACAAGGGCAAGGTCGTTCAGGTCATCGGCCCCGTGCTGGATATCCGGTTTGAGGACGGTCATCTGCCTGAGCTGCTTTCCGCCATTGAAATTCAAAACGGCGATAAAAAAATCGTCGCTGAAGTGGCGCAGCACGTGGGCGATAATGTCGTCCGCTGCGTGTCCATGAACGCGACAGACGGCATGGTGCGCGGGCTGGAGGCCGTGGATACTGGCAGCCCCATCGCCGTCCCCGTCGGCAAGGAATGCCTTGGTCGCATCTTCAATCTGCTAGGTGATGCCATTGATGAAAAGCCGAATCCCGAAACGGCAGAACGCTGGCCGATTCACCGCGACCCGCCGAGCTATGAGGATCAGGAAACTTTGACCGAGATTCTGGAAACAGGCATCAAGGTTGTTGACCTGATTGCCCCGTATGCTAAGGGCGGCAAGATTGGTCTGTTCGGCGGTGCCGGTGTCGGCAAGACCGTTCTGATTATGGAACTTATTCATAACATCGCCAAGCAGCACGGCGGTCTATCTGTATTCGCCGGTGTCGGCGAGCGTACCCGCGAGGGCAACGACCTGTATAACGAAATGAAGGAGAGCGGCGTCCTGTCTAAGACCGCTTTGGTCTACGGTCAGATGAACGAGCCGCCGGGAGCGCGTATGCGCGTCGGTCTATCCGCTCTGACGATGGCGGAATATTTCCGCGACCGTGAGAATCAGGATGTGCTTCTGTTCATTGACAACATTTTCCGCTTCACGCAGGCAGGCTCTGAGGTGTCCGCTCTGCTTGGTCGTATGCCGAGCGCCGTTGGCTATCAGCCGACTTTGGCCACCGAAATGGGCGCTTTGCAGGAGCGCATTACATCCACGAAGAAAGGCTCTATCACGTCTGTGCAGGCCGTTTACGTCCCTGCGGATGACTTGACGGACCCTGCTCCTGCCACGACCTTTGCCCACTTGGATGCAACGACCGTTCTGAGCCGCAGCATTTCCTCCTTGGGCATTTATCCCGCCGTTGACCCGCTGGAATCCACCAGCCGCATTTTAAGCCCTGAAGTCGTCGGCAACGAGCACTACGAGGTCGCCCGTCAGGTGCAGAGCATCCTGCAGCGCTATAAGGAATTGCAGGACATCATCGCCATCATGGGCATGGACGAATTGAGCGATGAGGACAAGCTGATTGTGGCTCGCGCCCGCAAGGTGCAGCGCTTCCTGAGCCAGCCGTTCTCCGTGGCCGAGCAGTTCACCGGCATGGAAGGCAAGTATGTCCCGCTGAAAGAAACCATTCGCGGCTTTAAGGAAATCATCGAAGGCAAGCATGATGACCTGCCGGAGAGCGCCTTCCTGTTCGTCGGCACGATTGACGAAGCCGTCGCCAAGGCCAAAAAGGGTGAATGAGCATGGCAACGTTTCATTTGCAGATTGTCACGCCGGACAGTATGGCGTTTGACGGACAGGCGGAAAGGGTCATCGTCCGCACGACAGAGGGCGATGCCTGTATTTTAGCGCGTCATATCGACTATGCTGCGCCGCTTGGCACGGGCGAAGCCCGCGTGACGGATGCGGAAGGTCATTCCCGCGCTGCGGCGTGCAGCGGCGGCATGGTCAGTGTGTCCGGCGGTGAGGTGCGCGTCATGGCGACTACCTTTGAGTGGGAGGACGAAATCGATGTTCCCCGCGCAGAGCGCGCCCGCGTTGCTGCCGAGGAAAGCCTGAAAAATCTCTCCCATGAGGACGCACAATTCGCCATCGCGGAAGCCAAACTGCGCAGGGCGCTGACGAGAATCGCTGTGGGTAAATAATCATCATTGTAATTAAAAAGACGGCTGAATGCCGTCTTTTTTAGTCATTACAGTTATTGACGAATTTTTTTCAATGAAATGCAGATGATATAATTATTCGTCAATCATGATATTCCTATACGCCTTCTTGGAATGGGTGTGGGGGAACCATTCTTTGGCGTACAAAGAATGGTTCCCCCACAAAAAATCCTTTATGCTTTTTGTTTGAACTCATGATGGCAGCGTCCGCAGGTGACGGTCACTTCGCCGCAGCCGCGGGTTAGGCGGAGCAGGGCATGGCACTTGGGGCATTTGAAGTATTTGTATTCCTTGCGATTCTTAAAGCGGACGCGGAACTGATTGAATTTTTTCTTCCAGTCGCCGGTCAACGCAATGTACTTCTGATTTTCCGCCATGCGCTTTTCACGGTCTTTCGAGAACATACGGAAAACCATCCAGATATACAGCGCCCAAGAAATCAGCGACAGAACCATCGAGCCGATGAACAGATTGAGGATAATCAGCACCAGCGCCACAATGAACAGGAAATTGCCTAAATTATCCTGCCCGTAGCGGCCATACATGAATTTCGTGAGTGAATCCTTGATTTTTTGCCAGAATGACATTGTGATAATCTCCTTTAGATTGATACATCGATATTAGCAGCAGTAAAATCCTCTTCCAATGCAGCAGTTGCACAGCACATTGGCTGCGATGCAGGTGAGGCAGGGGTTGGAACAGAGCGCGTCGGGAAAGCCGTAGCTTGAGCCGGAGCGCTGATAGCTCTGCGCCGTGGAGTCGATTTGATTTAAGAGCTGGCGGTATTCAAGATTGTCCGGCTCCATCTGCACGGCTTGCCGAGCGCTGTTCAGCGCGGCAACACGATTGCCCAGCCCGATGTTGGCGCGAGCATACAGCGCGTGCCACGCGGCATCATGACCGGAAACGCGGTTGAGCAGATTCACAGCCTCCTGAAAGCGTCCGGTGTTGATGTAATCACTCGCTGCCTGTAATTCAGGATTGTCATAGGTGTGGTTTGTCGTCTGCCGGTAGGTCGTGTTTTGCCGCCCGTAACCGCCGTACCCGCCAAAGCCGCCAAACCAATCCCCGAAGGGATTCCAATCATCCTGCCCATACGAGCTTCCCTGTTGCCCATACGAGCCGCCGTAGCCTTGCTGCTGACCATAGTGCTGTTGATTATTGGAAGACGAGCTGCCGTAGCTGCTGCCTTGGCCATAGGAGGAGGACGAGCCGGTATAGCCGCCCTTCTTTATCTTCATGGCCTCGGAATACGCCTCGTTGATTTCCTTCATCTTGGCTTCCGCCGTTGTGGAGCCGGGGTTCAGGTCGGGATGATATTTCTTTGCCAGCTTGCGGTAGGCAGCCTTAATTTCGTCCTCCGTGGCGGACGGGGACACACCCAACACCTGAAATGGATCACTGACCATCCGATTGCTCCTTCTTTTTTTGATGCATTCGCGCATAACGCGCCCATACGCCACTGTACAGCACATTGCGCAGAATGTCAACATCCTTTTCCAGCGGCAGCAGCTCAAATGCCTCGGTTGCATCGGCAATGAGCAGTGTCAGGGTTTGCTGACAGAGCGACTCATAGTCCGGCTGCTCGTGAAGCGCCGTCAGAGGATTAAACCTGTGGGCGCGTTTGTCGCCGTTAAAGTCCTCATAGGCATCCATGAAGTAGACGAAGCGTCCAAGCCCCGCGCCGATTTCCTGCAGGATGGGCGACCAATGGTCGTCCCTGCAAACGAACGCCTCGCCAAGCATCCGCCCGCTCAGGTTGCACAAACTGTCCACATCCGTGCTTTTCTGATCCTCTAAGACCCCGATGCGTTCGATGCACTCGCCGACAACCTCGCATTTTTCGGGGTAAAGCCGCCGCACACGGCGATAGCGCTTGCGCAAGAGCTGTTCAGCAGCGGCTTGTGCAGGATCATGCTCGTCCTTTTTGTTGTCCAGCGCTTTATAATAGGACAAAAGCAGATTCATGTCCGCCGCATATGCCGCAAATTCGTTATTGAGGAAAGTGCGGCGCTTGACGGGATGCAGGGCGCAATGCGCTTCCGAAACCGTTTCCTTTGGTTCATAGAGGGAGGAAAGCAGGATGTAGAGGAAGGTCAGGTCATTGCTCAGGGTCATGCGGCCAATCTGCCCGTGCCTGTCCTTCAGCGCCCGACAAAGCCCGCAATAATACGCCCGATACCGCGTCTGCGCTTGCTTATCAAGCGCGGACAGGTTAGCGGAAATATATCCGAACATGACCTACTGGTTTCCTCCCTTTTTATTACGAATGGGGTGTCGCATCGTATGTGCCGTCATCGTTTTGGTCATTATCATTGTTGACATACTGTCCGGCAGCGTTCAGCAGCGCCTCCAGCGCTTCGGATGCCGTCTTCATGGCGTAGTCGTCATCGCGCTTGATGGCATCTTCCAGCTCGCGGATGGCATCGTCCAGCTTTTCCTTGTCGGGACTCTTCAGCTTGCGCTGTGTGCGCTTGGCTTGCCCTAACATGGATTCTGCACTGTTCTTGAGCGTCTGATGTTTCTTCTTGCGCTTGTCTTCCTCGGCAAAGCGTTCGGCATCGCGCATGGCCTGATCGATTTCCGCCTGTGACATATTGGACGAGCCGCTGATCACAATATCCTGCGCGTGATTCGTACCCAAGTCCTTGGCAGTGACATGGACAATACCGTTCGCGTCAATGCTGAAGGTCACTTCAATCTGCGGAACACCGCGCAGAGCGCGGCGAATACCGGTGAGCTTAAACTTGCCAAGGGATTTATTGTAAGAGGCGATTTCGCGTTCGCCCTGCAGGACATTCACTTCCACGGTCGTCTGGAAATTTGCCGCTGTGGTGAACACCTGACTGCGCTGAACGGGCAGCGCCGTGTTGCGCTCGATGATGCGGGTGAACACATCGCCCACGGTTTCAATGCCCAAGGACAGGGGCGTGACATCAATGAGCAGCAGACTCTTGACCGTTCCGGCCAGCACGCCGCCCTGAATGCAAGCGCCCATTGCCACGCATTCGTCCGGATTGATGCCCTTGAACGGCTCTTTGCCCGTCATGCGCTTGACGGCCTCCTGCACGGCGGGAATGCGGCTGGAGCCGCCCACCAGCAGGACTTTGGATAATTCGTTCGCCGTCAGCCCCGCATCCTGCATGGCTTGCTTGACCGGTTCTGTGGTCGCGTCTACCAGATGGCGCGTCAAGTCGTTGAATTTGGCGCGGGTGATGGTCAATTCCATGTGCTTGGGGCCGTCTGCGCCTTGGCAGAGGAATGGCAGATTGACGGTCGCGGACATGGAGGAGGACAGCTCGACCTTCGCCTTTTCCGCCGCCTCGCGCACACGCTGCATGGCAGTCGCGTCCCCGATTAAATCAATATGCTCTGTCCGCTTAAATTCCTCAATCAAATATTTGGTCACGCACTGGTCAAAGTCGTCGCCACCAAGATGGTTGTTTCCGGCGGTTGCCAGCACCTGAATGACATCCTGACTGATGTCCAGAATGGACACATCGAATGTACCGCCGCCTAAGTCATAGACCATGATTTTTTGCGGCGATTCCTTGTCAATGCCGTAGGCCAGCGCTGCCGCAGTCGGCTCATTGATGATGCGCTGGACATTTAAACCCGCAATGCGGCCCGCGTCCTTGGTGGCCTGCCGCTGCGCGTCCGTAAAATAGGCGGGCACGGTGATAACGGCATCCGTGACGCTTTCGCCGATGTAGCTTTCCGCATCGCTCTTGAGCTTCTGCAGAATCATGGCGGAAATTTCCTGCGGCGTATAGCTCTTTCCGTCAATGTTCTTTTTCCAGTCCGTGCCCATTTCGCGCTTGACGGAGGAAATGGTGCGGGCGGCGTTTGTGACCATCTGCCGCTTGGCCACTTGCCCGACGAGCCGTTCACCGGATTTGGTGAACGCCACAACGGAAGGCGTTGTGCGCCCGCCCTCGGCGTTCGGAATAACGATCGCCTCTCCGTTTTCCATGAAGGCGACGCAGGAATTTGTCGTACCAAGGTCAATACCAATCAGTTTCCCCATGTTGATCCTCCCCGATGTGCGCATTGGGAAAAGCCTTTTTTCAGCTATGCGCCGGAGTTATTATAACATGATGTAAAGAGTGTATCAATTTGAATGAATGGCTGAAAGTAGGCGAAATTAAGGCACTGCAAAGATTAAGCAATCGTGCAAAACTTTTGTATTGCAAAACCGCAAGCCAGCAAGGATATATACCCGTTGAGTGGGAAACGGAGGGCTTGCAATTCTTTTCCGAATTGCCGGATTTCATCGGCGGAGGCGGTATCTTTGAGTGACTTGGCCTGCTCGGACAGCGCGTCTGTTTTCTCCATGCCGAGCAGGGAAACGGCAGATGTGTCCTTTACAAGCGACAGAAGGTACAAAAAGGCGCGTGCGCTTGCTTCGGATGTATCCATGCCATTGCGGATATTTTCCTCCCACGCGGGCAGGAAATGAAGCGTCAGCACACTGAGCGAACCGGACGCTTCGCCGCGCACACCCTGCAAGCCATAGCGCAGATATATTTGGTCGCCCATGGTGCGGGCATTTTCTTCGGTCAGTGCCTCAAAATAGTCGTGTGTGGGTTTACGCGCCGCGCTCCCTAAAAGAGAAAAAACGCTGAAAGGAGCACGGAAATTTTCACGCGCTTCGCCGTGCGCCATCACCGCGCTCAAAAGCCCTAATAAATAAACGGCGCTGTGCTGCGGGCATTGTGGCTCATACGCCTGACCAACCGTCTGCAAGCGCTGAAAAAGCATCCTCAAATCGTCCGTTTTCGTGCCGATTTTGGCGCATTCAAAAAAATATGCCCGCATATCCGGCGTTTCTTCGTTCGGCGCTGAAAACCAATGCTCCGTCGTGTCCCGTGCCTCCTGGAAGGCAGATGCAATCAATTCCGCAATTTCTGATTCCCGCATTCTGTAAGCCCCCTTTTATCCTTGTTATTCTATCAGAGCACGGACATTTAGGCAAGTTGCCAATTTAGGTGAACTATGCTAAAATCAATAAGAATTTGCAAGCGGGAGGTCATTTATGCGCCAACGAAAGAATCGCAAGACGCACACAAAAACGCCGCTTTTGGGGAAGCTGCTCTTGCTTTTGCCGGCTTCCTGCATTATTTTGTATCCCTTGTGGCTGGCCAACCGGCTTTTTCTGAAAGAAGATACGGTCGAATCGCCGCTTGTTCCCAAGGCGTTCGACGGTTTCAAAATCGCCTTTTTGTCGGACATTCATTACGGCGAATATTTTAACGCTGACCGCGTGCAGCGGCTTGCCGAAAAGGTCAATACACTCAATGCTGATATGATTATTTTCGGCGGGGATTACGGGCAAACGCCGGACGCTTCCATCCATTTTTTTGAGATTCTGCCTGTTCTCAACGCCCGTTATGGGGTGTATGGTGTCATCGGCAATCACGACAAAACGGAAAGTGAGGGCGATGTACAAACGCTGTCCGCAGCCATGCGTGCAGCGGGTGTAACGCCGCTCATCAATGATGCCGTTACAATCGAGCGGGACGGGCAGACCCTCGCCTTTGCGGGCATTGACGATGATTACAACGGAAGCCCTGATTTGGAAAAGGCGCGGGCAGCTGCAACAGGTGCGAATTACACCGTTTTGGTTTCCCACACGCCGGATGTTTGGCCGGATATTGAAGACCCGTTTTTTTCGCTTCTTCTGTGCGGCCATACGCACGGCGGGCAGATCACGCTGTTCGGCAGGGCGCTCCGTTCCTCCAGTGACTACGGCAACCGCTATTTAAGCGGCTGGTTTCACGAAAAGAATGTGGATATTTTGGTTTCAAACGGTATCGGCACATCCTTCCTGCCCGTCCGTCTGGGCGCAGAGCCGCAATATCATTTAATCACATTAAAGAACAAATAAAAAGAGACCGCGCAGTTCATTCACGAGCTGCGCGGTTTTTCTAAGGCAGCACCGCACAAATGAGGCAACGCGATAAATAGTGAATTTTGTGTCAGATGCGATTGCAAAAATCGATGGTTTACT
>CAVJHY010000035.1:0-15205 GCA_963649405.1 bacterium
TCGCCGTCTATCGGATGCTGCACCTTGACCGCCCCATCACGCCGCTGTTCCAGGGCCAGTACGACATCCGCATGGTCAATGTGGCGCTCAAGACCCTGCTCGGCAAGGATAAAATCGAGGTCAGCGACCTTCCGAAGATCAATCCGCTGAAGCTGCCCCAAACCATGCACGAGATCGTGAACGCCATCAATCAGATCCCGCCCGTGCCGGAATACTATTCCGAGCGGAAAGAAAATCGTTATTAACCTGCAGAATACACAGGTTACATACACATAGGGATAACAGCAGCCCGTGTGAATCAATTCTGCCGACAGGGATAAAAAATACCGAGAGACGTATCTATACATACGAATCTCGGTATTTCTCTTGCTGCCCTTGCCACACCACGATGATTTGTTTTTCAATGCTTCGTTATCGGTCCGTGGCAACGGCAGAGCCTTTTTTTCTTCTATTTTCTTATGCCTCCTTCAAATGATGGCAGGCTGCAAAGTGATTCGGAGAGACCTCCGTAAAGTCGGGCTTAACTTCTTCGCACTGTTTCGTGCAGAAGCGGCAACGCGTATGGAATGGGCAGCCGGTAGGCGGTGCGGCGGGATTCGGCACATCGCCCTCCAAAACAATGTGCTGGCTTTTGTTCAAGGGGTCGTGCGAAGGGACGGCAGACAGCAGCGCCTGCGTATACGGGTGCGCCGGATGGCGGTAAACCTCCTCCGTTTCGCCCTTCTCCATGATGGAGCCAAGGTACATCACGCCGACGGAATTGCTGATATGCCGCACGACATTCAAGTCATGCGAAATAAAAATCAGCGACAGCTCCATTTCCTGCTGCAAATCCATCATCAGATTCAAAATTTGTGCCTGGATGGACACATCCAACGCGGAAACCGGCTCATCCGCCACCACAAAGCTCGGATGCGTGATGAGCGCCCGCGCAATGGAAATGCGCTGCTTTTGTCCGCCGGAAAACTGGTGCGGATAGCGCTCCAACTGATCGGGGGTCATACCAACACTGCACAGCATCTCCTCAACTTTTTCCCGAAGCTCCGTTCCCTTCAAGCCAAAATGCAGCTTGAGCGGCTCGGACAAGAGCTGCCAGACATTCATGCGCGGATTCAGGGAAGAATACGGATTTTGAAAAATGAACTGCATATCGCGGCGCTTGAGCCGAAGTTCCTCATCGGACAGCTTGCCAAGCTCCTGTCCCTTGAAATACACCTCGCCGCCTGTCGGGTTGATGAGCCTGAGGACGGCATTGCCGGTCGTGGATTTTCCGCAGCCGGATTCACCGACCAAAGCAAACACTTCATGCGGACGAATGTCAAAACTGACATCCTCCACTGCATGAACATGGCCGACAACGCGCTTCATCACGCCTTTTTTAACGGGAAAATACACCTGAAGATGGCGCACGCTTAAAATGGTTTCCTGTTCAATGTTGCTCATGCTTCCACCTCCTCACTGTGCAGAAAGCAGCGGCAGGTATGACCGGGCGACACCTCGGTGAGCGCCGGCATCGCCTTGGTGCATTTTTCCATGCATTTGCTGCAGCGGTCGGCAAAGCGGCAGCCCGCATTCCATTGGCCACCCGGCGGCACGATGCCTGGGATGGTGTACAGCTTTCTGTTTTCACTGCCCAAAGATGTGACGGCTTGCAACAGCCCATTGGTGTACGGATGTGCCGTTTGATGAAACAATTCGACCACGCTGGCCTGCTCAACGATTTGTCCCGCGTAAAATACGGCGACTTCCTCGCAGGTCTCCGCAATGACACCGAGGTCATGCGTAATCATGATGATGGAAGTATCATTCTGCTCTTTTAAGTCATTCATCAGCTTCAGAATCTGCGCCTGAATGGTCACATCCAGCGCGGTGGTCGGCTCATCGGCTAGCAAAAGGCGCGGGTCGTTCATCAACGCGATGGCAATCATAATGCGCTGAAGCTGACCGCCGGAGAGCTGATGCGGATAGGAGAGAAGCGTCTGCTCAGGACGCGGAATGTTGACCTTGTGCAGCATTTCCAGCGACCGCTCCCGCATTTCCTTATGGGTGAGATTCGGATGATGGAAGGTGAGCGCCTCATACATCTGCTTTTCCACGGTGAAAATTGGGTCAAGGGATGTCATCGGTTCTTGGAAAATCATGGAGATTTCCTGCCCGCGCATCATACGCATTTCCTGCTTGGAGAGTTTGAGCAGCTCCTTTTCGCCGCTTTTGGCTTCATAGCGAATACTGCCCTCACTGACGGTCAGGGGATAAGGAAGCAGCCCCAAGATGGCGCTCGCCGTGATGGACTTTCCGCAACCGGATTCGCCCACAACGCCGAACGACTGCTTCTTTTTCACATTCATATCCACATGGTCAAGCAGCTTCACCTTGTTTTTTCCGCGAGGGGTGACGATTTTGAGGTTTCGAATTTCCAACAAATTCTCCATCGTCATCCTCCTCACAGCTTGAGCTTGGGGTCAAGCACATCGCGCAGTGCATCGCCCAGAATGTTGAACGAAAGAATCGTCATAATGATGAACAGCGCAGGGAAAATGACCAGCCACGGTGCACGCTCCATGTATTTACGCGCATCAGACAGCATCGAGCCCCAAGAGGGATTCGGTGGCTGAATGCCAAGCCCTAAAAAGCTCATGGAAGCCTCCGTCAAAATAGCACCGGACAGAGCCAGCGTCGCCTGAACGGTAAACGGTGCCAGCACATTAGGCGTTACATGACGAAACAAAATTCGCATTTTCGGCAGACCGATGGAACGGGCATTGGAGATATAATCCATCGATTTGACGGATTTTACAGACGCACGCACAGTGCGCGTAAACACGGGTATGTTGACAATGCCGATGGCAATCATGGTATTGACGATGCTCGTACCCAAGGCAGACACGATAAACAGCGCCAACAGGATGGACGGGAAGGCAAAAATGACATCCATGACCATCAGGATGATGGATTCCACCTTGCCTTCAAAGAAGCCGGCAATCATGCCGAGCAGATAGCCAAACCCTGCCGCAATGCCCACGGCCACGATGCCGACAATCAATGATACACGTGCGCCGTATACGATGCGGCTGAACACATCGCGGCCAAAGTTATCCGTCCCGAACCAATATTTGGCGCAGGGCGCAGTCAGCTTGTCACGAGCGTTCATTTTGGCAACATCATATTGGGCAATCCACGGTGCAAATACGGCCATGATAATGACGATGGAAACGCCGATCATTCCGGCACGCCCCAGCGGGTCTTTCCAAAGCTGACGCAGTACGCTTTCGTTTCCGGGAAGCGCACGCTGTTTTACCTTTTTCTTTTTCATTATGCAACGCCTCCCTTTTAGCTGTACGAAATGCGCGGGTCAATGTAGGTATACAGAATATCAACCAGCAGATTGACGATGACATAGACAAAGGCAATGAAGAGGACGCAGCCCTGTACCACGGGATAATCGCGCTGCGAAATACCCGTTAAAACATATTGCCCAAGCCCCGGTATCGAAAAAATCTGCTCGATAACGACTGTGCCACCCATCAGACCGCCGATTTGCATACCGACGAGGGTTACAATCGGGATGCAGCTGTTCCGCAGAACATGACGGAAAATAGTCACCTTTTCCGGCGCACCCTTGGCGCGGACGGCCTTCACAAAGTCCTGCCGCAAGACTTCCAGCATGGAAGAGCGCGTCATGCGCATGACCGAGCCGGCCATCACACCGCCCAAAATGGCGGCAGGCAGGAGCATAATCTCCATATTCGTGCCGAAATTTTCAAACAGACCGACATATTTGACCGGCGAATAATAATTGAATGTCTTGGATAAGAACAAAATGAGAAGCGTTGCTGAGGCGAAATTCGGCACGGAAACGCCCAGCAAGGCGAAAATGCGAACAATTCTGTCGATGATGCTGTTTCGCTTGAGCGCCGAGATGATGCCCAGTGGCAGCGCGATAATCCACGCGATAATGCAGGCTAAAATTGCCAGCTCTGCGGAAATTTTGAAACGGCTCATAATTTCCGGAAAGACAGCTGCCCCTGTTCGGAACGACTCGCCGAAGTCACCCTTTAAGGCATTCGTAATCCAACTGAAATATTGTTCAATGAGCGGCTTATCCAGCCCTAACTTTTTTTCCCACATAGCTCGCAGCTCCGGCGTTTCCTCAATGCCCAAAATGCCGGACACAACATCTCCGGGAATGAGCTGCATAATCACAAAAATGCAAATGCTGATGCCAATCAAAACGGGGATGAGCATCAGCAGACGGCGAATAATATAATCTCGCATAACGCTTTACTCCTTTGGCTAATCCGGAGTGGAGGCATTCAATACCTATGAAACAGAGGCGGACGCAACGGAAAGTCCGCGCCCGCCTCTTGCGGTGTCAAACCAACGGAATTATGGGGATTACTTTTCCAGCGTTACACCGGCAAAGCTGTTGCCCTTGGAGGCGTTGGGAGCAAAGCCCTTCAAGCCGACATTGGCCAGATAGTATTCGGTGGGGCAGGCAACGATGGCAACGGCGCATTCATCTAAGATGATGTTGATTGCTTCCTTATAACATGCTTCGCGGGTCGCGGTATCGGAGGTGCTTGAGCCAAGCTCGCACAGCTCGTCCACACGCGCATTGGAATAGCCCTGAATGTTGGCAGAACCGTTGGTGGAGAAGAAGAAGGCAACGCCGCGGCTCGGATCAGCGCCCGCACCGTTCTGGCAAGCCATCAGGTCAAAGTCATGAGCGCTCCAATCGGCGACATACTGTGCATTTTCCTTGTTCTGGACATCCACCTTGATACCGATGGCTTCAAGCTGCTGCTGCACAACCGCGCCCATATCGCGCAGAGAATCCAGCAGACCGACGGTCAAGGTGCATTCAAAGCCGTTGGGATAACCGGCCTCAGCCAGCAGTTCCTTCGCCTTTTCGATGTTCTGCGTGTAATATTCATTCTCGTTCACATCCACAGCCCAGTGTCCCATAGAAGCGGGAACGAAGCCGGAAATGCTGGCCGTGCCGTTGTAAGCAAACTCAATGATTTCTTCGCGATTAAGCGCTAAATTGATGGCGCGGCGCACGCGGACATCATCAAAGGGCTTGCGGGTGACATTCATGAAAATACCGGCATAGTTGCGAGACTCATAGGAGATGGTCTGAATGTTGGCATCATTCGCAATCAAATCCAGCATGGAGGTGTCCGCATAAATCAGGTCAACGCTTTCGGTGCGGAGCGCGGCCAAACGAGCGGAAGCATCGGTCATGACATAGAATTCGATGGAATCAAAAGTAGCCTTGTTTTCTTCGCTGAAGTGATCCGCAAAGGCATTGACGGTCACATGGTTGTCAGGCACCCATTCACCCAAAGTGTAGGGACCGGTACCGGCATCTGCACGGAGCAGGTCGCCGTTTTCTTCCACGACTTCCTTCGCCACGATGGAGCAATAAGAGGAAGAAAGGTTGGAAAGGAAGGGCGCATTCACCTTTTTCAGGGTGAACTTGATGGTGTAATCATCAACAACCTCGATGGTGTCGATATCGCCCGCGTAGCTGGAGGAATTGCCCAACGCGCCGGTGTCGGGGTTCAGAATGCGCTCGAAGGAATACTTGACATCCTCGGCAGTCATTTGACGGCCATTGTGGAACTTCACATTTTCATTCAGATGGAAAATGTAGTTCAGATCATCCGGCTGCTCCCAAGAGGTCGCCAGCTCAGGAATAACGTTCAGTTCTTCGTCCACATCCACAAGCTGGTTGTACACCTGCTCAATGACGCGCAGGGAGGCCACGGCGGAGATAGTGTGCGGGTCAAAGCCAATCGGCTCGGCATCCGTGCCGTAGCGCAGAACCTTGACTTGCTCAGCCGATGCAATGGAGACAACGGACAGCGCCAGCATCAGGCACAGGATAAGGGATAGGGTTTTCTTCATGACATACACCTCTTTCAAAAAAATCGTTATTTCAAAGCGCTTGATAACGCTTCGGAAATATGGTTAGGTCTGTCCCTTGATTTTTTGACAGCACTTCGATTTCCTCTTACGCAACATCAGTATATCATTGATTTTCGGAAATATCAAGGAAAACAAACACCACCTTTGAAAAATACAAAGCGTATACAATAAAATGATTATGTTGACAACCTTCTGTTTTTATCGTATGATATTTCTGATAAAATTCTGTATGATTACATGAACAGGAAAGGGTGTTTGTATGGTAATTCGTCCCTTTGAGCAGAAAGATTTGCCCGCCGTTGTCGGGCTATGGAACGAGGCAGTGGAGCGCGGCGAGGTGGTATACAAAAAAATCAATGAAGAATACTACCACAAAAAGTTCGAACGCGACCCCAACTACGATGCGCGGTATGCGTTTGTGGCGGAGGAGGGTGGCGAGGTCGTCGGCTTCATTCACGGCACGGCGAAAAAAATCATGCTTGACCATGAGACCTTTGAAACTTCGCCCGGTTTTTTGACCTGTATGTTCGTGCGTTCCGATAAGCGGCGGCAGGGCATCGGCACGGCGCTCTTAAACCGGCTGATGGCGGAGTTTAAGACCGCTGGCAAGCAAACCATCCGCATTGCGGACAGCAACCCCATCAACATCGACTGGACAGTGCCCGGCACGCCCGGTCACGACCATAACAATGTTCCCGGCGTGGACTTGGACTGCCCCGGCTATGCGTTCCTCATGAAGAACGGGTTTGATGACATGGCGCACGAAATCGCCATGTACCTTGATTTATCCACCTACACCCCTTGGACCGGGCTTCATGAGCGGCAGGAGGACTTGCGCAAACAGGGCATCTATACGGGCCGCTATGATGCGAAAAATTTGGACTGTGACTTTGATAGGATGTGCGACCGCGGGAATTTTGACTACTGGCGCAGTTCCATTCGCTCGGAGGTCAACGCTTGGAAGCAGGGCAAACCGAACACGGACAATCGCTTTATTCCGAACGGCAAAGTCCCTGCCGCACCGCGTCCCCTGCTGGTGGCAATTCACGACAACCACATTGTCGGCTTCACCGGTCCTGTGGACAAGCAGGATTCCGGCCGCGGCTGGTTTACGGGCATCTGCACCGACCCCGAATTTGAGCATCGCGGCATTGCGTCCGTGCTGTTCAATCTGCTCATGCAGGAATTTGTCGCCGAGGGTGCCAAGTTCAGCACCCTGTTCACGGGCGAAACCAACCCCGCGCAGAACATCTACAAGCGCACAGGTTTTGAAGTGCGGCGGCGGTTTGCGGTTATGGGGAAAACTTTATAATCGCAAATGTTGCAAAAGTGATATATGTATAGTATAATGTATGTAACCATTGTTTGCAAATGATATGCAGCAAAAGAAAGAGAGGACTTTTATCCATGAAAAAACTGACTGTGCTCCTTCTGACCCTGATACTCCTGCTCGGCTGCGTGTCTGCTCTTGCCGAGACGGCAACCAAACGGCGTGGACGCCGCTGGGATGTGAGGACTTTACCATCTACATACCGGAGGATCTAATCTATCAAATCACTGACACCATCGAAGAAAACACTGTGTTCATGGTGCTATACCCAAATTATGACGAAAGCGCTGCCTTCAACACCATCATCAACTTTGTCTGGTCATCTGATGTGCAGGATTTGTCAGCCATTGATGCCGCAACTGTCGGACAGCAAATCATGACAACCGTCTATGCGCAATTTAACGAATGCGGCATTACAACGGCAAACGAAACGCTGCTGATTGCGGAAATGGATGAGGTTGGCGGCAAACCTGCGCTGAGTCTCATGTATGCTGCGGACTGTGATTATACCGCCCTCGGCGGCACACAGCTCACCCTGTGTACCATACAGGCGATGGTTCCTGATGAAGCCTTCGGCACCTATATCATTACCGTCACCATCCCCGCAGATTATATCAATGATGCGGACATGATGACGCTGATTGAGCAAATCATCAACTCCATTCAGTGGGCGAACTAAGGCATCACCGCACAATTCAGCAACGCGCAAAATGTGCCTTTTGTGCCATCTACTTCTTGCAAAAATCTCGATTTACAGAAAGTAAACCATCGATTTTTGCAATCGACTCTTCCACAAAATTCACTATTTATCGCGCTGCCTCATTTGTGCGGTGCTGCCATAAACAAAATTTTCTTCCGCCGGTCTGCGTTTTGCAGGCCGGTTTTTTGCTGCCTTTCGGGATGTGAAAAAGCGCGTGAAAAGACAGAAAAAACAAGCGGTTTTGGGCAAAAAACATTCGGCTGTGATATTCCATTTTTGGGCGTTTTGTGGTATAATTGATATGATGGTGCGGGGTATGCCCTGTGCCGTTTTCAAAGCGACAAACGGAGGATATTTCATGGCTGATGCGTTCAATGCCGTCCCGCAGGCGGCTGAGTATGATGCTTCTCAAATTCAGGTGCTGGAAGGGCTGGAGGCGGTGCGCAAGCGCCCCGGTATGTACATCGGCTCGACCGATGTGCGCGGTCTGCATCATCTTGTATATGAGATTGTGGACAATGCCATTGATGAGGCGCTGGCGGGCTACTGCACGGAAATTCATGTGACGCTGCACAAGGACGGCTCTGTGTCCGTTTTGGATAACGGGCGCGGTTTTCCTGTCGATATGCATCCCAAGATGCACCGTCCGGCGGTCGAAGTCTGCCTGACTGTTCTGCACGCGGGCGGCAAGTTCGGCGGCAAGGGTTACAAGGTGTCCGGCGGTCTGCACGGCGTGGGCGCATCCGTAGTAAATGCCCTGTCGTCCCATATGCGCGTTGAGGTGCGCACGGGCGGCAAGGTGTACGAGCAGGAATATAACAGGGGCAAGATTGAATACGATTTGCGCGTCATCGGAGAGACCAAGCAGACGGGCACATATGTCCGCTTCTGGCCGGATATCCGCAGTGAGGAAAATCCGGACGGCGTGTTTGATGAGGGCATCTTCTTCCAGTTTGATGTGCTGAAAGTGCGTCTGCGCGAGATGGCGTTCCTTAATAAAGGCATTCGCATCGTGTTCGTGGACGAGCGTCCCGAAGAGCCGCTGGAGCGCGTGTTCCATTATGAGGGCGGTCTGCGCGAGTTTGTGAAATATCTCAATAAAAATAAAGAGGTGCTGTTCCCTGAGCCGATTTACGCCGAGGGCGTGAAGAACGATGTCACGGTGGAAGTGGCGCTTCAGTACAACGATTCTTATACAGAAAATATTTATGCGTTCGCCAATAACATCCATACGCCGGAGGGCGGCACGCATTTGACGGGCTTTATTCAGGCGCTGACGCGAGTCATCAACGACTATGGCCGCAAGTATAAAATTTTGAAAGATGCGGACGCAAACCTGAAATCCGACGATGCAAGGGAAAGTCTGGCCGCCATCGTGTCGGTTAAAATGCCGGAGCCGCAGTTTGAAGGGCAAACCAAGTCCAAGCTCGGCAACAGCGAGGTGCGTGGCATTGTAGATTCCGTGGTGAGCGATAACCTGACCACCTTCTTCGAGGAAAATCCCGCCGTGGCAAGGACGATTTTGGACAGATGCTTGGGCGCGGCACGGGCGCGTGAGGCGGCACGCAAGGCGCGTGAGCTGACGCGCAGAAAGAGCGTCTTGGAAAGCGGCTCCATGCCCGGTAAACTGGCGGACTGTTCCGAGCGCGACCCCGCGAAATGCGAAATTTTCATGGTCGAGGGCGATTCCGCAGGCGGCAGCGCCAAGACGGGACGTGACCGCCATTTCCAAGCCATCCTGCCCCTACGCGGCAAGATTTTGAATGTCGAAAAGACACGGCTTGATAAAATCCTGCTCAATCAGGAAATCAAGAACATGATCACCGCCTTCGGTTGCGGTATCGGCACTGATTTTAACATCAATAAACTGCGCTATCACCGCATTGTCTGCATGACCGATGCTGATGTGGACGGCGCTCATATCCGCATTCTGATGCTAACCTTCTTCTACCGCTATATGCCGGAGCTGATTAAGCAGGGCTATGTGTACAGCGCCATGCCGCCGCTGTATAAGGTAACAAAGGGCAAGCAGGAACATTATGTCTATAACGACGAAGAGCTTCAGCAGCTTCTGGATAAGCTGGGGCGCGATTCTAAGCCCGAAATTCAGCGTTATAAAGGCTTGGGCGAAATGAGCAGCGAACAGCTCTGGACGACCACCATGAATCCCGAAACCCGCACCATGAAGCAGTTCACCCTGTCGGATGCCATCGCCGCGGACGAAATTTTTACGCTCTTAATGGGCGATAAGGTCGAGCCGCGCCGTGAGTTCATCGAGCAGAATTGCAAGATGGTCACGGATTTGGACTTGTAATAGCTGTTAGCAGTTAACATTGAATGGATAGACGGAATATTGTGCAGCCGTCTCATTACCCCAAACCCGTATCTTTACCCATACGCCTTCTTGGAGGGGGTATGGAGTAACCATTCTTTGGCGTGCAAAGAATGGTTTCCCCACAAAAATTCCCGTTCCTTCGTTCGATTTCCTGAAAGGATTTACATAAGATGAGTGATATCCAAGATCGTCTTTTGCCGGCAGACCTTGAAACGGAGATGAAAACCTCGTTCATCGCCTATGCGATGGCCGTCATCATCAATCGCGCCCTGCCCGATGTGCGCGACGGCTTAAAGCCTGTGCATCGCCGCATTCTGTATGATATGAACGAGCTGGGCATGACGCCGGACAAGCCCTTCCGTAAGTCTGCCCGTATCGTGGGCGACGTGCTGGGCAAGTTCCATCCGCACGGTGACTCTTCCGTTTATGACGCCATGGTGCGTCTGGCTCAGGACTTCTCGATCCGCTATATGCTGGTCGAGGGTCAGGGCAACTTCGGCTCTGTAGACGGCGATGGCGCGGCTGCTATGCGTTATACAGAAGCCCGCATGAGCAAAATCTGCACATGGATGATGGCGGACATCGATAAGGATACCGTCGATTTCATGCCGAACTTCGACGAAACCTTAATGCAGCCGACTGTCCTGCCCGCCCGCTTCCCGAATCTGCTCGTCAACGGCTCGCAGGGTATCGCCGTCGGCATGGCGACCAATATTCCCCCGCATAATCTAGGCGAGGTCATTGACGGCGCTATCTGCCTCATCGATAATCCCGATGCTACATTGGACGACTTGATGCAGCATATCAAAGGACCGGACTTCCCCACCGGCGGTGTCATTTTGGGTCTGTCCGGCATCCGCGAGGCATACCATACCGGACGCGGCCGCATTATTGTCCGCGCTAAGAGCGAAATCGAGACCATGCCCAATAACCGTGACCGCATTGTCATCACGGAAATCCCGTATATGGTCAATAAGGCGCGACTGATTGAAAAAATCGCCGAGCTGGTGCATGAAAAGCAGCTCGACGGCATCAGCGATATCCGCGATGAGTCTGACCGCAAGGGTATGCGCATTGTCATCGAATTAAAGCGCGATGTGCAGCCCGCCGTGGTGCTGAATTTCCTGTATAAGCATACCCAGCTTCAGGACACCTTCGGCGCGATTATGATTGCTCTGGTGGATGGTGTTCCCAAGTGCCTGTCGCTGCATGATATGCTCTATTACTACATCCGCCATCAGGAGGATGTAGTCACCCGCCGCACCAAGTATGACCTGGATAAAAATAAGGCTCGCGCTCATATCTTGGAGGGCTTGCTCAAGGCGCTGGATAATATCGATGAGGTTGTCCATATCATCCGTACCAGCAAGGATACGCAATCTGCGAAGGATGCCTTGATGGAATGTTTCCTGTTCACCGATAAACAGGCGCAGGCCATTCTGGATATGCGTTTGGCAAGGCTGACCAATTTGGAAAGCGACAAGCTGCAAGCGGAGTATGACGAGATTGAAAAGCAGATTGCTTATCTCAATTCTTTGCTTGAAAACCATGATTTGCTCATGGGCGTGATTAAGAACGAGCTGCTGGCTATCAAGGAAAAATTTGCTGACTCACGCCGCACGGAGCTGTCCCCCGTGGAGGGCGAAATCGATATCGAAGACCTCATTGCCGAGGACGATATGGTGGTTACGCTGACGCACTTTGGCTATGTCAAGCGCCTGTCCAAATCCACCTACCGCGCCCAGAACAGGGGCGGCAAGGGCATTTCCGCCATGACGACCCGCGAGGAGGACTACGCCGAACAAATTCGCGTGGTGCATACCCATGCGGATATTATGTTCTTCACCAACTTGGGACGTGTGTATACGCTCAAGTGCTACCAGATTCCCGAAGCCGGACGCACGGCTCGCGGAACGGCGATTATTAACCTCTTGCAGCTCCAGACGGGCGAAAAAGTCACCACCATGATTCCCATGCCCCGCACGGAAAAGGGCAAATATCTGATGATGGCGACCCGCAACGGTCTGATTAAAAAGACCGCGTTGGACGAATTCTCTAATCTGCGAAAGGTCGGTCTGATTTCCATCGTGCTGACAGAGGGCGATGAGCTGATCGGCGTAGAGCTGACAAACGGCAGCGACAGCCTGATGCTCGGCACGCGCAACGGCCGCGCCATCCGCTTTGATGAGGGCGATGTCCGCTCAATGGGACGCATCACCCGCGGTGTCCGCTCGATTAAGCTGGACGAGGGTGACCAAGTAATTTCGCTCGCCGTCATTGAAAAGGGCGCACAGGTACTGACCATCTCTGAAAACGGCTACGGCAAGCGCTCTGACCCCGATACCTACCGCGAAACGAGCCGCGGCGGAAAGGGCGTAATTGCAATGGGTCTGAACGAAAAGACGGGTCTCTTGGCCGCGCAGCTCATGGTGCAGGAGGATGAGGATATCCTGCTGATTACCGATGACGGCACCATCATCAGAACGCCCGTGCGCGATATCCGCATTGCGGGACGCGCCACACAGGGTGTCCGCCTGATGCGCGTGGCGGAGGATAGCCGCATTGTGGGCGTTGCCCGTGCCGAGGCTGAGGAGGAGGAGCCGGAAACGCCAAGCGAAATTCCTGCTTCCGAGCCTGTGGAGGAAACGGAGAACGAGGACGATGCTTCCGTGAGTGTGACCCCCGACACGGATTCGGATAACGATATTTGATAAGAACATATAGAGGGGGCGAAGGCGAATACCTTCGCTCCCATTTATTTAGTAGATAGTGATTAGTGGATAGTGGATAGACGGAATGTTTTGCTGTGGACGGATAGTATGCCGCTTTATGCAATCGCTTCATTATCCTCAATCCGTAATTTTACCTATACGCCTTCTTGGAAGGAGGGTGGGAAAATCATTCTTTATCGCGCTGATACACTTCTTCAGCCAATCCTCAGCCATCTTCGGGCGGCTTTTTCGCGCCGACTTTGCTTCATTCCGGTCAGCGTAGCCCTGCTATGCCTCCCTCATTCAGCTTTGTCGGCATCGAAAAATTCATCCCGAATCTTGGCTCTGCCTTGTCTGTCAAAGAGTTTACGAATGGTTTTCCCGCACAAATCATAAATAATAAATACAAATTCTACGAGGTCTTTTATGTCGCAAAAGCAAAAAACGCTGGTCGGCGGCGTGTCCGTTTTGGCCATGGCAGGTCTCATCTGCAAAGTGGTCGGGGTGCTGTACCGTATCCCGCTCGCCGCATACATCGGCGGTGAAGGATTGGGGCTGTATTCTAAAGTGTTCCAGTCCTATAACCTGCTCTTGACCATTTCCTCCGCTGGCATCCCCGTCGCTATTTCGCGCATGGTCAGCCACTATGTCACCAGTAACGACCCGCGCACCGCACGGCGTATCTTTTTTGTTGCGCTCTGGGCGCTGACCGCATTAGGATTGATTGCTACTATTCTTTTGGCAGCGGGCAGCGAGGCCATGGCGGGCTTTGCAGGCGCGCCGGAAATCAGCGTCGGCTATGTCACCATCGCGCCGAGCCTGCTCCTCGTCTGCGTCATGAGCGCCCTGCGCGGCTATATGCAGGGACACCGCAAAATGATGCCCACCGCCATTTCGCAGCTCATTGAACAGGTCGGAAAACTGGCGGTTGCCTTGCCGCTGGCCATCGCGGGCATGAATCGAGGTGGCGCGGCACTGGGCGCAGCCGGTATGCTGCTGGGTACTTCGATTGCGGAGGCAGCAGCGCTGATGTTCATGATCATCGCACATTTGCGTTCGCGCGAGGAGTTTGCCGCTATCCCACAAAATCCGGATTGTGAGGAACTGAGCGTTCCGTTCATCGGCAGGCGCCTGTTGTTCATCGCCGTCCCCATCACCATCGGCGCGTGCATCGTGCCGTTGGCGGGCTGGATTGACAGCTTTATGGTCACAAATCTGATGGAAGCGGACGGCATGGCGCATCAGGAGGCCGTCATCCGCTACGGGCTGTATTCGAGCGTTGTCCTGTCGCTTATCAATGTCCCGACCGCCGTGGCCATGGCCGTCAGCACCAACCTTGTGCCGGATATTTCCTCCGGCTGTGCGCGAGGTGATAGGGAATATGTCGCCAAGGAGAGCTTGACCGGCCTGCGCATTGCGGCGGTCATTGGCTATCCCTGTGCCATCGGCATGAGCCTGATGGCCAAGCCCATCCTGTACCTTTTGTTCTCGGCAAAATACACCACCGCGCAGCTTGATTTGGCCGCGCAAATTCTGGAATTAAGCGCCCTGACCATCGGCCTGTTCACGCTCGTGCAGGCGACCAGCGGCATTTTGCAGGGCTGCGGCAAGCAGCGCATCCCAATGTACACTTTGGCGGCGGGCGTGACGTGCAAAATTTTGCTCAACTGGCTGCTCATCGGCACACCGGAAATTAACATTCACGGTGCACCCATCGCGTCCTTGGTGTGCTACACGGTCAGCATGGTGCCAAACCTGTACTTTGTGCATAAGTACACGGGCTGCCACTTGGATGTCAAGGAGCTGCTCGTGCGGCCGGGACTGGCTACGGCGCTCATGGCGGTGGTTGTCCAGCTCTGCAAGGCACTCTTTACCGTTGACCGCCTGAATCATTCCATTCTACTGACCGCCTTCACCGTGCTTTGCGCCGTCCTTATCTATGCCGCCGCCGTCCTGCTCCTCGGCGCAGTTAAGCGTGAGGATCTTCCGGCGAGGTTTAAGAAATTCGCACGAAAATAAGAATTTTGTGGAAACCGTTCTTTGTTCGACAAAGAATGGTTTCCACAAGCCTCTTCCAAGAAAGCGTATACATAAAATATGTTACAATGGCGAAAGAGCATCTTCTATGTGATGCTCTTTTTATTATTTTTCATCAAACACGAGTTTATACAAATCATGCACGGTGGGGAGGTAAAATC
>CAVJHY010000036.1:0-14946 GCA_963649405.1 bacterium
ACCCTGACTGGCCGGGAATTATGACCCTGCTGGCCGTCCAAAACGGCTATATGCAAGGCATTTTTTGTCATACAAAGAATGATCTCCCCCTCAAAACATTAAAATTCTCAGCATATAGAAGTTGCCATTTCGTTGCAGTCAGATATATTATGAATCAGCCTTCTTGGAAAGGGTGTGGGGAAAACGTTCTTTGGCTAACAAAGAATGGTTTCCCCACAAAAATACCACCGTAAAACCCCGTATATTCTCCTTATTTTTCCAGCACGCTTTTCAAAAACGCCCTTGTTCTCGGATTCTTTGGGTTAGTGAACAGCTCCTTGGGCGGGGCATCCTCAATGATGAGACCATCATCCATGAAGATGACGCGGGTGGCGACATCGCGGGCAAAGGACATTTCATGCGTCACAACGAGCATGGTCATGCCGTCGGCGGCCAGCCCGCGCATAACGGACAGCACCTCGCCGACCATTTCCGGGTCAAGGGCGCTGGTCGGCTCGTCAAAGAGGAGCATTTCTGGGTTCATGGACAGGGCGCGGGCAATGCTCACACGCTGCTTCTGCCCACCAGAAAGCTGGCGCGGACGGGCATCCCGATAGGGTGCCATGCCGACACGCTCCAAATATTTGAGTGCAGTCGCCTCGCTTTCCTCCTTGGTGCGGCGCAAAACTTTGCGCTGACCGTAGACGCAGTTTTTGAGCGCGGACATATTCTCGAACAGGTTGAACTGCTGGAATACCATGCCCGCACGGGCATGATACTGCTTCTTGTCAAACGAAGGGTCATCAATGTTCTGCCCGTGGAAAAAAATCTGCCCGCCGGTCAGGGTTTCAAGCTGGTTGATGCACCGAAGCAGGGTGGACTTGCCGGAGCCGGACGGACCGATGATGCAAATGACATCGCCCTGCTGTGCGGTCAGGGAAATATCGCGCAGCACCTGATGCTCGCCAAAAGTCTTTTTGATGTGTTCAAGGCGCAGGATTTCCTCAGTCATTCGGCAGCACCTCGCTTTCATCCACCTTGATTTCCGCCTTGCTGTAAGACTGAGAGCCGTAAATGGTGTAGTGCTGCGGCCCGTCCATCTTCTTTTCCAGCAGGCGCAACAGGCGCGTGATGGTGAAGGTGAGGAAGAGGTAAATCATCGCGGTGATAAAGAACACCTCAAAATAGCGGTAGTATGTTCCTGCCACAGACTTGGAGGTGAAGTACAATTCGCTCAGGGAAATGACATTCAGCACGCTGGAATCCTTGATGTTAACGATGAACTCATTCCCGATGGAGGGCATGATGTTGCGCACGGCCTGTGGCAGCACCACGCCGGTCATCATCTGCCAGTGGGTCAGACCGATGGAGACAGAAGCCTCGCGCTGACCCTTGTCAATGGACAGGATGCCGCCGCGAATGATTTCCGCCATGTACGCGCCGGTGTTGATGGACACGATGAAGATGGCGGTGGAGGTCACGGACAAATCAAGGCTCAAAAACTGCATTGCGCCGTAATAAATGACCATTGCCTGCACAATCATGGGTGTGCCGCGGAAGACCTCGATGTACACGCCCATCAGCCCGTGCAGGGTCTTCAAAATAACTTTTTTCCAAGCGGGCGCGTTCGGGGCAATCGGGATGGTGCGCACAATGGCGACCAACAGACCGATGAGGAAGCCCAGCACCGTACCGGTCAGGGCGACCAGCAGGGTGGAATCCACGCCGCTTAGGAACATCGGCCAGTATTCTTTTAGGATAAACCCGACCCACGCAAAGAAGCTATCATCTGTCGGCATATCAGTTGCTCAGCGGCTGACGAAGCACCGCTTCCTCCATGAGCTGCTGGCGCTCCTCTTCGGAGATGCCCGCAAGAATTTCGTTGATTTGGGCAGTCAGCTCGCTGCCCTTCTGCAGCCCGACGGCGATGGAGCTGTCGTTGGTGTCATATTCAAAGCCCTTGCCCTCATCAAAGACAATGTAGGTCAGGTCGCTGTTGGACGCGGCGGCGGAAATGGCACCGGGACGCTCGGACACATAGGCATCAATGCGGCCCGCGTTCAGCGCCACAATCATGGCGGGGAAGGTGTCCATTGCGGTAATCTTCTTCACATTCGGGATTTGGTCAATGACGGTGTAGTGGAAGGTGTTGAGCTGCCCCGTGACCTTCGCACCGTAAAAGTCCTCCAAAGAGGTGGCGTTCGCATACGCGCCGTCCTTGCGAACAACCAGCACCAAATCACTGTTATAGTAGGCATCGGAGAAGTCAATGGTCAGCTTGCGCTCGGCGGTGGGGCTCATGCCGGCGATGATGGCATCCAGCTTGCCGCTGCGCACGGCCATGGGCAGCCCGTCCCATTCGGTCTTGACGATGACCAGCTCACGCCCTAACTTCTCGGCGATGATCTTGGCAATCTGTACATCGTAGCCGTCCGCATAGCCGCCGCCCTCAATGGGTACAGCGAACTCGCTCACCTCGGCCTGCGTCCAGTTAAAGGGCGCGTAGTCGCATTCCATGCCGACTTTGAAATCTTCCGCACAGGCGGCCAGTGCGATGCAGACAAGTAACAGACTCAGCATCAGGCAAAACAGCTTCTTCATGACAAAAGCCTCCTTTAATTACTCTGAAAAATAAATAGCCGAAGCATATCACTTCGGCTGCCGAAAAATTACGACCTGCGTTCATGATAGCGCTCCACAACTCGGTTTGACCCGTTGTCGTGACAGTCAGCGACATCTTCTCCCGCTGCCCAGCCCTTCGCGTTTCAGGCGCTCCGGCGCTTCGGCGACTGCCCCTTTCGCATATCCGGATTTCTGCACCACCCTGAAAGCGGCTCGTCCGGCGCTACTTTTGACATCCGCGCCTCTATCGACTGTTCAATTTTCGCCTATAACTATATCGATTTTTGGAAAAATGTCAACAGGTTTTCTGTTCTTATTTTGTATATCGTGTTATTCAACGACATTTGCGCCTAACGCTTCCTGTAAGACGAACAAATTTTGCAGCATTTTCCGCTCGTAATCGTCCAGTGCGCCGTCACCGGTTGTCACGGGGTCAAGGGCGTAGACGGGTGCGCCGGTCTCGGCAGCGACGGTCTTGAGCGCGTCCGATTCCTCATTCGGCTCGGTGAACAGGGGGCAGTTGTCGTGCGCACGCACGGCTTCAGCGAGTTTCGCAAGCTGCATGGGGGATGGCGATTCATCAGGCTCCAATGTCGCGCTGCCCACCACATTCAGCCCGTAAGCCTTTGCAAAGTAAGGGAACGCCTCGTGGAAAGTCACGATGTCGCGCCGCGTGACATTTTGCAGCCCTTCGATGAGCTGCGTGTCCAAGGCAGTCAGCCGCTCGATGTACGCATCGGCATTCGCCTTGATTTTGTCCGCATTCGCAGGCAGGAACGCCTGAAGATTTTCCGAGATGTTCGTGACCATCTGCACGGCGTTCTTCGCATCCAGCCAAATGTGCGCGTTTTCGCCGTTCTCATCGGAGAGTAATGTCACGCCTTGGGAGCAGTCAATCACGGGCAGATTCGGGAGCTGCGTCTGAATGTCCGGCAGGAAGGTTTCCATGCCTGCGCCGTTCACGATGAAGGCATCCGCCTTGGACAGCGCCCGCATATCGCCCGTCAAAAGCTGATAATCGTGCAGACAGCCCGTTGTCGGCGGCGTGAGCTGGGTCACCGTCACGCCCTCCACTCCGTCCACCACATTCAGGGTGAAGAGATAGATGGGGTAGAACGAGCAGACGAGCTGCGCATTTTCCGCAATTCCCGCCGTGCAGGACAGTATAAGTGCAAACGATAAGAATATGCAAAGTAGTCTTTTCATGGAAGTCCTTTCTGAGAGTGGTTAGCGGATAGTGAATAGTGGATAGTTTTATAGTGTTTTGAGGTAGCGATAAAGCTGGAAATAAGAAACTGGTGTATAACGGTTAGTAAAAGAGACATGATTTTTCTTCTTGAAAACCATCCGTCTATCCACTATCCACTAATCACTCATTCTTCCGTCCAGATTTTCCTCTTCCTCTCCACCATTTCCTCCACCCTCTCAATATACTGCTCAATATTGCTGACATTCGGCGCACGGGAGATCCGTCCGCCGTCATGGTAAACGTGCTTGCTGATGCCGCCCGCACCGAGCGCCAGCACATTGCCGGTCTCCTCCATCATGCGCACATTGTAGCCGCAGGCGTGACCGTCCTTGGCATAGCCGACATTTTCAAGATTGCCCGCCATGTACTTCTGCCGATAGAGGTAGTAGGCGCTCATGCCCATTTCGTGCGCCTTTTCGCGTCCCATATCCACCATGCGACCAACCATCGCGCCGTCCGGCAGCTTGGCCTGCCACAAATGGAGCAGACTGGAACGCTTGATGGACAAGGTATGCACGGTGAGGCTTTCGGGGTGCAGAGTCTCCGCCCACGCAAGGGTCTCGGCGAACATTTCTTCATTTTCGTCCGGCAGACCGGCGATTAAATCCATGTTGATGTGGTGAAAATCCATGCGCCGCGCCAAAGCATAGGCTTCCTCGGTCTGCTTTTTCGTGTGGGCGCGACCGATGAGCTTGAGGGTCGCATCGTGCATGGTCTGGGGGTTGATGGAAATGCGTGTCGCGCCCGCGTCTTTGATAGCGGCCAGCTTGTCCGCATCGATGGTGTCAGGTCGTCCCGCTTCCACGGTGAACTCCCGACCGTCCGCGAACGGCTTAGCGGCCTCCAGCACGCGGCGAAGCTGTGTAAGTGGCAGGGCGGTCGGTGTGCCGCCGCCGATGTACACGGCGTTCACGGTCAAGCCCGCCTCTTTTATCAGCGCCTTCGTTAATTCGATTTCCCTGAACAGCGCGTCCACATAGGGCGCGGTCAGATGCCCATCCCCCAATTCGCCGCTCAAAAAGCTGCAATATGCGCAACGCGTGACGCAGAAGGGAATGCCAATGTAGATGTCCGCATCTCGCAATTTGGGTGCAGGAAGGGTCTGCTGTACGGTGATGATTTCTTTTAAGAGTGACAGCTTTTGCGGCTGTACGCCGAACACAGTCCGCGCATACTCCGCCGCCTCATCCAAGGTCGCGCCCTCGTCCATTTTGGCGTACAGAATACGGGTCGGGCGAATGCCTGTCAAAGACCCCCACGGCGGGGTGCGGCCTGTCGCCTCGCGGAAGCAGTCGTAAACCGCTAATTTCAGCGCCCGCTTATGCAGCCGCTTTTGAATGAGCGCGTCCGCGCTTTCCGTGAAAGAGCGCTCGGCGCTGGCGGTCATTTTCCCGCTTAACTGCACGCGGCAGACGGTCTGCCCGTCCCGCGTTTCCTCCGTGTGGTTAAAGAAAATTCCGTCTTCATCACTCGGAAAAGCGTCTGTCACCTCGTAGGACAGTGCGCCCGCAAACACCCGCGCCTCGTCCGCCATGTCATTGGCAAAGGCAGGGGTCGGGGTCGAAATATACAGCTTCATAACCCGCCGCGCTCCCTGAAAATGGTGGATGAATCCCCGTGACCGGGGTAGATGGCATAGTCTTTCGGCAGCCGCAGAAGGCGCTTTAAGGACTTCACCAGCTTATGAAAATCCCCGCTGTAATGCTCGGTGTTGCCGTAACCGTGATGGAAAAGCGTGTCGCCCGTGAACAGGACGGTATCGTCCGCCAGATAACAGACGCAGCCCTCGGTGTGACCAGGCGTGTGCAGGACGGTGAAATGAATGCCCGCCGCGTCTAATTCATCGCCCTCGTCCACAAAGTTAGTCGCCTTCGGACGCTCGGCGAAGTCATCAAAGCGGTCGCCCACATTGAGGCTGGCATCATTCAGCATGATGTTGTCCGCCTTGTGAATGTAGATGTGCAAGCCCTCAAACGCACTTAGTGCGCCCGTGTGGTCAAAATGCCCGTGCGTCAGCAGGACAGCCACGGGCTTTTTCTCAAGCCGCTCCAAGGCGTTCAAAATGCGTTCCTTCTCCGCGCCGGGGTCAATAATGACCGCATCCTCGCGCCCGTCCTTGTAAATAATGTAGCAGTTTTCAATCAGCCTGCCCACGGGCAGACATTCAATGTGCAAATCCATAGTTTATTTCTCCTGCCGCCAATATACATAGCGAATCAAATGCGTTTCATCGTTATAAAGAATGCCGTAGGCAATCTCCATGTTGTCCTGCTCGGCGGTGATTTCCAAGATTTTCCCGCCTTCATCATCCTCGCTGTCCTGCTCAGTCGCATCCGCAAGCAAAGGGCGCAGCCTCTCCATTTCCGCTTCGTACTCTTCTTCCGGCAGCGTCCAGCCTGCCTGAACATTGAGCATCCCGCTCATTTGGCTGCTGTAAGCATAGTAATACTCGGCATTTTCCGCCGTTTCGGGGATGAACGCAGGAAACAGCGCCGTTACTTCGGCGGGCAGGCTCACGCCGCTGTCAAAGACAAGGTAGTTCGCCGTGTTGTCCGTAGCGGAATCAAGGGACAAAATCATGAGCAGCGCCCCTGAAATGCCCGCCACCACCAAGGCAATGACGAGCAGGACAATCAGCGCGACTTTCCAGCCCCAGTGCTTTTTCTTCCTGAACACCCATAGGACGGCAGCGAACAGCCACCACGGAATGGAAAACAGGCAGAAAGCGGCGAACAGAGCCGTCGGCGCTTCCTCCTGAATGTACAGATTTTTACTCAGATTATACCACACAAAACCCACAAAGACCACAAGGAACAGGGCATACGAGAGAAGAGCGACCTGACAAAAGTGCGATTTTTCCTTCTTCGTGTTTAACGGTTGCTGCATAGAACCTCCTAAAACAGCTTTTTAGAATCAAGCAGAATGGTCACAGGCCCGTCATTGACGAGAGCAACCTCCATGTGTGTCCTGAAAATGCCCGTTTCCACCGGCACGCCCGCGTCCCGCAAAAAGGCAACGACTTTCAAATACAGTTCGTTCGCCGCTTCCGGCTTTTCTGCGCGGGTGAAGCCGGGTCTGTTCTGCCCGCGGGCATCGCCCAGCAAAGTAAACTGGCTGACCGCCAGCACCGCGCCGCCCACCTGTTCCACGGACAAATTCATCTTCTCGTTTTCGTCCTCAAAAATCCGCAGTTTACGGATTTTGTCCGCCATGTATTGAGCATCCTTCTCCGTGTCGCCCTCCTCTACGCCGATGAGGACGCACAAGCCCTTGTCGATTTTCCCGCTCACCTTACCGCCAACGGTCACGGACGCGGACGAAACCCTCTGCACCACACTGCGCATAATAAATCCTCTTTCTATGGTTTAGTTCGCGCTTCTGTACGCTTCAATGACATCCGAGCGCTTTTGCAATTTCTTCAGCGCATTGTCAAGCTGCGTCCTGCTCTGCACCTTGACATTCATCATGATGGAGCAGGTCTTGTTCTTGTTGATTTTCACGGACACGGCGGAAATGGGCATTTTCATTTCGTCCACAAACACCGTAATCTCGCCCAGCAGACTCGGATGGTCGTAACAGATAATTTGGATGTTCGCACTGAAATCGCCGCTGCCGTCATCCGCCCAAGAGACGGGAATGGCGCGTTCCGGCTCGCTGTGCAGGGCGTTCACGCAGTCCGCCTTGTGGACGGTCACGCCGCGCCCTCTGGTAATGTACCCGACAATATCATCGCCCGGCACAGGGTTGCAGCAGTGCGCAAAGCGGACGAGCATATCCGGCTCACCCTGCACATAAATGCCGTGCGTGGATTTGCCGTGTGGGGACACGGCGGGAAGAGCCCCCTCCACCACCGGCGGCAGCTTCTTGTGCGTGTCCTCCTGCCGCGTTTTTTCGTCCATCAGACGGGAGAGGACATAGACGGCGGCCACCCCACCATAGCCCACCGCGCCGTACAAATCATCCAGCTCGGTGAACATATATTTCTTTAAGAGCGGCTCATAATATTCGGGCTTGGTGTAATCGCCCAGTTTCACGCCGCGCCGCTTGGCTTCATGCTCCAGCATATCGCGGCCGCGCTGCACATTTTCACCGCGCAGCTCGCGCTTGAAGAACTGGCGGATTTTCGCCTTGGCTTGCTGGGTCTTGACGACCTTGAGCCAGTCCATGCTCGGTCCTTTGGACGAGGTGGATGTGATGATGTCCACGCGATCGCCGGTTTTTAATTCCGTGTCCAGCGGCACCATTTTGCCGTTGACCTTCGCGCCCACGCACTGGTTGCCCACATGACTGTGGATGCGGTAGGCAAAGTCCAGCGGGGTCGCGCCGCGCTGCATGCTGATGATGTCGCCCTTGGGGGTGAAAAGAAAGACCTCCTCGGCGAACAAATCCGTCTTTAAGCCGTCAATAAATTCATGGCTGTCGCGAGTCTCGGTCTGCCAATCCAAAATCTGGCGAAGCCAATAGAGCTTCTCATTCAGCGCCGTGTCGTTCCCGCTGCCGCCCTCTTTATAGCGCCAGTGTGCGGCAATGCCGTATTCCGCCACGCGGTGCATTTCGTGCGTCCTGATTTGAATTTCAAACGGGAAGGGGATGCGCCGCCCGCCGATGACGGTGGTGTGCAGGGACTGATACATATTGGCTTTCGGAACGGAAATATAGTCCTTAAACCGTCCCGGCACCTGATTCCACAAAGTGTGGGCAATGCCAAGCACCGCGTAGCAATCGGGGATGGTATCCACGATAACACGGATGGCGATTAAATCATAAATCTGCTCAAAGGGCTTGTTGCGGATGACCATTTTATTGTAGATGGAATAAAGGTGCTTCGGTCGTCCGTCAATATCAAAATGAATGCCCGCCTCATTGAGCTTCTGAGACAGTTCTTCAATGACCAGCTTAATGTTTTCCTCGCGCTCGGCGCGTTTCATGCCGACCTTGCGGGCAACCTCCCGATAGCCCTCCGGGTCGATGTACCGAAGGGACATATCCTCCAAATCCTGCTTGATGGCGTACACACCCAAGCGGTGCGCCAGCGGCGCATAAATATCCAAGGTTTCCCGCGCAATCGCCACCTGACGCTCCGGCGGCTGGAAATGCAGGGTCATCATGTTGTGCAGACGGTCGGCCAGCTTAATCAGCACCACGCGGATATCCTTGCTCATGGCCAAAATCATTTTGCGCAAAGATTCCGCTTGCTGCTCCTCGCGGTCGGCAAACTGAAGCCTCCCCAACTTGGTCACGCCGTCCACAAGCTGGGCGACTTCATCCCCAAACTCCACCTGAAGGCTTTGCAGGGTGACGCTTTCGCAGTCCTCCACCGTATCATGCAAAAAGCCCGCGGCGATGGTGGGCGGGTCAATCATGATTTCCGTCAGAATGCTCGCCACAAACTGCGGATGGATGATATACGGCTCGCCGCTCTTGCGCACCTGTCCCTCATGGGCTTTGGCGGCAAAGGCATAGGCACGGTTGACCAGCGCAGCGCCGTCTGCGTCATACGCCTTCTCCACCCGCGCACAAATCTCTTCAATGCTCAGGCTTTCATAGGCAGAATATGACATATAGTCAACCTCCAATCAACAGTCAGTCAGCAATCGTTGGAAAATAAGGCTCTCTTTAGGGTCGCACTTTTTGAACGGCAGACGGCGGACGGAAAACGGCTGCCATTGAACGGTTAAAAGCTGAAGCTCCTGCATGATGCAGAGCGCCGCGTAGGTTATCGGCAGGGTCAGCCCTGTATCGTCGCAGAACATATCCAAGCTGCCGAAAAAGCTGCCGCTCATTTTGTAGACCGTCCGAAGGTCGTCCAAGGAAGGAAGCAGCGTCTGCCGCTCCTTCTCCCATGCCGCACTGCGCGAGTAAGCGTAGATTTTTGCCTCCGCACATTTCGGCTTTAGTAGCGCCGCCTCGTCTTCAAACAAAAGCCCGTCACAAAGGATGATGTTTCGATACGGCGCGGTGATGTCCGTCAAGCTGCCCCCGCACAGGATGGCGTTGAACGCCCGCGGATCGTCCGCCTGTCTCATGCGGAAATCAACATCAGGATAACGCTCGTGCAGGGCAGTCGCCGTCTCCCAAGTCCGACAGAAAAGCAGTGTTCCCTGCGCGTTGCTTTGGAGGAGCTTGTCCGTTTGCTTGTGGGCAATCTCCCGCACAGGTAACTTTTCTTTATTCTCCGTTTGAATAGAAAAATCCTGCAAAGCAGAGAGGGCAAGCTGCTGTTTGTTTTCGGTGAAGCTGCGCGGACGAAGCGCCTGTACGCGGCATTCATAGGACACGCGCCCATTAAATTCATTCCGCGTGGGCGTGAACAGGGCATCTGCCATCGCGCCCGCACAAGTAGCGGCCATTCCGCCCATTGAAAAGGCAATGCCCCCTCGCTGCGCCCCGTCTTGCAGCATCGAAAGTTTCAAATGCGCTCCCTCCGCGCCGACTGCCCGCGCCGTCAAAAGCTCCACGCCCCGTACCAAGAACACAGGCTCAGGGTTGCCCATGCCAAACGGCTCCAAGGCGGCAAGCCGCGAATAGGTCTCCTCATTGACCTCGGACAAATTCAGCTCCGCGTCATATGGACGCAGTTTGTAAAGCGGCGCACCGTGTAATTGTTCTTGAACGGCGCGGCTTAAACGCTCCGTTAAAATCGGCACATTTTGAATGGGCAGCGTCATGCCTGCCGCCTGCGCATGGCCGCCGAAGCGCAGGAAAATGTCGCCGCAGGCTTTCAGCGCCGCGTACAAATCGACCCCGCCAGCGCTCCTTGCACTGCCGACAGCCACATCGCCCTGAGCGCTCAAAATTACGGTCGGGTAGCCTGTTCTTTCGGCGACCCTTCCGGCGGCCAGCCCGACCACGCCGCTTTCATAGCCCTCGCCGCAGACCACAATGGCGCGGCGCTCGTACAAATCCATGTCCTGCACCCATGTAAGCGCCTCGTCCTGCACCTGTTTTTCCATCTGCTTGCGCTCGCTGTTGAGCAAATCTAACTTTGCCGCCAAATGTGCCGCCTCATCCGCGTCCTCCGTTTGCAAAAGCCGCAGAGCGATTTCCGCACTTTGCAGCCGTCCGCTGGCATTCAGACGCGGCGCAAGCCCAAAACCGATATGTTCACTCCGAAGAGCACTCGGCAGTCCCGCCTTCAGCTTCAGCGCCTTCAGCCCCGGCCGCTCTGTTTTTTCTAGTGCCTTCAGGCCAAAGGACACCAGCACACGGTTGTCGGACAAAAGCGGCACCATGTCGGCGACTGTCGCCAAGGCGCACAGGTCAAGGCACGAAAGTGCCTTTTCCTCGCCCAGCAGCGCTCGCCGCATCTGATATGCCACGCCCGCCCCGCATAGGCTCGGATAATCGGGTTTGGCAAGCAGTGGCGTGACCACTGCATCCGCATCGGGCAATACATCCGGCAGACGGTGATGGTCGGTCACTACCACGCGCATCCCCAATTTTTTCGCCAAGGCGACCTCCTGCACGCCCGTCACGCCGCAGTCCACCGTGACCAGCAGCCCCGCACGGGCAGCGATTTCACGGATGGCGTTTTCATTGAGACCGTACCCCTCATCGTGACGGTCGGGAATGTAGACCTCCACATCCAAGTTAAGCGCCCGCAGGGTATCGCACATGATGGCGCTGGCGCACACGCCGTCCACATCGTAGTCGCCGTAGACGACCGCCTTACGATGCTCCTCCAAGCTCTTGCGGATGACCGCACACGCCCGCCCCACGCCGTCCATGTCAAAGGGCGAATGCAGGGAGCGCAAATCGGGATGCAGAAACGCCTCCGCCTTTTCCGAAGTATCCACGCCGCGGGACAAGAGTAAATCACTCAGCCATTTGGGATAACCGTCGAGATTGCCGTGATTGACTGACCCACGGAGTACATATTTGTCCACAGTTTGCGCCTCCTACGGTGTAATGAGTGGATAGTGATTAGTGGATAGATAGAGTGTTGTGCAGAAATCGGTTGAAATACCCGTATTTAATCAGTCAGATGGTAAACCGGCAGTCCATATCCATTGCAAATAACTACCCTAAACAATCAGCAACAAAGAAACAGTTTGTTCCAATCCCTGAAAGCCAACCGTCTATCCACTATCCACTCGCTAAAAATTCTCTTGGAAAATAATATAGAAAGAGAGCCTGCCGCACACCACGGGCAGGCTCCCAACCGGAATTACTTTGCTTCCTTGACCGCCTTCTTGCCGGCATGCGCTTTACGCAGGTCAGGCAGGGCAGCCCAGATATAGCCGTTGATGAGGTTGGCGCTGTACGCACCGGCGAGAATACCCACGATGATGGGCAGAGCAAATTCCTTGATGCTGTCCACGCCCAAGATGTACAGGGTGAGGATGGTGACCAAGGTGGTCAAAGTGGTGTTGATGGTGCGGCCCAAGCACTCCTTAACGGACATTTCAACCACTTCAACACGCGGCATCGCGGACAGCGCAGGCTTGCGGATGTTCTCACGGATGCGGTCGAAGATGATGATGGTGTTGTTGATGGAATAGCCCACGATGGTCAGCATCGCGGCGACGAATGTGGAGTTCATCTGCACGAAGGAGCGGGCGAACACCATGAAGGACAGCATAATCAGCACGTCATGCAGAAGTCCCAGCACGGCGGCGAGACCCATGTTAAAGTCAAACCGGAAGGCGATGTAGATGAGCATGCACAGTGCAGCTGCCAAAACGCTCCAAATGGCGTTCTGAAGCAGGGTGCCGCTGGCAACGCCGCCCACATAGGACACAGTCGCGTCGTTCACCTTCATGTCGGGATATTTCTGAGACAATTCGCTTTCCAGAGAAGCGCGGAGGGTTTCAACGCCCTCTTCATCGTCGATGGCCTTGATGCGGAGCTGAAGCTCGCTCTTGGCGCTGCCGGCAGCGGCAATCTGGTATTCGTTAATGCCCGCGTTCTTGAGCGCGGTTTCCACATCGGAGACGGTAAATTCAGCGCCCATTTCATACTTGATGGACAGACCGCCGGCAAAGTCAATGCCCATGTTGATGCCCAGCCCGCAGACGGTCAGAATCAGGGCAAGCGCCATAAGGCCAAGAGAAATAGTCAGGCAAATACGGGCGCGTTTCTGCAATTTCATCTTACTGCGCCTCCTTCTGAGAAGAAATAGCGTGGGTGAACAGCTTGCCGTTCGGCACGAGGGCAATCAAATTCATCAGCAGCACACGGGTGACGATGATGGCGGAAATCATGCTGCACACAACGGACATCGCCAACATATTGGCAAAGCCGCGCACAGAGCCTGTGCCGAAAATCATCAGCACGATGGCGGCAATCATGGTGGTCACATTCGCGTCCAAGATAGCGGAGAAGGCGTTCTTAAAGCCCGCCTTGGCAGCCAGCTTCACGGGGCGGCCCTTACGCAGCTCTTCACCGAAGCGCTCAAAGATGACGACATTCGCGTCAACCGCCATGCCGATACCGAGGATAACACCGGCGATACCGGGCAGGGTGAGCTGGATACCGGGCAGCATAGCCGTCAGCCAGAACAGGAGGATGATGTAAATCACCAGCGCCCAAGAAGCGGCCACGCCGCTCAGACGATAGCGGAAAATCATGATGAACATGACCAGCAGGATGCCGATGCCGGCAGCCAGCAGGGAGGTCTGCAGCGCGTCAACGCCCAAAGTAGCGGAGATGGTGTCCACCTTCTGCTGGGTCAGCGTCAGGGGCAGAGCGCCGGACTGAATCTGGATGGCCAAGGTGCGGGCATCTTCATAGGAGAAGTTGCCGGAAATCTGGCCGCTGCCGCTGGTAATGGCTTCGTTGACGGTCGGAGCCATCAGCTCTTTGCCGTCCAGATAAATGCCGATGGTCTTGCCAACGGAGGCAGTGGTCATGTCGGCGAAAAGCTGGGTGCCTTCCTCGTTCAGTTCAAAGGAGACAACATAATAGTTGTCAATGCTCGAAGAGTCCTGCGCGATACCGGCGGTTTTCACCTGCTTGCCGGTCATGAAGGTCTCGCCGTCGGGGGACTTAAATTCAAGCTCTGCAGGCGTGCCGATCAAGTCAAGAATGGCGTTCGGGTCGGTCACATCGGGGATTTCCACGCGGATGCCGTCCGTGCCGATCTGGGTGACGGTGGCTTCCGGATAGCCTTGGTCGGTCAGACGGGTGCGGATAACATCCATCGTGTTTTCAATCAGCACGGAGAAGGTGGCATCATCCGCCTCTTCGGGCTTCGTTGCCTGATATTCAACATACACGCCGCCGCGTAGGTCAAGACCCAGCGCAATGGATTCGGGCCAGTTATCCGCATCGACAGGAACCCACGGCAGGAGACGATAGAGACCGTCTTCGCCCCAACGAAGACCGGTAGTGGAGATAATGCCAAGCGCGATGGTCAGCACGAGCAGCACGATTAAGGTAATCGCCGCCTTGCTCTTTGCGCCCATGTGCTTGCGCGTTTTAACAGGCTTGGACATAGTAGTGCAACTTCCTTCCTTATATAGTGATGATATGAGAGTCAATTATTCAAGACAGCACCGAACAAATTGCTCAAACATCCAGCGCTTGCATGATTTCATACAATCGCTGAATAAATGCCTTTTTCAGCGACTGTCCAGTTGCTTTGAACCGCTTATCAAAGATCACTATCCGGCGCTGTCCGACAGATGAAAGGCAAAAAAATTGGCGCGGGTGTAGGAGCGATGAATCACCGGCACGCCGTTGGCATCACGGCTCGGCGCGTGCAGCGCACTCAGCCGCGCGCAACTCGTCGGCAGCGCATCCTGCTCGTCCGACCGCTCCGCTTCCTGCCGCGTACTTGGCGCATCCTGCGGCGTGTGCGGCATCGCGGCCTCAATCACCGCATGATACGGTGATGTCAGCGGCTTCTGCGCATCCTCCTCCGCACCTGCGACCACCATGGCGCTCAACATCAGCACGAGAACGCCCAAGACCAGTAATAGCGCTGCTATTCGCCCGCGCATCCTCATGCCTCCCTTCGCACCGTTTTCCTTTCAGATTATCTGCTATTATACAAATTTTCCACTCGCTCGTCAATATTTTTATGGAAAAATGGAGAAATAAGCCCTTCCCGCCTAACCTTCATCCTCCAAACTCCGTAATTTCCTTTGACAACC
>CAVJHY010000037.1:0-14544 GCA_963649405.1 bacterium
CTCTGACCTAATCAGCAATGTGTTGAGCGACATGAGTACGAATAACGCCCGTTGTTCCGGCGCTCCACAGCAGCTTGCCAACGGTCTGTATCGCTGCGCGGAAATGGCGGCAATCGTCGCTTTAATCAATCAGTGATGTTCAGCAAAAGATAGCCCATCAAGTCTGTAAGCAATTTTTTTCGCATCCCGCCACCCGCTTTGGAAGGCGGGATTTTTGGCTATCACTAAAATTCGCTCTTTGCATTTCCCGCAAAATTGTGTATACTGAAACCAGAATAAGCGTTGCGCGTCAGCAGGGAGGAACGGGATGCCGTCTTTTACGCGGAGGGCGATCATGGAAGCGTTCATGCAGCTTCTGAATGAGCGGCCGGTGAGCAAGATTGCCGTGAAGGACATTGTGGAGCTGTGCGGAATCAACCGAAACACATTTTATTATCATTTTCAGGACATACCGAGTCTGATCGAGGCGATTGCCAAGGAAGAAACCGACCTTGCAATCAGCAAGTATGCGCGGGTGGAATCGTTTGACGAGTGTCTGAACATCGTGGTGGAGTTTATTTTAAAAAATCGGCGGGCGACGCTGCACCTGTACAATTCCGCTAACCGAGATGTGTATGATCAATACTTGATGCATATGTGCCAATACGCGGTGGAGACCTATTTCCGCACGGCATTCACGAAAAGGAACATCAGCCAAGAGGATTATGACATCATCATCACTTCCTATAAGTGTTATGCCTACGGTCTGAGCGTGGACTGGCTGAACAGCGGGCTGAAGGAGGACATTCTCCCGCACTGGAAACGCCTGTGTGAGCTGCGCGAGGGCATGATTGAGGAGATGCTCAAGCGGGCGGAGAAACCGTCTGCATAAAGGCTGGATGGATCGTCACCGCGCATTCGGCGGGCGTTTAATGCGCCTTACGGTTGTTTTATTTCAAATTATACTACGATAGAGTCAGCGACAGTCCATCGCCGGAAGCCTCCGATTTCGGAAGGCAACATCTGACGCAAAATTCACTGTGCGGTTAAGCCTATAATTTCAGCGTGTCAACCGGTCTTTTGACACGCTATTTTTGTGCATCCGGTGCGATTTGCCTAATTTTTCGGCAGATTGCGCCGGATGTCTGTTTTTTCGGCAGTCGCCCCAAAATGTCCATAGCGGGAAAAGGAGCGCATGAGTATACTTATATCTGCACGGCGGGGAAGGCTCGCCGGAGCGCAAGGAGGAATGAATGATGCGGTTGAAGACTTTGAAGGTTGCAAAAACAGGCTGCTTGGTGGCTTCTGCGCTGCTGATTGCGTTGGGCATTTTGATTATTTTGTGGCCTGATGTTTCCGTCTCCTTAGTCGGAATCATCGCCGGCGTGATGCTGATTGCGCTGGGGCTGTTCAAGGTCATGGGTTATTTTTCCAAGGATTTGTACAGGCTGGCGTTCCAGTATGACTTGGCGTTCGGTCTCTTATTGATGGTACTTGGCACGCTGCTTTTGGTGCGGCCGGACAGTGCAATGTACATTGTCTGCCTGATTGTGGGCATTTCCATTGCGGGTGACGGGCTGTTGAAATTGCAAACGGGCTTGGAGGCGCGGAAGTTTGGTCTTACAAGCTGGTGGCTGATTGTGGTGCTGGGTGTGTTGGCCGCCGTTGTCGGCATCATCACGGCGTTCCGTCCCGTGGAAGGCGCTCAGGTGCTGATGATTCTGATGGGCGTGTCGCTGCTTGCAGAGGGTCTTTTGAATCTTTGCGTGACGCTGTGCGCGGTGAAGATTGTGAAGGGCAAAACACCTTATATTATCGAAGAAGAACACGAAGGAATTTTCTGATTGAATTGAAGGAGGCAAATCAATGCGCTTTTCAAAGACCGTGGTGCGGCTGCGTATCCCGATTTTGATTTTAGCCATCGTGCTGCTGATTCCGTCCGTCATCGGCATGGCAGCGACCCGCATCAATTATGATATGCTGGACTATCTGCCGGACACGATGGACACGGTGATCGGTCAAAATGAGCTGATGGAGGACTTCGGCAAGGGCGCTTTTTCCCTGATTGTGATTGAGGATATGCCCGTCAGAGATGTTTCCGAGCTGAAGACCAAGATTGAACAGGTGGAGCATGTGGACTCCGTGGTCTGGTATGATTCCTTTGCGGATTTGTCCATGCCGATGGAGCTGCTCCCCGAAAAGCTCTACAATGCGTTCAACAATGGCAATGCGACCATGATGGCGGTGTTCTTTGACTCCGCGACCTCCGCAGACGTGACGATGGACGCGATTCGTGAAATCCGTGCGCTGACGGACAAGCAGGTGTTTGTCTCCGGTATGTCCGCGCTGGTGACGGATCTCAAGGATTTGTGTGAGCAGGAAGAGCCGATTTATGTCGCAATCGCCGTGATGCTGGCGTGCGTGGCAATGCTGCTCCTGCTGGATAACTGGCTCATTCCGTTTGTGTTCCTTGCGTGCATCGGCATGGCTGTGCTGGTAAACCTTGGTTCAAACTACTTCTTCGGTGAGATTTCTTACATCACGAAGGCATTGGCCGCCGTGCTTCAGCTCGCCGTCACGATGGACTATTCCATCTTCCTGTGGAACAGTTACAACGAGCAGCGCGGAAAATGCGAGAATCACAAGGAAGCAATGGCTATTGCCATTCATGAGACGCTGACCAGCGTGGTCGGCAGCTCCATTACCACCGTGGCCGGCTTTGCGGCGCTGTGCTTCATGACCTTCACCTTGGGTCTTGACCTTGGCTTGGTCATGGCAAAGGGTGTTATCTTGGGCGTGATTGCCTGTGTGACGGTGCTGCCCGCCATGATTCTTGTCTTGGACAAGCCGCTGCAAAAAGCAAAACATCGCTGCATCATCCCTGATATGACCAAGCTCTCCAAGGGGCTTGTGAAGATATTCCCCGTGTTTTTGATTCTCTTCGCCGTGCTTGTGTACCCCGCGTATTACGGTTACAGCAAGACTAACGATGAGGTGTATTACGATTTGGGCGAATGCCTGCCGCAGGATATTGAATATGTCATTGCAAACAGCAAACTGCGCGATACCTTCGATATTGCCTCTACCCACATGGTGCTGGTCGATGCCAACCTGTCCGCCAAGGACAAGGAAAGCATGATTGAGGAAATGGAGCAGGTGGACGGCGTTAAATATGTGCTGGGGCTAGAAAGCGTCATTGATTCCAGCATCCCCGAAAGCATGCTGCCGGATTCCATTGTGTCCATTCTTAAATCTGACCGCTGGGAGCTGATGCTCATCAACTCAGCATATAAGGTCGCCAGCGACAATGTGAACACGCAGATTGACGCGCTGAACACGATTTTGAAGAAGTACGATGAAAGCGGTATGCTCATCGGCGAAGCGCCCTGCATGAAGGACATGATTGAAACCACAGACCATGACTTCCAAGTGGTCAACATGGTGTCCATTGCGGCCATCTTCATCATCATTCTGTTGGTGGAAAAGAGCCTGAGTCTGCCGTTCATCCTGATTGCGGTCATTGAATTGGCAGTGTTCATCAACTTGGGATTGCCGCATTATCTGGGTCAGTCGCTGCCGTTCATCGCCCCGATTTGCATTTCCACCATTCAGCTTGGCGCAACGGTTGACTATGCCATCTTGATGACCACCCGTTATAAGAGAGAGCGTGTGGCGGGCAAGACGAAGCATGACGCAGTTGTGACTGCTTTAAGCACCTCCATTCCGTCCATTCTGGTCTCCGGCTTCGGTCTGTTCGCCGCCACCTTCGGCGTGGCTGTGTATTCCAACATTGATATTATCAGCTCCATGTGTATGCTGATGGCTCGCGGTGCTATTGTCAGTATGCTTTGCGTCATTCTGATTCTGCCCGCGCTGCTGATGCTGTGCGATGGACTGATTAGACATACAACACTCGGTATGAAAGTGAAGGAGGGAAAGAAAGCATGAAACGGCTTCTTTCAATGATGACAGCCATCGCGCTGCTGCTTACGGTTTGCGTTCCTTACGCCTTCGCAGCGGAGGACAAGAAGGAAATGGTCTATGTGCTGGCGAATGCGGAAGGCATCCCGTACAGCATTACGGTGAGCGAGCATCTGTATAACAGAAACGATGCGGACACTTTGAATGATTACAGTCGCCTGAGCAGCATTGAAAACATGGGTGGCGAGGAAACCTTTGACGATGATAACGGAACGCTTGTTTGGAATGCGGACGGCGAAGACATCCGCTACGAAGGTACAAGCACCGAGCCGCTGCCCGTTGGCGTTTCCATCCGCTATACCTTGGACGGTCAGGAAATGACCTTGGACGAGCTGAAGGGCAAGAGCGGTCATCTGGTCATTGACATTGAATACAGCGCCTGCTATGAGGAAACCCATACGGTGAACGGAGAAGAAACCTCCATCCCGCTGCCCTTTCTGATGGCGACCGTGATGCTGGCGGACGATGACACCTTCTCCGCGCTGGAGGTCACAAATGGCCGTGTGGTCAATATCGGCAACCGCACCTTGGCGGTTTGCTACGGTCTGCCCGGCTTAAAGGAAGCCTTGAATTTGGACGAATACAAGGCGGAATTGGACGAGGACAAGGACGAGTTAGACGATACCTTGGACATCAGCATTGAATCTGATTTGACCATCCCGACCAGTGCAAGCATCAGCGCAGATGTGACGGACTTCAGCTTTGACGGTACTTATACCGTGGCGCTTTGCCCCAGCTTGACTGCTGCGGACGATGAAGGCACAGTGACCATCAGCTTTGATACGGCGGCGCTGAGCAGCAAATTAAGCGATGCAATGGATGAGCTTTTGGACGGCGCTGAGCAGCTTTCCGACGGCGCAAAGGAGCTTTCGGACGGCTTGAGCGAAATTGACGAGAACAGCGATGCCTTGGTGGACGGCGCTAAACAGATTGTGCAGGCCATCATGGACACGGCTAACAGCGGCTTGGAAGAAAAGAAGGCTGACTTTGACAAGCTGGGCATTGAGCTGCATACATTGACAGTGGACAATTACGCCGAGGAAATCGAACGTTTGGAAAACGAGCTGCTGGAAAGAGTGCAGGATTATGTCTTGGAAGAGGCGGACAAGACCCTGAACAGCAAGGTGCATTCCGCCGTGTACAACGAGGTCGTCAAGCAGGTCAAGGCTGCTGCTAAAGAGCAGGTGACGGAGAAGGTCACTGCCGCTGTGAAAGCGCAGGTGCAGACGCAGGTCGAAGCCGGCGCGGAATCGCTGGTGCGTCAGAAGGTGGAAAGCGCCGTCCGTGAACAGGTCGAAGCGAAGGTCGAGCCGGTTGTCAAACAGAGCGTAACGGAGAAGGTCGCTGCCGCCGTTCGCGCTCAGGTCGAAAACGCTATTCGTAACCCCAGTGAGGACGAAATCAACGCAGAAGTTGAGCAGCAGCTTGCCTCCGAGAGCGTACAGGCGCAAATCAATACCAGCGTTGAGAATTACATGAATTCCGATGAAGGCAAGGCTGTTGTAGAAGCGCAGTTCAAGAGCGCTGTTTCCGAGAAGGTCAAGAGCGCTTATCGCCAGCAGGTGCGTAGCCAAGTCGAAGCCGCTTACCGTTCTCAGGCGGAAAGCGCGGCGACTAGTGCGGTGCGTGCTTCCATTGAAAGCACGGTGCGTGCAAGCTACGAAGGCGATGAATCCGAGGACAAGGAAGAAAAAATTCGAGCTGCCGTTGAGGAGCAGATGAACACGGACGGTGTCAAGAGTGAGATTGCCTCCCGCGTGGATGCAAGCGTCAACTCCGCCGAAGGTCAGCAGACGATTGACAGTCAGACCGACAGCAAGATGAGCGAGGCGGACACACAGGCAGCCATCGATGCACTGGTTGAGCAGAATATGCAGGATGCCGATGCCCGCGCTCAGGTCGAAAGTGCTGTCCGCGCCAAGGCCACCAAAACCGCGACGGCGACTGCCAAGCAACAGATTGTGAGCAAAATCAGTAGCCTTTCCGATGACGAAGTGAATGCGCTGGTTGAACAGAAGATGGCTTCTGCCGACATTCAGACGCTGATAGACAGCAATGTGGAAACGCAGATGAAGGGCAGTGAGGCACAGCAAGCCATCACCGACAATGTGAATGCGCAGATGAACAGCGATACCGTGAAGGCGCTGATTGAACAGGAATATCAGAATCAGATGAGCGGCGACACGGTGAAGCAGACCATCGAGGATGAAGTCGCCGTGCAGATGGTCTCCGACAGTGTGCAGAGCATCATTGACCAGAACGTGGAAGAACAGATGAACTCCGATGATGTGAAGACACTCATTGACGACAACATCAGCGAGCAGATGGCTTCTTCCAAGGTGCAGAACATCATTTCCAGCCAGATTACCCAGAACCGCCATGGCCAGACCTACATGAACAGCGTCGCCGAGGCGCTGGAGGAAAACGGCAAGGACGGCGAGGCGTACCGTTCACTGGTTGACCTTCGTACCTCTTTGGACGATGTGCATACCTTCTATCAGGGAGTTGTCGATTATACGGATGCCGTTGGCAAGGCTAGCGAGGGCGCGGTCACGCTCTATGACGGCATGAAGGAAATGCAGGACGGCTTGAACGAGTTGAATGATAAAGCCGTCATCCGCCTGACCGACTTCCTGAATAACGATGTCACCGAAGTCAAGGAGCGCCTGCAGACCGTCATTGACATGATGATAGCCTACCAGTCCTATGGCGGCATCGCCGATGGCATGAACGGCAGCGTGCATTTCATCATTAAGACTAGCGGAACAAAGTAATAGAACGACTAACCAATACCCCTGCAGCAGAAATGTTGCAGGGGATTTTTGCGTGGTTTTGTAAAGATTTGGGCTGTCGCATTGACACGGAAAAAGCGTCGTTTTATACTATAAATGGGGAAGTGTCCCCGTGAGGAGGTTATGATGATGCGGAAAGAGCGCTTTTTCTGCTTTATATTGATTTTCACCTTGGTGTTCAGCACCATGCCGAATTTTTCCGTGATAGCGGAGGGGGAGACGGTGGACAGTGCTGTCGTTTTGGCGGAGGAGAAGTCTGCCAAGGCGACCGAAGCGCCAAAGGAAACGAGCGCACCGACAAAAGATGCAACGGAAGGAGCGTCTGAGGCAGATACTGCGTCGGATGCATTGCCAAAAGCATCTGAAGCGGAGCAAACGGCTGAAATGTCGAAAGCTACAAATGTGCCTGAGACAGAAGCAATAGCAGAAGCGTCTGTGACGGCGCAGCCGACTGAAGTGCCGATGGTTTCTGATGCGCCCTTAACAGACGAAGAAAAAGTAACGGAAGCGTCTGTTGCAACCGTCACGCCGGACGGCGGGGAACAAGCGGGAGCCGCTGCAGAGACGGATGCGCAGGAAATGCCGGAAGCGACCGAAGCACCGGAGGAGCGTTTTTCTAAGGGCTATGCGCTTTTGAAAGCGGGGACGAAGGTCTATTCGGATGAGCATTGTGCAACCCTGCTGGGCGAGCTGGACGAAAAGACCGTTGTGTATGTGCTGGCTCGTCAGGAGACGGACAACGAGCAGCGTGATATTTTGCGTTTTGCCTATGCCGAGGACGGCGAGGCGCATAGCGCATATGTCCGCGCAGGAGCAGCTGAGCCGCTGACCGAAGCAGAAAGCGCGGTCGTCAGCGCCAAGCAGAGCGAGGTTTATTATCGTAACGACCGCGATGTGCCGTTATTTGTCCTGCCCTTGAAGGCAGACGAAACCGAAACGGAGATTGATGCACCGACTGCGACACCCGAAACAATCGTTGATGTAATGGGCGAAATCGAAGCACAATCGAGCGCGGACAACACAGAAGCAACTACACCAACCGTCACCCCCGAAGCAACGATTGACGAAATATGCGATGGTGAAGTCAATCCGAATGCGGACAGTACAGATACATCTGCACCGACATCTACGCCCGAAGCAGCCATTAACGGCACAAGCGAGAGTGAAGCAAATCCGAGCGAAGACGACACAGAAGCCTCCACCCCAACCGTCACCCCCGCATCAACAGAACAGCCGGAAACAACAGAAGATAAAACAAGCAAAGAAACAACAGACACCGAAAGCGTCGAGCCTGCCCCCATTGAGGAAGAAATTCCCGTCATTGATGAAAACGAAGTCCCGACTATTGACGAGAACTTTGTGCCAACGGAAATCGACATCCCCGATGAAGAAGCGCTGACCGAAGAAGAACAGGCTGCTGCAAATGACATCCCGAAGGTGCAGTCCATCACGATTTTGGTGGATGGGCAGGAAGCAGGCAGCAGCGTCACTTTGGACAGAGCGGAAAGCGACTGCTACCTGCTTACGGCGGATGTTTTTCCCGTGGACGCTGCTTGCGATGTCAAGTGGTCTGTGTCCTCCACATCCTACGCGACCATCGATGAGGACGGCTGGCTGACCCTGAAAAAAAGCGGCAGCTTTACCGTGAACTGCAAGGCGCTGGACGGCTCTAACAAGACCAAGACCCTGCGCGTGAAAGCGGTCAATCTGGTCAAGGAAATCTTTTTGAGTGGCGCGGAAGAAATGCGCTCCGGCGGCACGGTGCAGCTTTCTGTTGAGCTTTTCCCGACGGACGCGACCAACAAAGATTTGGTTTGGACAAGCTCGGATGAAACCATCGTCACCGTGGACAGCAAGGGCAAAGTGACCGCCAAGACCGTCACCGAGCCGATTTCTGTCGAAATTACCGCTGCGACCGAGAACGGCGAGATTGAAAGCAGTCCGCATGATATTCTCGTCTGCCCGCCCGTGCAAAGCGTTGAAATCCAAATCGGCGGTGCAATTTGCGAAAAAGAGACCCTTGATTTGGCGTATGAGAAGCCCGAGCTGGCGCTGTCCGCTGCGGTTTTCCCCGAAGATGCCATTCAGCGCGTCACTTGGAGCAGTTCCGACAAAAAAGTGGCGACCGTGGACGAGGAAGGCATTGTGACCGTTCACGCGGCGGGTACGGCGACCATCACCGCGACGGCGGCAGACGGCTCGAAAAAGAGCGCGTCCATGAAGCTGACCGTTTTGTATAGCGTGACAGACATCATGTTGACCGCCCCAAGCGATGTGGTGGCGGGCGGAAAATCTATGCAAATTGCCGCCGAGGTGCTGCCTGAAGGCGCGGCCAACAAGAAGTTGACATGGACGACGAGCGACAAGACTGTCGCCACGGTGTCCTCCTCCGGCAAGGTCACGGCGAAAAAGGTCACGGAGCCGAAAACGGTCACTATTACGGCGACCGCAGCGGACGGCATGGGGGCTTCCGATTCCATCACCCTGACCGTGCGTCCCGTTGCAAAGAGCATTTCTCTGTTTTCGGAGGACGGCATGTTGCTGCCCTCTACCAAGACCATCGCTTTTGAAGAGGACGGGCAGACCGTAAAGCTGCAGGCGCAGGTGCTGCCGGCCAACGCGGGGCAGAGCGTCAAATGGAAGTCCTCCAATGAAAAAATCGCCTATGTGGATGAGCAGACGGGCGTTGTCACCCTGCACAAAGCAGGCAATGTCACCATTACGGCGACCGCCGCAGACGGCTCCGGGGTCAAAAAGACCGTGAAGCTGCAGGGCGTGACCTTAGTAAGCAGCATTTCCATCTCCTCCCTTTCCGAGCTTGCGGGCGGCTGCTCCACGACCGCGAAAGCCTCCGTTTCATCCGCCGATGCCACCAACAAAAAGGTCTATTGGTACACGGACGACACGGAGTACATCACCATCAATAAAACCAGCGGGAAAATCAGGGCAAGCAAGGTCAGCGAGACCGAGACCGTAACCATCTATGCCGTGGCGCAGGACGGCTCCGGCAAGCGTGACGAGCTTTCCTTTACAGTGACCCCTGCCATCCAGAAAATGAGCATTGTGAAGGACGGCAAGGCGATCACCGCGCTTACCTTGGACGCGGCGGATGAAAACGAAAATATGGCGCAGCTCGGCGTTTCGTTTACGCCGGACACGGCTTGCCCATCCGGCAGCGTCATATGGAAGTCCTCAAATGCGAAAATCGCCACCGTGGATGAAAGCGGGAAGGTCACGGCTGTCAAAAACGGCACGGTCACTTTGACCGCCACCGCGCAGGACGGCTCGAAAAAAAGCGCCACCGTGCGCCTGACCGTGAAAACGAAGGTGCAGGAGATTAACACGAATGCCACATACTATGTCGGGCTGAAAAAGACTGTTTCCCTGAATGCAAGCGTTTCGCCTTCCACCGCTTCCGATAAAAAACTGACTTATACGAGCATGGACAAAACCATCGCCACCGTGACCAGCTCCGGCCGCGTGACGGGCAAGGGCGCGGGTGAGACGGAAATCGTCATTGCTACCAAGGACGGCAGGGTGCAGAAAAACGTCACGGTCATTGTTCTGCCTGCCGATACGAGCATCAGCATTTTGGATGAAGACCAGAGCAAGGCGAACGGCAAAACCATTTCTCTTAAACTGATGAGCGATAATGCCGGCTCTATCATCGAAACCTATTATACATTGACGACCTCTATCCTGCCGCTTAATGCCTGCGCGGAAGTGGCATGGAGCGTATCGCCCGCAGGGGTCGTTTCGTTGGATGCGCAGGACAACGGCACATGCGTCCTCCGGCTTTTGAAAGGCGGTACGGCGACCGTCACCGCCAAGACCGTGGACGGCTCGAACAAGAGCGCCAAGGTGAAAATCCGTGTAACCAAGCCTGTGACCAGTCTCACCATCGAAGGACCGACCGAGCTGGCCAAGGGCAAGAGCACTTATCTGACCGCGCAGATCACCCCGACCGATGCCACCAATCAGGCGGTTACTTGGGAGAGCCTGTCGCCGGACATTGTTTCCGTGGATCAAAAGGGCAAAATCACCGCCAAGGCAAACAGCGGAGAGGCCATCATTGTCGCCACCGCCAAGGACGGCTCAGAAGTGACCAACATTATCACCGTCACCGTGATGCCCAAAGCAGAGAGCATAGCGCTTTACTATGTGGCCGTTCCTGCGAATACGGAGGAAATCGGATCGGACACCTATGAGCCAAAGCCTGCGGAAGGCCGCGTCACGGTAGTCGCCAATGACATTGCCACCGTGTATCTGCGTGCTGTGGTATCGCCGGATGCTGCCAGCCAGAAGGTGACGGTCACAAGCTCCGTGCCAAGCGTTGCGACCGTCTTCCCGATGGACGATGAGTCCGGCTACTATGCAGCATCCATACAGCTTTATAAGCGCGGGACAACTGTTATCACCGTAAATACTGCGGACGGCACAAAAATCAAAAAATCCTTTACTTTGGAGGTCAGGCAGAACGCGGAAAGCATTGAAATCTCCGGCGATACCTACCTTGTTTCCAAACAGAGCGCTCAGCTAAAAGCGGCGGTTTATCCGTCCACCGCCTCTTCTAAGACTGTCACTTGGGGCTTTGAGGAGGGCGATACGGATTATTCCGCATATGCCAGCATCACCGCAAAGGGCGTAATTACCGCCAAGACCGTGATCGAGCCGACTGAGATTATCGTCAAGGCGACCGCCGCAGACGGCTCAGGCGTGTACGGCACATGGCCGATGATGGTTTACCCCACCGAGCAGGATGTCCCCAGCGCCACGCCCACCTATCGCGCTCTGGTTGTTGTCGAGCCGACACAAACCTCTTATGGGCTTCTGAAACGTAAGAACGATGTGGATGGCATGGCCGCCATGCTCAGAATGCAGCGCTTTGACGGGCAGACAATCAATGTAAAGACGATGCACCAGACCAGCGCTTCGCAGGTCTTGTCAGCCATCAGTTCCTTGGCTTCAAGCGCCAACGCTGCCGATATTACCTACTTCTATTTCTTGGGGCATGGTGACACCAACGGCACGCTCATCTTCTATGACGGCTCCCGCATTGCCGCCACGGATTTGAAGGGGGCGCTTGATAAGATTCCCGGCCGCGTGGTGGTGTTCCTCGGCAACTGCTATTCGGGCTACTATGTCGCCGGAGACAGCGCCGCGAACGCCATCAGCACGGCGGATTTGACGGATGATATGGAAATCACCTCTGTCCCGCCGTCCGCCTTTACGAGCAGCATCATTTCCGTGTTCTCTAAGAGCGCGGATGAGGTTTCCATCCCGCTGGCGCAGGGCTGCAGCGTAGTGTCCGCCAACATCGGCGAGCTGCGCAAGAGCAAATACTATGTGCTGACCGCCTCTTTGTACAACGAACAGAGCTGGTACAGCTATTATCAGAACGCGGGTGTGATTGACGAAAGCATTTCCTTTGACCGCTTCACTCGCGGCGTGTGTAAGGCGGGCGGCTTGGATTCCGTCACGAAGTCGGCGACATGGAGCGGCAGCAAAAAAGTAACCTTGGCGCAGGTGTATGCCGAAGCCGCCGCCTATGTAAAGTCCTTCACGGATCATCAGAGCAGTGTGCAGGTGTATCCGACCAATAGCTCGTTTGTCATTTTCCAGCATTAACCTGTAAATTTTCCTGCAAAGCGCCCTGTTTGTTTTGTTTTTCCGTCCAATCATGCTATAATGAAAGCTGTATGATGTTCCGGACGCTTAAAAAGCGCCATTCTACGCATTTTCGGAGGCTGTTATGCGCCGTTTGACCATTCTTTCCTTGCTGCTTCTGCTGCTGCTCCCTGCCGCGTTTGCGGGCGATGAGGTGCTGTACACGGGTATTGTCACGCTGAATTACAAAAACTCCACCACCACCGTGTATGCGGAAATGGACAAGGATTCCAAGAAGCTGGCGTGGTACAATCCCGGCAAAAAGCTGGAAATCACCGCCGTGTACCCCAACTGGGTGGAGATTAAGCTCAAGAATTCCAAGGGCTATATCCTGCGCCATCGTGTGGACAATGTGGTCGCCGTTGACCCCGTAAATACCCCGCCGTATGGCGTGGAGGTGTACACACATTGGGTAATCATTACACAGGAAACGCCTGTGCTGGCCGAGCCAAATTCGGACGCGGAGGTGCTGTCCACCTTGACCGAGGGCGCAAAGGTCGCCTTCATCGGCTGTGAGGACGGCTGGGCAAAGCTGGTTTATCACCGCCAGTATGCGTGGGTGGACACCCGCTTGCTGGAGGAATTGCTGCCTGTCGCCGGTGCGCCGGAGGAGGGCAATGCGGAAACGCCTTTGGCCGTGTTCTGTTCCTTCTATAACAAAAACGAAGACAGAATTGTCAACCTGAAGGTCGCCTGTACGCGCTTGGAGCGCGTCATGGAAACGGACGAGCTGTTGGATTTTAACGGCTCTGTCGGACCATTTACGAAGGCGAACGGCTATATGCAAGCGCCTGTGCTGATTGACGGACAAACCAAGCTCGGCTACGGCGGCGGCTCTTGCCAGATTTCGTCCACCTTATATAATACCGTGCTGCAGCTTCCGGGCATCACCGTGGTGGAGCGCCACCCGCACGGTGCGAACGGCGCGTCCTATCTGCCGCACGGCGTGGATGCATCGAGCGGCGATTTGAACTTCCGCATCAAAAATTCCTATGACTTTCCCATCCGCATTGAGGCATCCTGCCACGACTACTGCCTGTTCATGGCCATTTATCGGGAGGAATAATATGCGCCGCGTCCTTGCCTTCGTGCTGCTTTTGACGCTTTTGCCCGTCCTGCCGACTTTGGCAGAGGAAACGGAGGAGCAGCCGCTCTACCGTGCGCAGATTACCGGCGGTGACGCGGGACTGTATGAGGACGAGAGCGAGACACACCGCATCGCCTATGTCAAAAAAGGCACATATGTGCGCGTGTATAAGGTCACGCCCAAGTTTGCCTACATCGAGGCGAACGGCACAATGGGCTATGTCTACCGCTCCCGCCTTGACCAAGTGACGGCCATAGATTCTGTCAATACCCCTCCCTATGGGGTCGAGGTCTTTCAATACATGGCAACCGCCGTCTGTGATACGCCCATTTACGAAGCGGCGGACAGCACCGCCAAAGTGTTGATTACCTTGCACGAAGGCGCACGGTTTGCCTTTATCGGCGCGGAAAACGGCTGGGCAAAGGTCATCTATCACCGGCAGTACGGCTATATCGACACCCGCTTACTCAGCGAGGTTGTGATGGTCAAGAGCGCCGTGGACGAAGAGGCGCTGGATGCGCCGATTGCCGTCTATACCTCCTATTACAAAATCACCACCACTGAAGCGAACATCGGGCGCATGAAGAACATCGCTATGGCGTGTGAAAAACTCTCCTCCATTACCCTGCAGCCCGGCGAATCGCTGGATTTCAACAGCGACATCGGTCCGTACACCGAAAAGAACGGCTACCATAAAGCGCCTGTGCTGGCGGACGGCAAGACCAAGCTCAATTACGGCGGAGGCACATGTCAGGTGTCATCCACCCTCTACAATGTGGTGCTGCAGCTCCCCGGTCTCACCGTGGTTAAGCGCCGCGCCCACGGCGCAAACGGCGCGTCCTACCTCCCGCACGGCGTGGATGCCGCTGTCGGCAATAAAAACCTGAATTTCATTTTCCGCAACGCCTACGACTTCCCCGTCCGTATTGATGCCTCTTCACAGGATGGAGCGCTGTATATGTCGATTTGGAGAGCTGATTAACAAAAATGCCGCGTATGCGGCTTTTTTGTTACGAGTGATGAGTGGATAGGGGATAG
>CAVJHY010000038.1:0-14495 GCA_963649405.1 bacterium
AGACTGCCGATGCCTCTATCGTAGATTGAGGCGAGGCACCGTAAAGGCACATTTTTGCGCGTTGCTGAATTGTGCGGTGATGCCTTAGATTTTTGCCAAAACATTCTCTTCAAAGAAGGATTTGACGGTTTCAGGCGATACGGAGAAGAACTGGTCGTCCACCGTCACGCACACACCCTGCTGACATTTTCCCATGCAGAATGTGCCCGCCAATTCCACGGTGTCTTTCAGGTTGTTTTCCGAAATCAAATACTGAAGCTGCTCCACCACCTGACGAGAGCCTTTGATGTGGCAGGATGAGCCAATACAAACGGTTATCTTCATCATCATTCTCCTTACTCGTAGTCAACCACGTTTGCCCAAGAGAGAAGGAACTCCCGCTCCTTGGCGTTGCCCTTGACGGACTGGCTTGCCGCGACGATGGGCATCCACTTTTGCACATAGTGCTTGGCAGTGCCGCTCTTTTGGCAGAACAGGTCAAGATACTTTTCTGCGCCTTCGATGTCGCCCTTTAACCAGAAGCACAGGTAGGTGCGGGCAGCATCAGCAGAAGCATTGCCCTGTGTGGCATGGCTCCAGTCCAAGATGTACGCCGTGCCGTCCTCGGTGATGATGATGTTGGAGGGGCGGAAATCGCCGTGGCAGAGCTTGCTGTGCTTAGGCATACCCTCCAAGCGGGTGTGCAGGTCATAGCGGGTGGTGGCGTCCAAATCCGCCTGACAGATTTTTCTGTTCATCTTGTCCTTGAGCTTTGAGAGCAGCGGGCAGGACTTGTCCTGCACCTCAAGCTGCAAATCGACGAACTTGCTCAGGTAATCGTCCTTGTGTTCTAAATCTTCCTCAATGATCTGCGACAAGGTTTTTCCCTTGATAAACTCGGACACAATCGTCCACTTGCCGTCGATGGTGCAGACCTCTAAAATTTTCGGAATATGAAGACCGGTCTCTTCGACACGCGCCTGATTCAGCGCCTCGTTCAGCACATCCGCCTTGGAATAGTCCTTGTCAAAAACCTTGAGACACTTGTCGCCGTCCCGATAAATGGTCTTGCTGGTGCGGACAGCGATTACACGATCCAGATTCATCCTTTATTCCTCCTTTTTCACAGTGTCTGGTGCGCGTTGCGATAAGCCTGCTTGAAATCACCGGTCTGCACATCGCTCAGCCGTTCGCTTTCGACCTCGCGCTTTTCCGACCAGTGATTGCCATAGTAGGCATTTAAGTACATCTGCTTGATTTCGCTCATCAGCGGGTAACGGGGATTTGCACCCGTGCATTGGTCATCAAACGCCTGCTCGGTCATGGCATCGAGCCTGTCAAGGAAGTCCTTTTCATCAATGCCGTAATCGCGGATAGTCTTCTTGATGCCAATCTTGTCCTTTAATTCATTGACGGCAGCAATCAGGTTTTCGAGTTTTTCCTCACTGCTCACGCCGCCAAGGCCCAAATAATCGGCAATTTCGGAGTAACGCTCCACGGTGTGCGGGTGGTCATACTGCGGGAAGGTGCCCATCTTGGCGGGGACTTCGGCAGCATTGAAGCGCAGCACTTCTTCAATCATCAGCGCATTGGCAATGCCGTGCGGCAGATGATGGAACGCGCCCAGCTTATGCGCCATCGAATGGCAGACACCGAGGAAGGCATTGGCAAACGCCATGCCCGCCATGGTCGCGGCATTCGCCATCTTTTCGCGGGCAACGGGGTCATGCGGTCCGTCATTATAAGCGCGGGGCAGATATTCAAAGATGGTCTTGAGAGCTTTCAGCGCCAAGCCGTCCGTGTAGTCGGTCGCCATCATGGATGCATAGGCTTCCAAGGCGTGGGTCACGGCATCAATGCCGGAGGCGGAGGTCAAGCCCTTGGGGGCGGTCATATGGAAGTCCGCATCGATAATGGCCATCTTGGGCAGCAGCTCATAGTCCGCCAGCGGGTACTTCACACCCGTCTGCTCATCAGTGATAACGGCAAAGGGCGTGACCTCACTGCCCGTACCGGCGGAGGTGGGAATGGCGATAAAATACGCCTTTTCGCCCATCTTCGGGAAGGTGTAAATGCGCTTTCTGATGTCCATAAAGCGCATGGTCATGTCCATAAAGTCAACCTCAGGATGCTCGTACAAAACCCACATAATCTTGCCCGCGTCCATCGCACTGCCGCCGCCCAAGGCAATGATGCAATCCGGCTCAAAGTCCGCCATCTGCTTGGCACCGGCCTTGGCGCAGGCCAAAGTGGGGTCAGGCGCGACATCAAAGAAGGTGGTATGCGCAATGCCCATTTCGTCCAGCTTATCAGTAATGGGCTTGGTGTAGCCGTTATGGTAGAGGAAAGAGTCCGTTACAATGAAGGCTTTCTTCTTGTTCATCATGTGCTTTAATTCGTCCAGCGCCACCGGCAGGCAGCCCTTCTTCAGATACACCTTTTCGGGTGCGCGGAACCACAGCATATTCTCCCTCCGTTCGGCCACGGTTTTGATGTTGATTAAGTGTTTCACGCCCACATTTTCGGACACGCTGTTGCCGCCCCAAGAGCCGCAGCCCAGCGTCAGAGAGGGAGCGAGCTTGAAATTATATAAGTCACCGATGCCGCCCTGAGAGGAGGGGGTATTGACCAAAATGCGGCAGGTCTTCATGCGGGAGGCAAACTCGGCGATTTTGTCACGCCCGTTCACGGCATCCAGATAAATGGAAGAGGTATGACCGTAGCCGCCGTCCGCCACCAGACGCTCAGCCTTGGCAAAGGCATCCTGCAAGTCCTTTGCATGGTACATGGCCAGCACGGGCGACAGCTTTTCATGTGCAAACTCCTCGGAAAGCTCGACGCTCTCGACCTCGCCGATTAGAATCTTCGTATATTCCGGCACCTGAACGCCCGCCAGTGCCGCGATGGTATGTGCCTTCTGACCGACGATTTTGGCATTCAGAGCGCCGTTGATTAAGATGGTCTTGCGCACCTTGTCCAGCTCTTCGGGATTCAGGAAATAGCAGCCGCGGTCTGCAAATTCTTGGCGCACAGCATCATACACGCCGTCCAGCACGATGACGCTCTGCTCTGAGGCGCAAATCATGCCGTTATCAAAGGTCTTGGAATGAATGATGGAGTTAACCGCCAAGACGGTATCCGCACTGTCATCGATGATGGCAGGGGTATTGCCCGCGCCGACACCCAGAGCCGGCTTGCCGCTCGAATACGCGGCCTTCACCATGCCGGGACCGCCGGTGGCCAAAATAATGTCGGCTTCCTTCATCAGAAGGTTGGTCATATCAAGAGAGGGAATGTCAATCCAGCGGATAATACCCTCCGGTGCACCGGCCTTGACCGCCGCGTCCAGCACAACCTTCGCCGCCGCAATGGTGGATTTCTTGGCACGGGGATGCGGGCTGATGATGATGCCGTTGCGGGTCTTCAGGGCAATCATCGTCTTGAAAATGGCGGTTGAAGTGGGGTTGGTGGTGGGGATGACGGCAGCAATCACGCCGATAGGCTCGGCAATCTTCTGAATGCCGAATGCCTTGTCCTCCTCGATGACACCGCAAGTCTTGGTGTTCTTGTAAGCGTTGTAAATGTATTCGGCGGCATAGTGGTTTTTGATAATCTTGTCCTCCGCAACGCCCATGCCGGTTTCCTCAACGGCTAATTTTGCCAGCGGGATGCGCTGCTGGTCGGCAGCGATGGCAGCAGCCTGAAAAATCTTGTCCACCTGTTCCTGCGTATAAGTGGCAAATTTCTTCTGCGCAGCCTTCACCTCGGCAATGGCAGATTCCAGCTTTTCTACGCTGTCCACAACCTCGTAGCAATGTTCATTCATGGTGCTTCATTCCTCCATCCTATCTGTACAAATGGGACGGAAGCACTCTCCAATTCTCACATCCATCCCCGTGCCGCCGCGTCTTTCAGCGACAAGGTTATTATATAGCAAATGCAGGGCTTTGAAAAGCACTGATTTTATATATCGCTCCTATATTTATCAATATAAGCAATATCGAATAAATAAGCAGACAATTTTTGTTTGGTTTTACAATGATTATTCCACTTTTACATATGGTTATGCTGATACTTCTTGTCTCCACGGGGCTTTTATATAACAGTACAGCGACATTGCTGTCGCAATGCACCAGCCAACCGGCCATGCGCTCCAGATGCCCCGCGTACCGAAGGACTTAGAAAGGACGACAGCCAGCGCCACGCGCAGAAAAAGGTCCACCAAGGTAGTCATCATAAATTGCTTCATCATCGCCGCGCCGCGCAGGATGCCGTCTGTGGACAGCTTCACCGAAACAACAAAGTAGAACGGCACGACAATGTACAAAAATTCAAGTCCCGTCTGCACCGCCAGCTCGGATGGCTCATTCATGAAGAAGGAAATCAGCGGGCGACCCATGAACAGATAAACGGCGGCTAAGACGGCGGTCAGCAGCCAGACCATTTTCCAACCCGCCTTAAAGCCCTCGCGCACGCGCTCCGGCTTGCCCGCGCCCAAATTCTGCCCTGTGTAGTTGGACATGCCGTTGCCCAAGGTGGTTAAGGAGGTGATGACCAGATTGTTGAGCTTGATGGCTGCCGAATAACCTGCGACAACGCTGGAGCCGAAGTTATTGATGACGCTCTGAATGACGATATTGCCCACAGAAATGAAGCTCTGCTGCAAGGTGCTGGGCAGGGCGATTTCAACAATCTGCTTGAGCAGCTTCTTTGAAAACCATTGAGGCTTGCCCACGCAGGGCATTTGATGAATGCGCTTCAATACAAAGAAGACAGCCAGCAAGCAGCTCACGCCTTGGCAGAGGAAGGTTGCCCATGCGACACCCGCCACGCCCATATTGAACACGGCGACAAACAAAATATCCATGCCGATGTTGGACAGGGACGAGGCCGCCAAGAAGCAGAACGGTGTTTTGGAATCGCCCAGCGCCGAAAAAATACCCTCCGAAATGTTGTAAAAGAACACGAACGGCAAGCCCAAAATATAGATGTCCAGATAGAGTGCGGAATCATCGAAGATGTTTTCCGGCGTGTGGATAAGCGTCAAAAGCTGGCGGTGGAAAATAAGACCGATGGTCATCAGCACAAGGCAGACCGCAGAGCTTAAAATCATGGTTGTATGAACGGTCGTTCTCACACCGTCATACTCCTTTGCGCCGAAGAGATGCGACACGACCACCGAGCAGCCGATGTTGCAGCCGAAGGCGAACGCGATGAATATCAGCGTAATTTCATAGCTGTTGCCGACAGCTGCCAAAGCGTCCTCGCCGATGAATTTTCCAGCAATCAGGCTGTCCGCGATATTATAAAGCTGCTGAAAAACAATACTGCCGAACAGCGGGAGACAAAAGCTCCACAGCACCTTGGATGGCTTCCCGACGGTCAAGTCCTTGTTCATAGAAAAAATCCTTTCTCCTCTGCTTTACGGCAGAACGGAAACAGTATATAATAAATCGTCCATATAAATCATACATATATGGAATGTGAATAATATATATTTTATATGAGGCATCATATGAACATCACCTATGATTACTACCGCGTGTTTTACTATGTCGCCCGCTATCAAAGCTTTACCAAGGCGGCCAATGCGCTGATGAGCAGCCAGCCGAATGTGACCAAGTTCATTCGGAATTTGGAAGCCCAGCTTCATTGCCAGCTCTTTGACCGCACGAATCGGCAAGTGCGCTTGACGGAGGCGGGCGAACGGCTCTATGCCCATGTGCAGATTGCCTTTGAGCATTTGGCGCAAGCAGAAGAAGAATTGACTGCTGACAACATTGACCAGCACGGAACCATCAGCATCGGCACGAGCGAAACCGCCCTGCACGGCGCTCTTTTGCCAATCTTACGCACCTTCAAGGCAGCGCACCCGCTCGTCCACTGCTGCGTGAACAACGACACCACGCAAAACACCGTGCAGGCGCTGGCGGACGGACAGGTGGATTTGGCGCTGGTTTCATCGCCTGTCATCATTCAGGGCGACATCAAAAGAACGACGCTCTGCACCTATCACGAGCTTTTGACCTGCGGACGGCATTATGCGCACCTGAAAGACCGTGCATATTCGCTGACCGAACTGGCCCAATACCCGTGGATTGATTTGCGGCGCGATACGCAGACCCACGCCCTGCATTCCCAGCTTTTCTTAAAGGAGCAGCTTATTTTCAGACCTGATGTGGAGGTCACCACAGCGTCCGAGCTGCTGCCGATGCTGCTGCATCAGCTCGGCATCGGATTTATTCCCGATTTTTTCGCTGCCGATGCCCTTGCGTCCGGCGAGCTTTTGCCCATTCATCTCAAAACAGAATGGCCTGTACGTTGCATTTATCTTCTTGAAAACACGCAGCGCCCGGCAGGACGCTGGGCGCAGACGCTGAAACAATTATTACTAAACGAACACTAACTATTTTTTCTTTTCGTAAATCACCGAGCAGGAAATGCCGCTGCCGTCCTGTTCCTTTGGGGTAAAGGACAGGATATTATTTTGAAGCGAAAGTGTGCCGGTGCTGCCTCTGACCTGACCGTCCTTTAAAAGCAGGGTGACGATTTTCGCCGTTAATGCAGGGCCGCCGCCGCGCTGCAAACAGTCCTTCCACAAGGTGAAATGGCAGCCGTCCCGCCAGCCGGAGCAGCCGAACGCCTTGGGTGATTCCTGCACGGGCTTTCCGCACAAGGGGCAAGTTACACCCTCCAATTTAGGCAGCGCCGATGCTGTCTTTCCGCCGCGCTTTTTGCGGCGCTCCTCTTCGGGGAAATCGCCCGGCTTGTCGGTCGTTTTGGCGTAGTCCACCAAAAAGGCGGTCATGTTGCGGATGCCCTGCATGAAGCGCTCCGTATCGCGCTTGTTTTCGGCGATTTCGTTAAGTGCCAATTCCCATTTGCCCGTCATTTCGGGGGAAGCGATTTCGGAGGGCGCAATGTCAATCAGGCGCACGCCCTTTTCTGTTGCGGACAGTGCCCTGCCTTTGCGCTCGGCATAGCCGACGGCAATCAGCCGTTCAATGATGGCGGCGCGGGTCGCTGGTGTGCCAAGGCCGCTGCCCTTCATCTGTTCGCGCAGCGCCTCGTCTTCCAAATCACGTCCCGCGTTTTCCATGCTGGCCAAGAGACTGGCATCCGTGTGCGGGGCGGGCGGCTTGGTCGCGTCCTTTTTGGCGGTTGCTTTCTGCACGGTGCGCTCATCACCCTCCTTCAATGGCGGCAGCGCCGTGTCCTCCTCCTGCTCCTTTTTCTTGCCGCGGGTCGGCTTTTGCTCAATGCTTTTATAGACGGTCTTCCATCCCAGCGCCTGCACTGCGCGACCTGTAGATTTGAAGGAATAGCCTTCGGAGACCGTCACCACGCGGGTCTGGTCGTACTCATACGGCTGATAAAACGCCGCCAGCAACCGCCGCGCCACCAAGTCATATAAGGCGCGTTCATCGGGCGACATCTTATCCAAGGGTGCTGTCTGCGGGGTCGGAATCAAGGCGTGATGGTCGCTCACCTTGGCGTTATCAAAAATGCGCTTGGAAAAGGGCAGCTTGCCGTCCTCGCTGAACGTAATGCCCTCCGCAAGCGGCTGATACTCCTTTGGCAGCCGCATGATGGTCTGCTTGGCGCGTCCCATCATATCCAGCGGCAGATACCGGCTGTCCGTGCGCGGATAAGTCAGCGCCTTCCATTTTTCATAGAGGGACTGCGCCAATTTCAGCGTTTTATCGGCGGTGAAGCCGAGCATTTTGTTTGCATCCCGCTGCAGAGAAGTGAGGTCATATAACTGCGGGGCGATTTCCCGCTTCTGTTCTCCCGTCACGGAACGGACAACGGCTTGTTTGCCCTTGACCGCTTTGACGATTTTCTCGGCCTCTTGTGCCGTTTTCAGGCGAGTGTTAGTTTTTTCGTCCTTGCCGTTTTCGTCAAACCACTGTCCCTGATAGTCACCGAAATCAGCAGTCACGGTGTGGTATTCGACCGGCTGAAAGTCCCTGATTTCCTTAAAGCGCTTGACCAGAATGGCAAGCGTCGGGGTCTGCACCCGCCCAATGGAAAGCAGCGTATCATAGCGAAGCGTAAAGGCGCGGCTTGCGTTCATGCCAACCAGCCAATCCGCCTGAGAGCGGCACTGCGCGCTCTTATACAGCCCGTCATAATCGGCGGACGGACGCAGGGCAGCAAAGCCCTCCTTGATGGCCTCGTCCGTCATGGAGGAAATCCACAGCCTCTGCACGGGCTTTTTGCAGCCTGCCTTTTCATAAATCAGGCGAAAAATCAGTTCGCCCTCGCGCCCCGCATCGGTTGCGCAGATGAGACTGTCTACCGCCTTATCCTGCATCAGCTTTTTCAAAACAGAAAACTGCGGGCGGGTCTTGGGGATGACCTTGGTCGGCAATGTGTCCGGCAGCATAGGCAAATCCTCCATGCGCCATTTTTTATATTTTTCGTCAATCTCGTCCGGCTCGCAGAGCGTCACCAGATGCCCGACAGCCCACGAAACCATGTATTCCTTGCCCTTCAGAAAACCATCGCCGCGTTCCGAGCATTTCAGTACCCGCGCAATATCGCGGGCAACGCTCGGCTTTTCCGCAATGACTAAAATCATTCCGTCTGCTCTCCCCCGCTCTCTGAATCTTGAAACGCAGCCACAGCCGCCTCCAACGCCGTCCGCGTTTCCAAATTATAGCTGCTCTTGACCTCTAAGCCGTTATCCTTCTGAAAATCCTTGACCGCGGTCATCAAATCGCGGCTTGCTTGATTCATATATGTGCTTTTCTTCGGGAAATAGCCGAGCAGTTCCAAATTTTTTTGCAAAATCGGCACATCGTCACAGGTAGTATACAGGTGAATCGCCGTATAAGCGCGACGCTCCGGCGTGCCGTAGCCGTAAATCAGCTTATAATCCAAGGCATAAATTGCCCGCTGCACACGGTCAGGGTTATTGCCCTCAATCACGTGTACCTGAATGGTGCCGTCCTCATCGCGGCTCACGCCCTCCACGATGGCGACATGATCCGTCCCTTTTTTCCGCGAATACCAGAAAAACCACATATAATCACCGGGCTGTGGGATGTATTCATGCTCCTGCATATAGGTGTCCGAGCCGACAAACCACTGTTCCTCGTGCGACACGGGAATGATTGCGTTATCCGAAATAAAGCGTCCCTTTTCCATAAACCACGGCGCACCCTCGGAGGATTTCCCGTAATAAGGGAACATATCCTTGAGCATGGTTGTGCCGTAGCGAGCGTCTGCCGCATTCACGCACCATGTCAAAAATTCCGCGCACCATGCCACGCGCCGCCCACAATACCATTCGCCGTACTTGGATTGGTCGTTTAAGGGACCTTCGACATAGCCGATTTCCTCCTGCGCCACCTTCAAAACCAGCAGCCATGGCTGTGTGTCCTTGCAGCTTTCGTCGATTTCCGGCGGTTGCCATTCGGCGGTGGAGACGATGTTATCCCTGTCCACCGTCCACGCGGACGCTGTACAGGCAAGGCTCAAAAGTACCAGCAGGCACAGAAGGAATTTCTTCATGATTTGTTCTCCTCGATATGGTAAATTCTCTTGATTTCCGCGCTGTCATGCCCATTTTCATCCTTGACAAGCAGCGGCGGCAGCACGGAAAGCCCCGGCTGTCCGTTCATGCAGCCCTCCAATAATAGAAGACGAGCCGGACGGTCGATTTGGGTATGCACAAGCCGTAAACGCTTTGGCTCAATGTGGACGCTTCTCAGCGTTTCAAACGCCTCCGCCATGCGCTTGGGCGGCAGACAGAGACAAAGCCGCCCGCCGTTTTTAAGCAGCCATTTGGCGGCTTTTGCAATATCCTGCAAGGTGCATTCCGTCTCCATTTTGGCTGTTCTAAGCGCATCCGTTTCGGGCATTTGCTCGGCATTCCGCGCTTCATACGGCGGGTTGCAGATGACCAAGGAATACGCGCCGCAGGGCAAGAGTGTGCGGATGTCGCGCACATCGTGGCAATAAATATTGATTTTGTCCTCCAGCCCATTTCCGCGCACGGAACGTGCCGCCATATCCGCCATATCGCTTTGCAGTTCCACCGCATCAAACATGGCGGTCGGCTCACGCCCATAGAAAAGCAGCGGCAGAATGCCCGTACCCGTGCCTAAATCAGCCGCTTTTTCATGCGGACGAATCTGCGCAAAATCAGCAAGCAGCACCGCATCCAGTCCAAAGCGAAAGCCCTTGACCTTTTGCAAAATGAAAAGGTTCTGAAGCTGCAAATCATCCAGCCGTTCCTCCGGTCTTATCTCAAAATGTGATTTCATTCGGCAGTACCAAATAGTGTGTCATCACAAAGCCTTTCTTCTGGCCGTTAATTTCAACCTCGCACCAATCCTGACCGACTGACAGCAAAAGCACCTCATCATCTGCCTTGATTTTCATCAAAACATCGCTCTTTTTGCTGCATCCGGCGCGGAGATTCAGCTTGCCGGAGGAAGTCTCGAAGGTAACAATCACGGGCGTGTCTAGCGTTTTCAGTGTCTTGTCACGCTTGTCATTCGCGCTGTTTTTCGCATTATCCTCTTCGATGTCGATTTCCTCGACAACGACCTCAACCGCGACCGGTTCTTCCTCTACGACGATTTCAGGAATTTCTTCGGGGATTTCGGCGGTGATGTCGGTTGCCTGCGGCTCATCTTCGGCTTCAATGGAGACAGGTACTTCTTCAATGATTAGCGCAGGCGTTTCTTCGGGGATTTCAGCCACCTGCGTTTTTTCTTCGGCTTCAACAATCTCAATCGCTTCTTCGTGGATGTCGGTTACCTGCGGCTGCTCCGTTGCTTCAACAGCCTCAGTCACTTCTTCAATCATCGGTGCGGGCGTGTCTTCCACAATTTTCTCCGTCTGCATCGGCTCTTCTGTGACCATACTCGGTACTTCTGTCTGCTCTACAGGCGCTTCCGTTGCCTCTGCCCCATTCGCCTCGGCGATATTTTCCACGGCAATGGTCTTGTTGTCCAAATTGTCATTTTGCTGCTGCTCGTCATCGGACACGGTTTTCGCCTCAGCCTGAGCCTCATCGCCGCCCAGCACGGTCAAATACTTCGTCTGGACATAGCCCTGCGTGTCCTCATGCTCAATCAAACACCAGTTTACGCCCTTTTCTAGCACGGTCACAACCGTTCCGAAAACCAGCTTTTTCAAGACCTTGCTGTTAGACAGCGCGTGCTTGCGCAGGCTCAGGGCGCTGCCCGTCTTGGTGGTGATTTTCGCCGTCAGCGGTCCGTTCGGGTCAATGTTAAGCTCCTTCTCCGCATCGACTGAGACAGTCCGTGTCACATCGTCCATGCGGACATAGCCCTTGATACTGCCCGACTGAGCATACACCCATTCATCCGTTTTTTCAAGAACAGTAACGGCATCGCCCTTGGAAAGTATCGCCAAAATCGTGCTGCTCGTCCGCGGCTGGCGATAAAATGCCGTGCCGTCCGCTGCTGCGTACATATAGGTTGCATCAGCATCCATTGCGGGTGTCTGCGCAGGCGTTGGTGATGGGGTCGGTGTCGCCGTGTTCTCGGCTTCCATAAAGGTCAGGTATTTCATCATCAAATAGCCTGTCGTGCCATTATAGGTGACGCAGCACCACTCTTCGCCCTTTTCCAGAACAGATATGACCGTACCTTTCGGAATCTGCTTCAAAATTTTGCTTGTTGTAGACGCACCCGCTCGCAGATTGAGAGAGCCGCTCACCGTCGTCACAGTCGCCTGTATAGTTTCGGTTTCTTCCTTGATTTCGTCCTCGCCCTCTAATTCCGCGGGCGTTTCCTCGGTCGTCACCTCATAGCTTTCTTTTCCGCTGACAACGGGCGATAAAATGGTGTTTGTCAAGGTATACCGCACCCGCTCGCAGCCCTCAAAATAAAACGCCAAAATCTGCGCGTAGGTATAGCCGAGCTGTGCCATGTACATCGCCCCCCGCTGGCTCATGCCCGTGCCGTGGCCATAACGCCGCGCCTCCACCAGAAAGCCCGTGTCAGTTTTCGTGACAGACCACAGCTCATTGGTACTTGAATTGAGGCTCATGCTGAGGGGCGATTCCAGCTCATCAAAAATGGAAAAGGTCAGCACGCCGCTTGAAATTGTGCCGCTTCGCTTATAAGTCACATAAAAGTCAATTTTTGTATACAGTCTGCTCGGCTCGGCATATTTCGGCGTATGCGGGACGATATTGGTAACGCCCGTCATCGTTGCACCCGTGCCGAAGGTCGAAACGGCTTTGCTGTTCAGCAGCGTCCCCAGCGTGCTGTTGCTCTGCGTGCCGGAGGCGTTCACAGTGAAGGACTTCACGCGGGAATCGGGGTTGGCCAAATCGTAAGGGTCATCCTTCACACGGATGTAGGAATACGCGGACGAACCCCAGATATTGGAAACGGCCTCAATCTGCCCGCCGTTGGAAGCGGTGTACCATGTGCCCGTGAAGTCGCCGTTCACCATTGACACAATGCCCTTGGTCGCATCCACAGCGGCCTTGCAGTTGACATAGCCGAATGGCGTTCCGCGATACACTTGGTCGCCTGTCGTGTCCACCACATCATAAATGGAGCTGCTTCTTGTGTCCATAGCGCGTAAAGTATAGGTACGCGCCGTCACCGCCTGCGCTTTCAGCGCCTCCAGCGGTGCACTGTTGCCCATCTCATAGGGCAAAACACCATACAGATAATCCTCGATGTACACATTCAAAATCACATACAGCTTGTAGCCCGTGCCGCTGCTTTTGACAACAAAGGACACATCCGCCGGATATAAATTATTGGGTGATTTCGCTTGGGCGATTTTCACGCCACTCGTTCCGTCCGTCTGATGACGGCACAGCTTAAAGGTGCTGCCCATGCTTGTGCTAATGCCGTTTTTGACGAGTGTGAGCTTGCCGGTGCTGCTGTTAAAATTAACCGTCACGCTGCTCCCGCTGGTCAATGCTTGGCTGGACAGCCCGTTCACCGTATAGCTGCCCTGCACCGTGATGGTTAAAGTAGAAGGATTATTTAGAGAGGACAGGTAGACGCGCACCATGCCGCTTTGTGCGCCGTTCGCTTCAACCAGTGTGGCAGAGGCAAGCGATGCACCCGCCGTCAGTCCGTCCGTCGGCAGGAGGAGGAACATCAGCAGGACGGCCAACAGTCGCTTCAGTTTCTTGTTTTGAAAGGACTTTTTCATACTTCCTCCACACTTCTTAATACTTTCGTAACCTTTTACAGTATACAACACTTCCCGCCATTTGTCCACCGGTTTTTGTTTCTTATTGAATGTAAAAAAAGGAAGGCCTGCTTCAAGCATCCTTCCGTAAAGGGATTAGGAAATAGGAAATAGGAAACATGGAAAAGGTGTGGTCAGTATGATAGTGTATGCTGTTTGCTGCAAAGCACTATCCACTATTCACTATTTACTGGCCACTAAAGCAGCAGCGTGACCAGCGGCAATGTCAAAATACTCAGCAGCGTTGTCAGCAGAACGACACTTGCGCTCAATTCCTGCTCGCACTGATGCAGTTCTGCCAAGGACAGAACGATGGCCGCCGAGGGGACGGCGCTCAGGACAATCATGCACCCGCAGAAGGTGTCGCTAAGACCGGGAATCAGGCGGAACACGATGGCCAAAAGCAAAGGGAAAACAATCAGCTTCAACCCACACACGGCATAGGCGAACGGTCGCCGGAACATCCGCCCGATGTCCACCGCAGCCATGCGCATCCCCAGCACCATCATGCAAAGCGGCGTGGTCATTTTGCCAAGGAGGGAGAGCATATCGTCCACCACCGCCGGAAGGGGAAGGTTAAACCTATATATAGGCAGGGAAATCAGCACGGACAGCACGGTCGGATTCAGCACAGCGACCTTGAAGGAAATATAGCGTTTGTCCTTCTTGATGGCATAAACGCCCGCCGTGAACACCAGCATATTCATGCCCGTCAAAAAAGCGGAGCTGAAGCAGGGCGCGAGCGGGTCATTCGGGAACAACGCCTTGACGAGCGGCAGCCCCAAGAAACCTGCATTGCCCAGCACCGAGCCAATGCACAAAATGCGATACCGTGCATGGTCAAAGCGCTTCCAGAAAATGGCAAGCAGCAGCAGGAAGAAAAGAAGCTGCGCCAGCAGCGCCAACACAAAAAACAGTCCGATTTGTGCAAACGCCGCGCTGTCATAGGTCATGCCGCGAAAGGTACTGATAATCATCGCCGGTCCACAGATGTACAACAAAATGGCGGACATAGTTTGCGCATGCTCCGGCTTGCCTTTGCCGGACTTCACCAGCCCGTACCCGCACAAGATGTACACCAACAGCAGCAAAACATTGCTTAAAACGACGGAAAAGCCCACAGCCCTCTCCCCCACTTCGTCAGAATGCATTCTTAATTATAAAGTATTTTTGGCTTCCGGTAAATAGAAAAAGCAGACTGCTTTTTTCAGGCAGTCTGCCAAACGCTTAGCCCTTTTGCTGCATGGCCGTGGTCAAAAACTGAAGGAACAGCGGATGCGGACGGTCAGGACGGGATTTAAATTCGGGATGGA
>CAVJHY010000039.1:0-14492 GCA_963649405.1 bacterium
GACTTACCCGCAGTAGTAAGTCGAAATTTCGGAACGCAGCAGATGCGCGGAGGTTAAAACCTGAAAGGTTTTCAAGTCTGCCGCAGGCAGACTGCCGATGCCTCTATCAAAGATTGAGGCGAGGCAGCGCAAAGGCGCATTTTGCGCGTCGCGGAATTGTGTGGTGATGCCTCAATTACGGTGCATCATTCTGCCGCATCCTGAGTAAGAAGCGTTTTTACATATTCGCCGGCTGTGTTCACGGCGTTGGTCACGGCTGTGGACGTAATCGTCGCAGATGTGATGGCATCAATGGTGTCATTCGCCTTGTCCGTGGCGCTCTTGACAACACGGAGCGGGACTTCGCGGCCGTCAAACTGGGTGGTGAACGTCTCTTCCTTGGCTTTCGCGCCTAAACCGGCGGTTTCGGAAAACTGAGAGCCGCCCACGGAAATGCCGATAACCTTGCCGTCCATGTCAATGCCGACCGTGACTTCAACAGGACCGCCGAAGCCGGTGGCCGTCACCATAGCGACATAGCCCGCCGTTTCGCCGTTTTCCTTGCCCGCATACAGGGTGGAAAGACCGCTATCTTCGGGTAGGCCAACAGCCTCAAACACATCGGCGGACGGAATCAGCGTCTTGCGTGCTGTTTCCGCGTTCTGTGCTTCCTGTGCGGCGATGATATCCTTGGTATTCTCATTGGTCAACGCCAAACAAGTGGCCGCCACGACCGTGATGAGCATCAAAGCCAACCATGCCGCTACTTCTTTTTTCATCGTGTGATCTCCTGCCTCTCTTGCCGCACTACGCAGCATGGATTCTGTTTTTTGCGACACGCCACGCCGCTCGGCTTAGCCCTGCCGAATGCCAAAGGGAAAGCAGCTTGATGTATAATTTGGCTGCAAAATCGGCAAATTTACTAAGCCTCCTTTTTATCAGCAGATTAAATTTTACAACTTTTATCAATAGTTTGTCAATACTATTTTTCGCAAAATCGTGTCATTTTTGCCCGTTTTTCTCCAAAAATGCGCTCAAAATCATAAAAATCAACTCATTTTTCTTTTCCCGTTCAATATACAAATTATCGATAATGCATACAATTAATTTGAATGAAAATTCAAAAAATAAAAGCCCGCCGAAGCGAGCTTATTCGTCTAAAGAAGACTCAGTCTGATATTCTGACAAATGTGCGAATTGAATGTTGATTTTTAACCCGTCCAGCCATGTATTCATGAGCTTTTGCAAGACTTTTTTGGCACTGTTCCAAGCACCTTCCATGACGGTGGTATCGTCCACATAGGCGGCGCGGCATTTTTTCTCCTGCGCGGTCAACATAGACTGATAGCGCTTTTCCGTGAGTAAATTCCAGAAATCGTCAATGGCCGGGTCGTCAGTGGCGGTCAGTTTGTCGGAAAGAAGCTCCGCATTCGGCAGATACACGGTGATGCTGCTCTCCCCCGCCTCGACAACCGCCTTTTCCAAATCAATGCCCAGCGAAATATCATATTGATACGGCACGCTCACGCGCTGCACCGTGCCGAGGAAGAGCGCTTCGGTCGTTGCTTCCATCACGCCCGTGTCTGAATATTCGACTGCGGTCAGCTTGCCCACCTCGCGCATTTCGTGAGTGAGCGTCCGGCTGATTTGCGTATAATTCAGTTGTCCCAGCAGCGCCGTCACCCATGTTTTCGCATAAGGAAGCAGCGTCACGGCTAAGATAATGCCGAGCGCCGTCGCCAGCACGCGCAAGAGCCATTTTCCAATTTTCTTCATGCCGCGTGCCCATTAAGCAGCGTGAGCAGCAGCACAACGCCGCGTGCCAGCCCGTAGGCCAGCGTCAAATACCCAACGAGCAGGACAAACCGCGTCCACAGGCTCATCCTTCTGCGCCGATGCCTTTTTTCCGGCGGGCGCTCCATCGGTGGTTCTCGGCGCATCGCTTTCTCCTAAAAATTATTTCTCGTCATTTCTCGTCTAATGTGCCGCGTTTCCACGCAATGCACACGCCGTGCAGCCTGTGCATCCGCCAAGAAACGTTCTCAAAGCCCGCTTGCTGAAGCCGCCGCATTAAAGTGCGCGGGCTGTTGCCCTCGTCCCAAGAAAACGGCGCGGACAAAACAAGCTGACCGCCCGGTCGCAACACACGGATGATTTCCTCCAGCACCTTGTCAAAATCCTCATACTGAGATGCAGGTTTGGCGCTCAGCACCGCGTCAAACGCATTATCGCGCCATGGGATGTCCATCGGTCTTGCTGCCAAGACATCTGCCTCATCCAAACGACTGCGGACGGCGTGCGCCTGTTCCGCGTTTTCGCAGATGCCGCAGACCCGAAGACGATACTCTCCCGCCAGCACGGACAAAAGAGCGCCGTCCCCGCAGGCTAAATCAAGCACCCGTTCATGCTCCTCCAGCGTCACCCATGCCGCAACCGCCCGCTCTGCCCCATGCAGATATACGGGCTTTTCCGCCGGCTGCCAAAGCATTTCCTCTAATCTGGTCTGCATACCATCTCTCCTTATGCCTTCATGAAGGCAAGAAGAGTATACCACATTTCTTAAACTATTGCAAACACTTTTGTAACAATTATTTTAATTCAATATAAAATGCGTCACTTTTTTGAAATAATTACAGTAGAATTTCTTCGGAAATTGACAAATATTAAAAAATAGCATATGATTAGAAAGAAATTTCTAATCGGAAAGTGAGTGACCTTTATGGCTGAAAATGCGGTTGTGCATCCCACCTTTATTATCGAGTTGGAAAACGGCGGCACCATGACGGGCGAATTATATCCCGAATATGCGCCGCAGTCTGTCGGCAATTTTGCTTCTCTGGCCAACAGCGGCTTTTATGACGGGCTGACCTTCCACCGCGTTATCCCCGGCTTTATGATTCAGGGCGGCTGCCCCAAGGGAACAGGCACGGGCGGTCCCGGCTATTCCATTAAGGGCGAATTTAAGCAAAACGGCGTGGATAACCCCCTCAAGCACACCTACGGCGTGCTGTCGATGGCGCGAAGCATGATGCCCAATTCGGCAGGCTCTCAGTTCTTCATCATGACCAGCAATTCCCCACATTTAGACGGCGCATATGCAGCCTTTGGCAAGGTGCTGACCGGTCTTGAAGAAGCGGAGAAAATCGTCAAAGTTCCGCGCGACTATATGGACAAGCCCCTGAAGCCGCAGCGCATTAAGTCTATTCGCGTAGATGTCAAGGGGCAATGCTTCCCGTTTGAACAAATCTAATCATTGGAGTGCTTATGGTCAGCCATTCCTGCACCGTGCGGATTGCCGGACGCGATTATACCCTGACGACCTCCGACACGGACGAAAAGACGCGCCGTGTGGCGGCGTATGTGGACAGAAAAATTTATGAAGCTTCCAGTCCGTCCTTGGCCTCCCGCGAGCTGAGTGCCGTCATTGCCGCGCTCTCCATCGCCGAAGAGCTGTTGGACGCACAGGATGACAATCAGCGCCTCCGCAATGCGCTTTATGAGGCTGCACAAAAGGAGACGGTCGCTGATGAAGCAAAGGCTTGAGCTGCTTGCGCCCGCGGGCAGTATGGATGCTTTGCGGGCGGCCATCAGCGCCGGAGCAGATGCTATCTATTTGGGCAGTGCGCTCTTCGGCGCACGCGCAAGTGCCGGGTTTGATGAGGATTCTCTTCGTCAAGCCGTGCGCCTTGCGCATTTTTTTGGTCGCCGCATCCATGTCACGGTCAACACGCTGTGCAAGCAGGAGGAGCTGCCCGCGCTTTTGCAGACACTGGAAGCGCTTCAAAAAATGCGCGTGGACGCGGTGCTTGTGCAGGATTTGGGCGTGCTGAAGCTCTGCTTGGAGCGCTTCCCGAATCTTCCCGTTCACGCAAGCACGCAGATGGCGCTGCACAATGCCTCCGGCGCTCGGTTTTTGAAAAATTTAGGCGTTCAAAGAATCGTACTGGCACGGGAATGCACGCTGACGGAAATCCGCGCCGTGGCCGAAACGGGCATTGAAACAGAGGTTTTTGCGCACGGGGCGATGTGCGTCGGTGTCAGCGGACAATGCCTGTTTTCGTCCCTTGTGGGCGGCAGAAGCGGCAACAGAGGCCGCTGTGCGCAGCCCTGCCGGATGCAGTATCAATATCGCGGTCAAACCGCCGCGTGGCTCTCCCCCGCCGATTTGTGCGTGCGGGACAGCATCCCCAAACTCATTGAGGCCGGTGTTACCTCCTTCAAAATCGAAGGACGGCTCAAGCGCCCTGAATATGTGGCGGTTGTTACTGGCGCTTACCGTCAAGCGATTGACGCGGCCTTGGAAGGGCATTTTGCGCCGATGAAGCAGGCAGAGCGAGACGCGCTCACGCAGATCTTTTCCCGCGGTGCGTTCACCTTGGGCTATGCAAACGGTAAGCAGGACATGGGGATTTTGTACCCTGCCCGCGTTACGCCCATCGGTCTTGCCATCGGGCGCGTAACACGCACCTTTCAAAAAGGCGGCGTTCCGCTGTGCGATGTCCGCCTGACCCGTCCGCTTCACAACGGGGACGGACTGGAAATCGGCAGTCAAACCATCATTTACAGCGGACCGGAGGCAGAAAACACTGCCACCCTGCGGCTGCATAAGGCTGTTCATGTCGGCGATGCCGTGCGCCGCACGGAGGACGAGCAGCAGCTATCCGCCGCCCGCGCTTCCTACGAAGGGAACGCCCTGTTTGAGCGTCTCTCCGTCCCCTTGGATGCCGCTTTGGAGGCGTACCCAAATCATCCCGCCCACCTGACGCTTTCCGCAAAGGGCGCGTCCGTATGCGTAACGGGTGACACAGTGCAGGAGGCGCACGGCACACCGCTCAATGAAGCACTGGCGCGGCGCTCCCTCGAAAAGACAGGCGGAACGCCCTTCACCCTGCAAACGCTGACAGTAAAGAGCAAGAACGCCTATCTGCCTGCCTCGGCGCTGAACGCCCTGCGCAGGGAGGGCTTGGCGGCGCTTGAAAATGAAATCATCGCCCTGCACGAAGCCGCCATCCCGACCCATGCGCCATTGCAAGCTGCTCAAATTCAGCCCTGTGAACATTCGCGTCGGCTGGTGGTGCTGACGGAGCAGTTTGAAGAAATTCCTGCCCTGCAAGCCGCTGGTGCTGACCTTGTGCTGTATTCTCCTGCGGATTTTCGCTTGGATGTTCTGCGTCCGCAGGCTGCAAATTTCCCCAAAAACTGCGCATTGTGTCTGCCGCCCGTATGCGAGGAAAAGACGCTGGATGCCTTGCGCTCTTTAGCCGCAGAATTCGGTATTCCGCTGTCTTTGGGCAGCATCGGACAGATAGACGGCACGAGTGCCATGGCGGATTTCGGCGTTCCCGTGTTCAACGGCGAGGCAGAAGCGCTGCTGTGCGCTCAAAACATTTCCGCACTTACGCTGTCACCGGAGCTTTCCTTGCACGATATTCAAGCCCTGCCCATGCCAAAGGTTGAACGCTTGCTGCCTGTGTATGGGCGGATGCGGCTGATGGTGCTGACTCACTGTCCGGAGCGCGTATTTCGCGGGCTGAATGCAGGGCATGACGACTGCCGTTTGTGCGGCAAGGGGCAGGGAACACGCGGGCAAGCCTTCACGGACAGGCTGGGCTTTATCTTTCCTCTTTCCCCCTTTCGATTGACGGAGGGCTGCCGTGTGCAGGTACTGAACGCTTCGCCGCTCAATCTCCTGCCGCAGGCCGCCGCGCTTCAAACCCTGCCCGTTTCGTGGCTCATCCACCTGACGGACGAAGCGCCCGAATTGCGCCTTCAAATCGTCCGCACTTTCAAAGCCGCTATGCACGGCGAGAAGCCCGAAAAGCTGCCTCTCAAAGGCACACTCGGACGCTTTATTGACGGTGTTCTGTAAACAGATTTTGAATTTTTTCTTGATTTTCTTGCTTTGCTTCTCATAAACCTGTATGATGCAATCGGGAGGGAGTATCATGACAGAGCGCACTCTGCGTGTGCTGGAATTTACCAAAATCCGCGACCGCCTTTGCGCCTTCACGCAGACGGATTGCGGACGGGAACTCTGCGAAAAGCTGACCCCCATGACGAGCATGGCGGAGGTCACACGGGCGCAGGACGAGACCGAAGAAGCCGTCGTCGTGCTGACCTATCTGGGCGGCAGCCCCATGAGCGCGTTTTCGGATGTCCGCCCCTATCTTTCCTTGGCGGAAAAGGGGTCAACCCTGTCGCAAAAAGCGCTGCTGGCCGTCGCCGAGGTGCTGCGTGCCTCCAGAAGCCTCCGTTCCGCGCTGGTGACGGAGCGGGAGAATACGCCTCTGCTTACTCAGGCGGCATCCCGCTTGCAGACCTTCCGTCAATTCGAAGAGGACATCACGGAAGCTATCATCAGCGAGGAAGAAATTTCCGACCATGCAAGCCCTGCGCTGACGGACATCCGCCGCCACATTCGACAGGCGAACGACCGCGTTCGGGACAAGCTCAACCAGATGGCACACGGCGCACAATTTTCCAAATATTTACAGGAGACCATTGTCACCGTGCGGGACGGGCGCTATGTGCTGCCCGTCAAGGCCGAATGCCGTGTCAATGTGCCGGGGCTTGTGCATGACCAATCCGCCACGGGCGCGACCTTGTTTGTAGAGCCTTTGGCGGTGGTAGAATTAAGCAACGAAATCCGCGAATGGACGGCCAAGGAGCGCGATGAAATTGAGCGCATTTTGGCGGCGCTGTCCGCACAGGTCGGCGACAATGCGGCGGTGATTGAGCAGAACATCGTCATTTTGTCGCACCTCGACTTTGTGTTTGCTAAGGGCTGCCTGTCCCGCGAGATGGAGGCCATTTCGCCCAAGCTGAACAGCGAAGGCCGCCTCCGCTTCGTGCGGGTGCGTCACCCGCTGATTGATAAGGACAAGGTTGTCCCCTGCGATTTGATGCTGGGCGAGGACTTTACCACGCTCATCATCACCGGTCCGAACACGGGCGGCAAGACCGTCACGCTCAAAACCGTTGGGCTGCTCACGTTCATGGCGCAGGCGGGGCTTCATGTTCCCGGTGCGCTCGGCACGGAGCTTTCCGTGTTTGAAAATGTCTATGCCGACATCGGCGATGAGCAGTCCATCGAACAGTCCCTGTCCACCTTTTCTTCCCACATGACCAACATCGTGTCCATCATGGAAACGGTGTCCGAACGGGACTTGGTGCTGTTTGACGAGCTGGGCGCGGGTACGGACCCGACCGAGGGCGCAGCCTTGGCACAGGCCATTTTGAATAAGCTCCTCCAGCGCTCCGTCCGCACCGTGGCGACCACGCATTACAGCGAATTAAAGGCGTATGCCTTGACCACGCGGGGCGTGGAAAATGCCAGTGTCGAGTTTGATGTGGCGACTCTGCGCCCGACCTACCGTCTTTCCATCGGCGTTCCGGGCAAGTCCAATGCCTTTGAAATTTCGAGGCGGCTGGGGCTGTCCGAAGGGCTGATTGACGATGCCAAGGCGCTTTTGTCGCATGATGCCGTGCGGTTTGAGGATGTCATTGCCAACGCGGAATACCACAAGCAAGTGGCGGAAAAGGAACGCCAGCTTGCGGAACAGGCGCGGCAGGAAACCGTCCGCTTGCGGGACGAGGCCGAAAAGCTCTACCGCGACATGGAGGAAAAGGAAAAGAACGCCACCCGCAAGGCGAAAGAGGAGGCACGGCGCATCTTGGAAAATGCGCGGCGTGAATCGGATGAGATTATCGGCGATTTGAAACGTATCAAAAAGGAAGCGAACGCGCCGGATCATGAGGCCGCCGCCCTGCGCAAGCGTTTGGAAAAGGGCATTGACAGCTTGGCGGAGGGCTTGCAGACCCCGCGCAATGCCGTCGGCGAGCAGCCCAAGGCGCTCAAGCCCGGCGATTTTGTGGACATCCTGCATTTAGGCACACGCGGCACAGTGCTGAGTGCGCCCGATGCCAAGGGCGAAGTGGCGCTGCAAGCTGGCATCATGAAGCTGAAGGCGCACATTTCGCAACTCCGTCTTGTCTCCGAAAAAAAGCCGAAGCAGCAGTCCTCCGTGACCGCCAAGACAGGCGCGGCAACACGGCAAGTATCTCTCTCGTGCGATGTGCGCGGCTGTGCGCTGGATGAGGCGCTGCCGCAGGTCGATTTATATTTGGATGAAGCGGTGTTGGCCGGTTATCACGAAGTCACCATCGTACACGGCAAGGGGACGGGCATCTTACGCGCCGGCATCCAGCAGCACTTAAAGCATCACCAGCATGTGAAGTCTTATCGCCTCGGTGTTTATGGCGAGGGGGAAGACGGCGTTACTGTAGTAACACTAAAATAAGGAAAGGAGTTATCGTATATGAAGGACAAGCAATCCATCATGGTCGTTGACGATGATCCGCATATTGCGCAGCTCATTGAACTTTTGCTCACCAAGGAAGGCTATGAGGTCACGACCGTCGGCCGCGGGGACGAGGCAGTGACCGCGTTCCGCAAAAATCCGCCGAGCCTGATTTTACTGGACATCATGCTGCCCGGCATGGACGGCTGGCAGGTATGCCGCGCCATTCGGCAGACCAGCACCATCCCCATCATCATGCTGACTGCGAAGGACGAAACCTTTGACAAGGTGCTGGGGCTTGAATTGGGCGCGGACGACTACATCACCAAGCCCTTTGAAAATAAGGAGCTTGTAGCGCGGGTCAAGGCCGTGCTGCGCCGCGCCGGTGGCGGAGAAGCCGAAAAGGACGCTTTGTCCTTCCCAAGTCTTTCCATCAGCCTCGAAAAATATGAGGTTTATTTCCAAGGCAAGCTCGTTGAAATGCCGCCCAAGGAGCTGGAGGTGCTGTATTATTTAGCCTCCCACCCAAACCGTGTGTTCACGCGGGAGCAGCTCTTAGAGCAGGTCTGGGGCTTTGAATTTTTCGGCGACAGCCGCACCGTGGATGTCCACATCAAGCGTCTGCGCGAAAAGTTAGTCGGCAGTGAGGAATTTGGCTGGCAGATTAAAACTGTCTGGGGTGTCGGATACAAATTCGAGGTCAAGTAATTTCCATGAAACATAGTATGTTTTCCCGCCTGATGACCGTCTTTCTGGCGGTCATTCTCATCTGCTCCGCCGTGCTGATGGGCTTTTTTTACCTGTCCATGCGCAAGTCCATTGCCGAAACGCGCATCAACGACTTAAAAGAGCAAGCCAATGAAATGGCGTATTTGGCGAGCCTTTTGGAAAGCGATCGGGTGCTTCTTGACATCGGGCAGACCACCACGACCGAGCGCTATATCAAATGGAAGGCCGGCAACATTTACGAGCAATTCAGCGCGTATTGTGTTGTCATTGACCGTTCAGGGCGGATGCGTGCCTACATCAATGAAAAGCTGTTGAGCGACGAGGAGCTGCTGGCGACCTTTGACACGAACATTTTGAGCAACACCCTCTCCGCCGTGCTTTCTGGGCATGAAATTGCCTCCCAAACGGACACTTCCAAAGGACCGATGTTCACCGTGGCCGTGCCGTTCATGCGGGACGGCAGTGTCTTGGGCGCTGTCGTCATTCAGACCGCCGCGCAAACCATCCGCGCCGCCTACACCACACTGATTTGGCCGACTGTGGGCGCGACGGCGATTGCCTTCTTGGTGGCGGCGGTGCTGTCGCTGCTGCTCACACGGCAGATGACAAACCCGCTGACGCAGATGGAATTGGCCGCGCAGCGCATGGCGCGGGGCGATTTTACCGCCCGTGCGCCGGAGGCAGGCAGCAGGGAAACATTGGCACTCGCCAGGTCCTTTAACCAAATGGTCGCCCAGCTTGCGGAATTGGAGACATCGAGAAAAGAATTTATCGCCAATGTGTCCCACGAGCTGCGCTCCCCCATCACCTCCATTCAAGGGTATATGCAGAGTATGCTGGACGGCACGATTCCGCAGGACGAGCAGCCGCATTATATGCAAGTGGTGGTGGACGAAACGCGAAGGCTGTCCAAGCTGATTAACGGGCTACTCAATCTTTCCCGCATGGAGCGCGAGGATGTGTCCTTGGCTTGGACGGACTTTGACCTAAACGAGCTGGCACGGCGGGTGCTGATTACCAAAATGCCGCAGATTGACGAAAAGAGCATTGACATCAGCGCGGACTTTGCCGTTGACCCCTGCACCGTCCATGCGGATGCCGACCAAATCGAGCAAGTATTGATTAACTTGGTGGACAATGCCCTCAAATTCACCGCCAAAGACGGGCATTTGCACCTTTCAAGCCGTGTGGAGGGCAAAAAGGTCTTCCTCACCGTGGCGGATGACGGCTGCGGCGTTCCGCCGGAGGATCAAGCGCACATTTTTGACCGCTTCTATAAGGCGGACAAGGCGCACACCGTGGGCAAGGGAACGGGACTTGGCTTGGCTATCTGCAAGTGCATCATGGAAAAGCACGGGCAGAGCATTCGCCTGCTCCCAACCGAAAAGGGCGCGGCCTTTGAAATTTCTTTAGAGCTTGGAACACCGAAGCTGACCGGAGGCGAAAATGGAGATAAAAGCGCAGGCGAAACTGAATTGGACGCTTGACATCACGAGCAAACGGGCGGACGGCTACCATCTTTTGGATATGCTGATGCAGCCGATTTCTCTTTATGATACGCTGAACATTGAAGAAAGCGACACCCTGTCGCTGGACATCACGGGCAATGACGTGCTGAAAGCCGAGCCTGACAATTTGGTGCTTCGTGCTGCACGGGCATTGCAGCAAGCAACAGGCACATTAAAAGGCGCACGCATCACCTTGGAAAAGCGCATCCCGACCGGCGCGGGCTTGGGCGGCGGCAGTGCAGACGCGGCGGCGGCGCTGAAGGGCTTGAACGAGCTGTGGGCGCTTCATCTGCCGCTCAAAGATTTGCAGGACATCGGGCTTTCATTGGGTGCGGACGTTCCCTTTTGCCTTGCGGATGCGCCCATGCGGGTGCGCGGCATCGGGGAGCGCCTCTCCCCTTTGCCTGTCGGCCGCACCTTTGAGCTGGTGCTGGTGAAGCCCTGCGAGGGGCTTTCGACTCGCGATGTCTATCAGCGCTCCGACAGCCTTTCTCCCATTCATCCGAAGACGGAGGCGGCCATGGACGCGCTGGCGCTGGGGGATTTGCCTTTGCTTCGCGTATCAGCGGCCAATGCACTGCTGCCTGCCGCACTTTCTTTGCGTCCAGAACTGTCCGAAGCCTTTGATGCCCTATGCGTGACGGGCGCACCGTTCACCGCCATGACAGGCTCCGGCGCTGTCATTTTCAGCGCATTCAAAACAGCCGCCGAAGCAGATGCTGCTTACGAACGGCTGAAAAAATATGCATATCTGTTTTTAGAAAGGGCGCACACGATTCGTTAAGGCAGCACCGCACAAATGAGGCGGCGCGATAAATAGTGAATTTTGTGGAAGAGTCGATTGCAAAAATCGATGGTTTACTTTCTGTAAATCGAGATTTTTGCAAGAAGCAGATGCGCGGAGGTTGGAAACCTGAAGGGTTTTCAAGTCTGCCAACGGCAGACTGCCGATGCCTCTATCGTAGGTTGAGACAAGCCACCGTAAAGGCACATTTTGCGCGTTGCTGAATTGTGCGGTGATGCCTTAAGGTCTTCAAACCCATCAGCAGTAGCCCGTCACTGCCTCAATCGTAAATGAAGACGAAGCACCGAAAAGGCGCAATGTGCGTTGCTAATGAATCATGCTAATGCACAAACCTATAACCATTGATAGCTGCCGTTTCCGTTCAGGCATCGCTGTACCTGAGCGTCACCGCCACTTATACCTCACAAGCGCTTCGCTTTAGGTCACGATAAAGGTTTCAATCTTCTGTCGTTTTCGGCACATCAATTTTCAGATAAAGGAACAACCATCATGATTGTCATGACCATCCAAAACCTCAAGAAATCCTTCGGCGGCAATGAGGTGCTGCGCGATATTTCTCTTGTTCTCAAAGACGGTGACCGGCTGGGGCTTGTCGGCGTGAACGGTTGCGGCAAGACCACACTGCTCAAAATTCTGGCAGGGCTTGACCGGCAAGACGAGGGCAGTATTGCGCTGGCCAAGGGCTTACGCATCGGCTATCTGGCTCAACAGAATCAAGCGCCCAAGGGCAAGACCGTCTATGAGGTGTTGGATGATGTGTACGAGCCTGTGCGCGACATGGAAACCAAACTCCGCCGCATGGAGGAGGGAATGGCGAACGCGCAGGACGAAAAGGAGCTTACACGGTTGGGCGACAGCTATGCCCGCCTGAACGATGCCTTTGAAAAGGCGGACGGGTATTCCTATCGTTCACTCATTCAGGGTGTTTTGGCGGGCTTGGGCTTTGAAAAATCGCAGTACACACAGGAGGCGGCGCTGCTCTCCGGCGGCGAAATGACGCGGCTGTGTTTGGCGCGGCTTCTGCTGCAAAAGCCGGATGTGCTGCTCTTGGACGAGCCGACCAACCATCTGGATTTGGACGCGCTGAACTGGCTGGAAAATTATCTGAAGGATTATCGCGGCAGCCTGATTGTCGTCTCGCATGACCGTTTTTTCTTGGACAGGGTTTGCACGGGCATCGCCGAAATTCTGATGGGCGTGATGGAGCAGTACCCCGGCAACTACACCAAATACATGGCGCTCAGGCAGGAGCGCTTTCTGACCCGAGAGCGCGAATTTGACGCGCAGCAGAAGGAAATCGCCCGACAGCAGGAAATTATCCGCAAATTACGCGCCTTCAACCGTGAAAAGTCCATCAAACGAGCCGAAAGCCGCGTGAAAATGCTGGACAAAATCGAGTTGAAGGAGAAGCCGCAGGAGGAAAAGCAGATTTTCTTTCACTTCACCGCCGCCCGCCGGACGGGGGACGATGTGCTGGCTGTGCGCGAATTTTCCAAGGGTTTTGATGAAAAGAAGCTGTTTGAACACATTTCCCTGACGCTCTCCCGTGGCGACCGTGCTGCGCTCATCGGACGAAACGGCATCGGCAAATCCACGCTGTTCAAATGCTTAACGGGCGAACTTGCGCCGGACAGCGGCACAGTGCGCTGGGGTGCGAATGTGGATGTCGGCTATTATGACCAGCATCAGCGCACGCTGCACAACAACAAGACCATTCTGGACGAGGTATGGGATGCTTTTCCGCGCATGGAGCAGACGGATGTACGCGGGGCGCTCAGCCAATTTCTGTTCACTGGCGAGGATGTGTTTGAAAAAATCGGCACACTGTCCGGCGGCGAGCGCGGGCGCGTGGCGCTGACCAAGCTGATGCTGCAAAAAGACAACCTTCTCCTCTTGGACGAGCCGACCAACCATTTGGACATGGACAGCCGCGAGGTGCTGGAAGACGCTTTAGACGGCTTCGATGGTACGATTCTGGCGATTTCGCACGACCGCTATTTCATCAACCGCTTCGCCACCCGCGTGCTGGAGCTGACACCAGAGGGTATTCTCGTTTACGAGGGCAATTTTGATGACTATTTAGCGGCTAAGGCGAAAGAAAATATGCCGCCCGAAGATCCTGCCGTTGCCGGAAAAACGCGCACGGAGATCGCCCGTGAAAAGCGGCGTGACAAGGACGAAAAGGCGCGGGTGAAAGCGCTCAAGGAGGCCGCCGCACAGGCCGAGCGTGATGTGCAGGCGGCGGAGCAGGCCGTTGCAGACTACGAGGCGTACATGGCGCTTCCGACGACCTATCAGGACAGCTCCCGTGCCGAGGAAACCGCCCGCGAATACAAGCGTCTCAAGGACGCGCTTGCTAAGGCGTATGACGCATGGGAAGAAGCAGAGCTGGCGATTGAGGAGTAATATTTTATTGCGGGAGGAGACTTTTTCGTAAAAAGCCCCCTCCCGCATCCATCTAAAAACCTCTCCACAAAGTATATTGTTGCAACGAAGCAAATGATTTTGTGTGCTGCTAAGATAAGCTAACGGCTAACCGCTAACGGTTCATCACTACACACTATTTAAGGCATCACCGCACAATTCAGCAACGCGCAAAAATGTGCCTTTTGTGCCATCTGCTTCTTGCAAAAATCTCGATTTACCTCCAGTAAATCATCGATTTTTGCAATCGTATCTGACACAAAATTCACTATTTATCGCGCTGCCTCATTTGTGCGGTGCTACCTTAACTATCCACTATTCACTAAGGCAACCCCGTTTGGGGGACGGTGCTGTCTTCAATTCTACTCTTTACAAACAGCCGGATTTCCGATATAATAGCCATGTTTCGGGCCATGATGGAGACGGGCGGGAACGGATGCGCTTTGAAAGCGAGCTGACGATGGTGGAAGGTCGGCGGGCGCGTTTTCGCTTCAATCACTCCGGAGCCTCCCGCCGAAGAAAAAAGCGGGCGTTCTGCCCTTGCGTTACAAGGGGCATAAGAGGGCGGCTTTTGCCGTCAAAATGGGTGGTACCGCGGTGGATAACGCCGTCCCAAGCGAGGCTTGGGATTATTTTTTTGCGCTTTGCTGCACTGCGCTTCAAATAAAATCAGGGCATCACCGCACAATTCAGCAACGCGCAAAATATGCCTTTACGGTGCCTCGCCTCAATCTACGATAGAGGCAT
>CAVJHY010000040.1:0-14144 GCA_963649405.1 bacterium
AGATGGCGCAAAAGGCACATTTTTGCGAGTCGCCGAATTGTGCGGTGATGCCTTAAAGCACCGGAAACGCTTCGGGCAGGAATAGCTGCCGATACTGCCGCATGGCATAGCGGTCAGTCATGCAGGCAATGAAGTCCGTCACGGCGCGTTCCGTGCCGTCCCGATAGGAAATCGTCACATATTCCAGCGGCATTTCGCCGGGATGCTGCATATAGTGTTCAAACAAAAGAGAAATCACATGGTCGCACTTTTTCTCTTCGTTTTCGCGCCAGCCGTCCCGATAAACCTTGTCAAACAGGAATTTGCGCAAATCGTCTGTGGCTTCCTGAATCTGCTCACTCATTTTGACATAGGGCTGGCCTCGGCTTGTCATCACAATGTCCCGAATCATGGTGTTAATTCGTTCGCCGTGTGTTTTTCCCAGCACGCTCAGGCAGCTTCTTGGCAGTTCAAAATCCCGCAATACACCGGCACGCAGGGCATCATCAATATCATGATTGATGTAGGCAATTCGGTCGGCGCGGGCAACACAAACCCCTTCCAAGGTCATAGGCTTCAGGCTGCCGGAATGGTTGAGAATGCCGTCTCGCACCTCTTTGGTCAAATTCAGTCCTTCACCATTTTCAATGATTTCCACTACACGTAGGCTCTGCTCGTTGTGCCGAAAGCCGTCATGACAAAGCCTGTCCAGCGTTCTTTCCCCAATATGGCCAAACGGCGTATGCCCAAGGTCATGCCCCAGCGCGATGGCCTCCGTCAAGTCCTCGTTGAGCCGAAGCGAACGGGCGATTGTCCTTGCCACCTGTGCAACTTCTAAGGTGTGCGTCAGGCGCGTTCTGTAATGGTCGCCCTCAGGAGAAATAAAAACCTGCGTCTTGAATTTCAAGCGCCGAAAGCTCTTGCAATGAAGGATGCGGTCTCGGTCACGCTGAAATTCCGTGCGGAGAGAGCAAGGCTCCATAGGGCGCTCCCTACCCTTTGTATCGGCGCTGCAAACGGCATACGGAGAAAGCCACTCATGTTCAAGCTGCTCTCGTTCCTCTCGAACCGTCAAGGTCAATCCCTCCCTTCAAGGCTTATATGGTGTTTATACAACACAAAATGTCAAAAATCCTTTATTTTTCAGAAAGAATTGACGAGAACAGCAAAAAATATTATCATCAAGGAAAGAACGAAGGTGGGTGTAGCTATGCTGGACAGAAAAACGATGCTGGAGGCCGGACGAGCCGAAGAAGAACAGGAAATCCGCAGCCTCATGGAGAGAATGCGGACCTTTGAAGATACAGAGGACGAACAGTCAGAAAGCACGGCACTTGTATTGCGCGAGGATGTTTCCACTCCATCTCTCTCGGAAGCAGAAATTCTGCATTTATCGTCGATGATGAAGGCACATTGCTTCTGTATTCCTGCGGGCGTGCTTTCGTCTGCTGATTCAGAGGATAAAAATCATGAATGATTGCGTAGAAAATATTCAAAAAACACTGCTGGCTTGCCGCACGAAGGACAACTGTCATGCCATCATGCACACCTTTGATGCGCTTGCTTTGTCCTTGGCACAAAATAAAGCCGTTGATGTGGCAACGCTTTGCGGCATTCCTTTTGCCGTCAAGGACAATCTCTGTATCACTGGGCAACGCATGACCTGCGGTTCGAAGGCGCTCGAAGACTATGTTTCACCGTATACGGCAACTTGCATCCAGCGTCTTTTGAACGCCGGAGCGATTCCTGTTTGCAGCACAAAAATGGATGAATTCGGCATGGGGTCAACGGGCGAACATTGCGCCTATGGCGCGACGCTGCATCCGTTTGATGAAAAGCGTGTGCCAGGTGGATCCTCCTCCGGCGCGGCGGCGCTGGTCGCACAAGGCATTGTGCCGTTTGCTTTGGGCAGCGATACGGGCGGCTCTGTCCGTCTTCCTGCCACCTATTGTGGTATATTCGGCTTCAAGCCGACCTATGGCGCACTCAGCCGGTACGGTCTGATTGCTTATGCGTCATCCTTTGACCAAATCGGCATTCTGTCTTCATCCGCTGAAATGCTTGAGGAGGCTTTTTCAGCTATGCTGGCAGGCGGTCCTGACGCGCACGACAGCACGAACATGGTTATCATTAGGGAAAATACAAAAAAACTTACTGAAATGCGTGTTGGTGTGCTAATTTCGTTTTTTGACAACATGGATAGCTCGGCTTTTGATGCTTTGAACAGTACAATCAAAAAAATCGAAAGGAAAGTAAAAAGTCTTTCGACGATTTCTGAGATGCCCTATGCGGCGTGGATTGCCCCCGCTTATTATATCATCGCTTGCGCGGAGGCCAGTGCCAACCTTGGGCGGTATGACGGCATTCGATACGGAAATCGTTTCGGCGCTCCTGCATCTATACAGGAGCTGTATTTCAAAAATCGTTCGCTACTGGGGACGGAGGTGCGGAAACGCATTCGGATGGGCGCATATGTGCTGAGTCAGGAGCATTATGCGGACTATTATATGCGGGCGCAGCGTTTCAGAAAAAAGCTGACAGCGTGGTTTTTGTCGTGCTTCCAACAGTTCGATATTTTGCTGATGCCGGTTGCCAAGGGCGAAGCACCGTTCTTAGGAGAAAATCATCAATATGAAAATTATGAGGCAGATGCATTGACTGCGGCGGCAAATTTGGCGGGTTTGCCTGCCATCTCCATTCCGATTGGACACGGAAAAAACGGGCTGCCGATTGACCTTCAGGCTTTGGCCGCATCCGCCAATGACAAGTTGCTGCTCGCCTTTGCTAAGGCGCTTGATAAGGAGGTGAATGTTCATGCTTGAGGCAAGGATTGGACTTGAAATCCATGTGGAGCTGAACACGAAGACAAAAATGTTTTGCGGGTGTGAAAATGCGTTTGGCGGCACGCCGAACAGCCGATGCTGCCCGACTTGCCTTGCATTGCCGGGTACTTTACCGACCGTCAACAAACACGCCGTAGAGCTAGCTGTGGCAGCGGGTTTGAGCCTTGATTGCGAAATACAGCATATATCTTCGTTTGACAGAAAACAATATTTTTATCCAGACTTGCCAAAAAGCTATCAGATCACACAATTTTACCACCCGATTTGCTTGGGCGGACAAATAACGCTGAACAACGGACGCATGGTCAGAATCCGCGAAATTCATCTGGAAGAGGATGCCGGAAAAATGATGCATGAGGACGGCTGCTCTCTTGTTGATTTGAATCGCTGCGGCGTTCCGCTGATTGAAATTGTGACAGAGCCGGATATGAGGTCTCCCGCTGAGGCCAGAGAATGCATGACGAAACTGCATGAAATGCTCGTGTCAATCCATGTGACAGAGGGCAAAATGCAGGAAGGTGCGATGCGAGCAGATGTCAATGTATCAGTTTCAGATACAGACTTTGGTCTAATTGGCGAACGAGTAGAACTGAAAAATGTCAGCGGTTTTCGGTTGATTGAGCATGGTGCGGCTTATGAAATCAAACGTCAAAGTGAAATGATTGCAAACGGTGAACATGTCAAGCGAGAAACAAGACGGTGGAATGAAGCGAAGAAATGCTCGGAGCTGATGAGAAAAAAAGAAAAATTGCCGGATTACCGCTATTTTCCTGAGCCTGATTTACTGAGTTTAGTTTTGGATGATGATTTTATTGAGCAAGTTCGCACCAGACTTTCTATTAGAATAGACCAAATTCGGAAAAAGTTTGTCAAAACATACGCCTGTTCGTCTCGCTCAGCAGAATATTTGTCTGCGCATCCGGCATTCCAACAATATTTTGAACAGGTCTATGCAGAAATGCCCAATACGAATATAATCCTAAATTGGATGACTGGTTTTTTATCAGCACAGGCAAAGGCAATATCGCCAGAAATCAGCAAAACAGACGATGGTCTAATTTCACTATTTCCAAAAGCTCACGATGTTGCTTATGTGCTTCATCTTGCTCGTGAGGAAAAACTGACGCAAGATAACGCAAAAGCAGTGCTGGATGAAATCATGCACACGAGAGAATCAGCGGAAACAGTTATCGACCGTCTGCAATTATCCAGTACGATAAATAGTAACGAAGACGAAATTAAAACCTTCCTAGCTGCATTTCTTGCGGCGCATCCAAACGAAGTGCAACAATATAAAGCCGGTAAGACGAAGCTGTTTTCTTTCTTCATGGCGGCAATGGTGCGTGAATTTTCCGGTACTTCGCCCAAGCTGCTCAAAAGTATTCTTGAAAAAGAATTAAGTATGGAATAATGCCATAAGAATAGAACATACTGCATTATATTCTCACTTGGCAAAATCATTCCAAACTAAAATTTATTTTATATTTCATTTTGCTGCCGCATTTGGTATAATAGTTTCAGATTTTTTGCAAAGGAAGGTGTATGCAAAATTGAAGTCGATTGTTGAGAATTATGTGCTGCTGTTTTTTGTTGGCTCTGTTCTTGGTTGGATAATGGAGGTCATCTGCAAGCTGATTCAGTATCATCGATTTATTAACCGCGGCTTTCTTATCGGTCCGTATTGCCCCATTTATGGCTTTGGTTCGGTGCTGCTGACCGTGCTATTAACGCCGTATGTCAATTCCTCCGTCGTTGTTTTTTTCATGGCTATCATTATATGTGGCACGCTAGAATATTTAACCAGCTATTTGATGGAAAAGCTGTTTCATGCCCGCTGGTGGGATTACAGTCAGAAGCGTTTTAACCTTCATGGCCGTGTGTGCGCCGATACGCTGATCCCGTTTGGTTTTTTAGGACTTGGTATGATTTATGCTGTCAAACCGTTTTTGTTTGAGCAGTTTAATCTGCTCTCCGTCACGATGAAGAATTGGCTTTGCGCGGTGCTGCTGGCGCTGCTGCTCTGTGATATAGTGATTTCCACCACCGTGCTCAGCAAAATCCGCCGTGCAGCTGACAAGGCGGAAGGCGACAGCACAGAAGAAATCACGCGCAACATTCGTGCTGTGCTGCGTCAAAAAGGCATCCTTTTCCGCCGTACACTGCATGCCTTCCCGGATGTCCATCTCTATAACAGCCGTCTACTTTCCGCGCTTCGTGAACATCGCAAGCAGCTTCAAGAAGAATTAAAAGCCAAGAAAGCCGCTTTTATTACCGAGGTGCTGAAGCAGGAGCAAGCGCTGAAGGACGAGTTGAAGACAAGAAAGGGCAAATAATATAGAAGGGAGATTTTTCGTATGCTGTGGCGAATGTTCACCTTTCGTTTTCATGGCACGGCGCAAGATTTTTCTCAATTTTTGAAGGATGAATGCTATCAGCGAATAGGACGCTTTTATCAGTTCAAGCGGTACACTGTCAAAGCCATCAGTGACACGGAATATAAGTTTTGCGTCCGGCGTGTCGGCATATCTGGCGGATATTGGTATCTGCCGACAACGCATGAGAAGGACGGCTGGTTAGTATTCAAAGGGCAAATCCGTTTTGTCAATCCAACAACCGATGTTCCGTGGAAGCGCACCCTGCATCAAATCGAAAACATACTATGGTCTGTTATCTTCTTTCCGCTGACACTGGCCGCCAATATCGGTCAGGAGTTCATTGTTTTCCTGCATCGTCTGCCTTTCATCAAGGGCAAACGGACTGAAACAGAGCTTCTGCTAGACTTTATGGTTAATTTTTTGAATTGCGAGGAACTGCGCAGCAGCAGGGTCATCCGCAAGCCGAAAAAGCGTACAAGGCTTAATTTAGAGGAAGCAAAGGACGCGCTGCTTGACATTTTTTCTTATGTGGATTGGACTGTCTCGCACGGCTATCTGGGCGATGAAAAATATGTCCGTCTCAGTGCCGTCTATGATTATAATCCCCGCTTTCCACTGCTCGTGACTATCACGGCAACGAACGGTATTGATGTTGCCCTATCCGAAACCGGCATCATCGGTCACGGGACTTGCATTGATGCCGTACTCAGAAAGTGCATTGAAAATGCCTTGGACGACAAGATTTTCGTATCCGTTTGCTATCAGAATGAAGCGGATTTTCGTGCGCAGTATGGCGGTCAACATTGGGTCTGGCAGGCAGATGATGCACAGCAAATACAAAAATATGAGCGCTTTATGCGTCGCGTTTCAAAGGACAGACCATTTTTCATCCGTCTTTTTTCTCGCCTGCCGCACGGTATCATTGAGACTTCCGACTGGACAGGGCAAAAATATACCAAAGTCTATCGAAAATAGAGAGAACGCTTCAGATTTGATGACCTTCGGCGCAGAAGGTGGCGAAAGTGTACCCCACCCGAAGCACCGGCGATGGCGATACAGCCTATGAGAAGCAGGACAATCAGGAAAACAGTAATGTGACGGGCAGCCTTCAGGGGACAAACCTCTTTGTTCAATGTGGATGAATAGCGAACGGAACAAAACAATTTTATATGTAACCAATTCAATTTTACCATAAATTTCACAAAAAGCATGCCTCTTCCTGTCAAAAAACATATGTTATACATCATTTTATCCAGCACTTGTTTTATCCTGCCTCGTAGGATATAATAGGAAAGTATTCTACAGCTGTTAGCCGAAGGAGACGAGTATGCGGATTCTGATTACAAACGATGACGGCATTCAATCAGCCGGCATTGATGCGCTTGTCCGCGCTGTAAGGGCGCATGGGCATGAGATGGTGGTCAGTGCGCCCCATCTGGAGCAAAGCGCCGTCAGTATGCATTTGACACTGGCGACCCCGCTGGTGATTCATACATCCCCGCGCTGGGCGGATGTGCAGGCGTTTTCTGTCAAGGGAACGCCGACCGACTGCGTGCGCTTGGCGCAGCAGCTTACTGAAAATGAGCATTTTGATTTCTGTCTGTCCGGCATCAATGACGGCGAAAACGCCGGTCCTGCCGTGTATTACAGCGGGACGGTCTCTGCTGCCCGTGAAGCGGCCATGCACTATATTCCGTCGATGGCGGTGTCCATTTGCAAGGGCGCTGACCAAGAAATGCTGGATGCGCTGGCAGAGCGGGCGATTCATTTAATGGAGCATTGCCCTGTTAAAAAGTGGCCGCGTATGGGTGTTCTGAGCCTCAATGCGCCCGCCGTAAAGCCGTCCGAATTAAAAGAAATGGTCATTTGTCCGCTGTCTTCCACTTATTATATGGACACCTATGAGCGCCGTCAAAACCCGCACGGCACGACCTATTTCTGGATGAATGACGGACTGCCGATGGAGGAGCCGGAACAGGGCAGCGATTATGATTATCTCTTCAAGGGGCATCCGACGCTGACGCTGCTGTCCGTGCTGTCGAACTGCAATGAGGATATTCATCTTCCAAATGAATGAAAACTTGCAACCCACCCAATAATTTGCTATAATAAGCTGGTCATTTTGCCTAATTTGGAGGAAAGCCATGAATCAGGATACGCAGGACATGATTGAGCGCTTGAACCTAAGCGGCAAGCGCTTGAGCAAGGGGCATCGGCGAATCGCGGAATATATCGTCGAGCATTATGACAAGGCTGTGTTTATGACGGCCTCCTCCTTGGGCGAGGCTGTCGGCGTGAGCGAAAGCACGGTAGTGCGCTTCGCGGTGGCACTCGGTTATGAGGGCTATCCGCAGCTTCAAGACGCTCTGCAGGAGTTGGTGCGCCACAGACTGACCGCCGTGCAGCGCTTTGAAATGTCGTCCGAGATTCATCAGGAGAATGTGCTGCGGACGGTGCTGAAGGCGGATATGCAGAACATCCGCAACACCATTGATGCCATTGATGAAAAGGCGTTTGACGATGCAGTTGGGCTGATGCTGAATGCCAAGCGCATCTATATCATCGGTCTGCGTTCAGCCGCGCCGCTGGCGCACTTTTTCGGCTATTATTTGAATTTTATCTTTGATGATGTGCGCGTTGTAGCGGACAGCTCGTCCGATGTGTTTGACAGCATTGTTAGGGTGCAGAAAAATGATGTTGTGGTCGGCATCAGCTTTCCCCGCTATTCAAACCGCACCTTGGAGGCCATGCGCTTTTCCAAGCGGAATGGAGCGCAGGTTATCGGCATTACGGACGGGCCGATGAGTCCGCTTCACTTGGCAGCGGATGTGTGCCTCGCGGCGAGGACGGATATGGCCTCCTTTGTGGATTCTTTGGCCGCCCCGTTGTCGCTGATTAACGCGCTGTCTGTCGCGCTGGGGTTAAAGCGTAAGAACGCTTTGAGAAACCACTTAAAACAATTAGAAGGAATCTGGTCAGAGCATAGTGTATATGTCAATCGAGAAAACCAGCCTTGATGTCATCGTCATCGGCGGCGGCGCATCTGGCATGATGGCGGCGCTTTTTGCCGCCCGTTCGGGCAAAAAGGTCGCCCTGCTTGAAAAAAACGAAAAGCTGGGGAAGAAGGTCTATATCACTGGCAAGGGGCGCTGCAATGTGACCAATGTCTGTGATATGGAAGAATTTTTGCACAATGTGCCGCGCAACCCGCGTTTTCTGTTCAGTGCGCTGAATGCGCTTAACAATCAGGGCTTAATGAGCCTTTTAGAAAGCCTTGGCTGTCCGTTAAAAATTGAGCGCGGGCAGCGTGTCTTTCCTGTCAGCGACCATGCATCTGATGTCACTCGTGCGCTGGATAAGGGGCTGCATGAGGCGGGTTGTCAGGTGCGCTTAAACAGCAGTGTCCGCCGAATTCTGGCGGAAAACGGTATCATGCAAGGTGTTGAATTGGAAAACGGCGAGGTAATCTACGCCCCCCGCGTCATCGTTTGCACGGGCGGTGTTTCTTATCCGTCCACCGGCTCCACGGGCGATGGCTACCGCTTTGCGGAGTCGTTTGGTTTACAGGTGGAGCAAGCACTTCCGTCGCTTGTACCATTTGAAACTGCGGATGATTGGCCGCGCCAGCTTCAGGGGTTGACGCTCAAGAATGTAGCCCTGTCCTGCCAGAAAAACGGCAAAACGCTCTATGCGGAACAGGGCGAAATGCTGTTCACGCATTTCGGCTTTTCAGGGCCGCTGGTTATCGAAATGAGCAGCCATATCGCCGGAATGCCGCTGGAAACGCTGGATGTGCGGCTTGATCTGAAACCCGCTTTGACCCGCGAACAACTTTCGTTAAGGCTTCAAAGAGAGTTTGCTCAGAGCGGGCGCAAGCAGCTTAAAACCGTGCTACCCACGCTGCTCCCACAGCGCATGGCAGAGCTGTTTCCGGCACTGTGCGGCATCAGCGGCGAAAAATGCGTATCTCAGCTCAATTCTGAGGAGCGCAAGGCACTAATTGGGCATTTGAAGGCACTTCCAATCCGCGTCAGTGCGCCGCGGTCGATTGCGGAGGCTATCGTCACCCGCGGAGGCGTAAGTGTCAAGGAAATAAACCCAAAAACAATGGAATCCAAGCGCATAAAGGGCTTGTATTTTGCGGGCGAGGTGCTTGATGTGGATGCCCACACCGGCGGCTTTAATCTGCAAATCGCCTTTTCCACCGGCGCTTTGGCGGGACAGAGCGCAGCCGTATAATACCGAGAGGATCGATTATTCACCATGCTGTTTATTGTATTGGATTTGGAATGGAATCAGCCGCTTTCCTATGAAAGTAGCGCTTATAAAAGCGTCGGCAGCAAGCTGATATTTGAAATGATTCAAATTGGCGCGGTCAAGCTCAATGAACGCTTGGAAATTGTCGATTCCTTTAACCAGCTCATTCAACCGACCCATTATTTTAAGCTGCACCCGCAGATTAAGCGCATCACGCAGATTTCTCAGGAGGATTTGGAGGATGCGCCGCACTTCCCAGAGGCGTTCGGGCGGTTTATCGAATGGTGCGGCGAGGATTACGCCCTGCTCACTTGGGGCTGTGATGATATTTCCGTGTTTGCACAGAACATCAGCTTTTTTGCGTGCAAAAATGAATTGGGAAAGGTATACGATTTGCAACAGATGTTCGGCGACATCATCGATAATCATAAGGAGCGGCAGAGCCTGAAAGCCGCGATGGACTATTATCAAATCGAGCCGAGCGAAGAAAAAGCCTTTCACAATGCGGTGAACGATGCCTATTATACTGCGCTTGTCTTTTCACACTTTGATGAGCCGGAAGAAATCGTCCATTATCCGTTAAAGGCGCGAAAGCTCCTGCATACGGATAAGCGCAAGAAGATGCTGATTTCCATTTTGCGTGCCGGAAAAAGTCTGCCTGATTTATTGAAGGGACAGGCAGCGCAAAATCCCCCCTGCCCCATCTGCGGGAAGAAGCACGAGCTGGCCGCCGAATATGTCCTGCAAAGAAACGAGACCTATACGGCGCTGTCCATCTGCCCCGACCACGGGTTGATGCTCGTCAAGCTCCGCCTCATCAAAAACGATGAGGGCAAAAAGATGCTGGAGCGCTGTGTGCTTTTGTCCGATGAACAAAGTGATGCTTATGTGCATACAAAGCTGCTGCAATGGCAAATGAAATTAGAGCAGCAGGAGAAAGAGAACTAACCGTTCGGTTTGTTTGATGTAAAGGAGGCGTACAAATGCCGCAGATTTCCATTTTCGAGCGCACAGATTTTTTTGAAAAGAACACAACAGTTTTGGAGGTTCTTCAGGCTCTTCAGCCGGAGCTTGTTCCGACCACGCTGGGTTGCTTTTGCGGCGGTCTCTCCTTGGAGCTGACCCATCCGCTGACGCAGAACTGCACACTGTACCCGATTACCTATCAAAACGAGGAGGGACGGCGCATTTATGAGCGCTCCCTGCGTTTTGTTTTGCTTTTGGCTGTTCGGCGGATTCTCCCGACTGCGCGAGTGCGCATTGAGCATTCTGTCGGCTACGGCATTTATGCGGAGCTGCTCGACCATGATACAACAGAGGAAGAGGTCGAGAGCATTGAAGCGGAAATGCGCCGCATCGTGCAGGAAAACCTCCCCTTCAAAAAGGAACGCTGGACACGCCAGCAAGCCATTGAATATTATAAGCAGGACGGCGAAACGGACAAAACGCGGCTACTCGCCTACCGCCCATATGATTATTTCAATGTATATCTCTGCGGCGGCATGGCTGAATATTTTTACGGCTCCATGCTTCCGTCCACGGGCTATATCAAAGCCTTTGCGCTCAAACATCTTGCACCCGGCTTTGGTGTACTGACTCCCTCCCCCAAGGATCCAGACCATCCTGCACCGTACACGGAGCGCCCCAAACATTTACAGGCATTTGCCCAGTCAACCGAATGGTGCAGAATTTTGCATTGCACCAATGCGGCGGATTTGAACGACCTTGTCAGTCAGAACAAGCTGCGCGATTTTATCCGCGTCAATGAAGCGCTGCATGACAGGTCTTTGGCGGAAATTGCCTCCGCCCTTCAAAAACGCGGTGCGCGGGCGATTTTCATCGCCGGTCCATCCTCATCCGGCAAAACAACCTTTGCCAACCGCCTTTGCATTCATCTTCGCGTGCTTGGCCTTTCCCCCGTGTTGATTTCGCTGGACGATTTTTATCGCAATAAAAAAGACCTTCCGCTTGAGGAAGACGGTGAGCCGGATTTGGAAGCGCTTTCCTCTTTGGATGTGCCGCACTTCCGCCGCTGCATCAGTGCGCTGCTGAACGGGCAGGAAGTGCAGATGCCGCGCTATGATTTTACGGCGGGTGAGCGTTTTCCTGTGCCAGTTAAAATGCGCCTCACCGAATCCCAGCCGTTGGTCATTGAGGGCATTCACGGGCTGAATCCTGAGCTGCATCATGGCTTCCCCAAGGAGCTTCTCAGCACTATCTACATCAGCGAGCTGACCTGCCTGAATTTGGACAATCACAACCGCATCCGCACAACAGATGCACGGCTGCTCCGACGCATTGTTCGGGATTACCAATTCAGAAACACCTCGCCGGACGAGACGATGAATATGTGGAACAGCGTTCGGCTCGGGGAAGAAAAATGGATTTTCCCGTATCAGGAACAGGCGGATTTCGTGTTTAATTCCGCCCTGCATTACGAGCTGCCCGTGCTTAAAAATATTGCCTATCCCTTGCTTAATGAAATCACGCCGGATAATCCCAACTACCTCATGTCGCGCCGTCTGCTCAAAATCCTCCATTATCTCCTTCCCGCGCCGGAGGATGCCTTGCGTGAAATCCCGCCGCTGTCCATCTTGCGGGAATTTATCGGCGGCTGCACTTTATATGAAGACAATAAATAATACAAAAATCGGGAAGCGATATTGCCTCCCGATTTTTTGCATATTTTATATTTTTTCAATGATTGCATCCAGTAGCGTGCGGAATTTTTCCTGAACCTGTTTTCCGGCTTCAACGACTTCCTCATGAGAAAGCGGCTTGTCTAAAATGCCGGCGGCCATGTTGGTGATGCATGAAATACCCAGCACATCCATGCCCGCATGACAGGCAACGATGGATTCCGGCACGGTGGACATACCGACGGCATCCGCGCCCAGCGTCCGCACCATGCGAATTTCGGCGGGCGTTTCGTAAGACGGACCGGACATCCAGCAATACACGCCCTCTTTTAAGTCAATTTCATGTTCGATAGCACATTCCTGTGCTAGTTCACGGAGCGCAGGCGAATAAACATAGGTCATGTCGGGAAAGCGCGGGCCAAACTCATCCAAATTCGCGCCGCGTAGCGGGTTTTTTCCGGTCAAATTGATAAAATCCGTCAGCAGCATCAAATCCCCGTTTTGAAAGCTCAGGTTGACCCCACCAGCCGCGTTAGTCAAAATTAACTTCTGCACACCGAGCAGCTTCATCACGCGCACAGGCATGGCGATATCCTGCATACTGATGCCCTCATAGCTGTGGAAGCGCCCGCACATCATAAGAACGCGCTTGCCCTGCAGTGTGCCGAAGATAAATTTTCCGGCATGACCGACAACCGTTGTTTCTGGAAAGCCAGGAATGTCCTTGTAGGCGATTTCTTGAGGGTCTTTCACGCAGGAGACATAGTCCCCCAAGCCGCTGCCTAAGACGATGGCAATGTCAGCCCGACCGCATTCCTTTTCAATGATCTGTGCGGCCTTTTTTATCCGCTTGTACTCATCCATCTGCTCTTCCCTCCAATTCTTGATAAAATGTTTCAGCGTTAAAGCGTTCTGTCAAGCCGAAGCATTCCGCAATGGTCGCTGCCATGTCCGCATAGGTCTTGCGAATGCCTAAATTCATGCCCTGATTGATGGCGCGTGACCAGACGAGAATCGGCACATATTCCCGCGTGTGATCCGTTCCCTTATAGGTCGGGTCACAGCCGTGGTCAGCAGTGATGATAAGAATATCCTCGTCGTTCATTTCCCGCATCAGCTCCGGCAGCCGCATATCAAAATATTCGAGTGCCTCTGCATAGCCCTTCACATCGCGACGATGACCATACACCGAGTCAAAATCCACCAAGTTGACATAGCAAAGCCCGTCAAACGGCTTTTTCATATACTCTAAGGCCGCGTCAATACAAGCAGGGTTTCCGGCGGCATGAACGGAAGCCGTCAAGCCGCGAAAGGCGAAAATATCCTCGATTTTGCCGACACTGAGAACATCCTTTCCCGCTTCTTTCAAGGCATCCAGCACCGTTCGTCCGAGCGGCTCTAATGAAAAGTCACGCCGTCCAGCTGTGCGGGTAAAGTGTCCCACACCTGTGCCGATGAATGGACGCGCAATCACGCGACCAACCGCATGGTCACCCACCAGCATTTTGCGGGCGATTTTGCACATTTCGTACAGGCGTTCTCTTGAAATGATGTCCTCGTGTGCAGCAATTTGGAATACGCTGTCACCTGAGGTATACACAATTGGGTAGCCCGTGCGCATATGTTCTTCCCCCAGCTCGTCCAAAATGACCGTGCCGGAGGCTGGCTTATTACCTAAAATTTTCGTTCCGATAGCAGCTTCAAACTGCTCGATGACCTCTTTCGGGAAGCCATTTGAGTAGGTCGGAAACGGCTTTGTCATGGTGATGCCAGCCATTTCCCAATGTCCTGTGGTCGTATCCTTGCCGCAGGAGCGCTCGATGGCCTTGCCGTAGGCCGCGCACGGGTGCGCAATGGGCGGAATGCCGATACCCTCAATATTGCCAAGCCCCAGCATCCGCATCGTCGGCAACTTCAACCCGATTTTTTCTTCAATATGTCCCAAAGTGTTCGCGCTCGCATCGCCGTAGGCCGCCGCATCCGGCAAAGCGCCCGCGCCAACGCTGTCAAGAACAATCCACAATACACGCTTCATCGCAATCGCCTCCTTG
>CAVJHY010000041.1:0-7819 GCA_963649405.1 bacterium
TTAAAAACGGTCAGCCTTTTGAAAAACAAATTGAAACATTTATGAATAATATTGACGCTATTGTTAAACCGAAAATCGTTGAAGCTCCACAGAAAAAAGGCGAAAGCGCATCGGCTGTCGTTCCGCGTGCGCGGAGGTATTATGAAAAGGCACTCACTTATAAGGACAATAAAACTCTTACCGTCCAGCGATTACTGGATTATACACGCATTATGATGAGCCTGTATATCGCCTCAGTTAATCAAGGAAATAAGCAAATTGAAAATTTTGAGTATTCCGCGAAATGTCTGGATGTTCAAAGGATCCTTGAGGAAATGAAGAAGGAAGGAATGTTTGATTTCCTTCAGTTTATAAATATTCGAAATGTCGTAAGAAAACGCTTTGATTTAAAAGAAAAATACGCTTCAGATTCATGTACCTTCGTGATTTTGATTAGTATATTGTACACAATCCTCAACATGGAAAGCAAGGAGGTTGAACATTGATGGAAGCTAAACATATAGTAATACGCACATTGGAAGAATTAAAACCCTTTTTAAACGATCAAGGTCTTATGGAAATTGCCGTAAGAAATGAGAATGAGCAATTCAAAAATTTTGTGAAGGTTTTAATCAATATTCCTAAAGACACAGACGTAAAAGAAATGGCGGACAATGTGATAGACATTCTAAACAAAAATAACCATCTCAATGTGCAAAATCTAAAACTCTTGAGCAATGTACAGCAGTTTCAAAAATTTGGTTTGCTGTTGAACGGATTGAATCTCTGCGCAACTTGTGCTGGTTTTACCATCATGTATGCAAAGCTGGATTGTATGAGCGCCGAAATAAATTTGCAAATTAACCAAGTGCGGAAGGAGATGAAAGATATTCACGGCCTTCATGCGGATTATGAGTTTAATAAGGTTTTGTCCGAGCATACCAATATGCTGGATTGTGAAAAAAAGCAGATGCCCTATTCCGAGGAAAAGCTGCGCCAGCTTGTTGATGCGGAATATAATGTTTTATCACTTCTTATCAGCACATTGCAAAAGGATATCAGCGGCGATCATCAAGCGTTAATTTTTTCCATCTATTCCATGTTGGCCATGCTGACCGTTTCTTTGCGCAAGTTTGACGAGGTCTATTTTTTAAACAATCATAAGGCTTTGGAAAATCAGGATCCTTGGCACTCCTCCCACAGCAAATGGATGAGCGTTTATGACAAGCTGTCCTCCGATTGGTGCGCCGAAAAATTGCAGGACATCGGCACATTTGATTTGGATTTGACAACGGATGAGGTCGATGCCTATTACATGACCATGCTGGAGCAGGCGGTGGATCTTAAAGAAGAAGTCGTTGATAATCAAGCGTTGATTCAGGCCTTTGGCAATATGGATGCATTGACGGCGTATCGCCGCCTGAGTACACAGCAAGTGGCGGACACCGTGAAAGCCGCATTCCGAAATGCCGGCGTTGATACAACGAATCCAATAATAGCCGAAACATTCCAAACCGCCATGCAACAGGCGGCATTAGCATAATACGGGTGCAAGCATGGATATAACTGTAAAGAGCGCTTATGAAAAACTCGTAGCTGGTTGCATTGCCGCATCAAGAGAAATCAATCATGCTTCAAAAAAATCTGTAGGGCAACAACTGGCAGAGGATATTTATGCATTCATCTGTTGTATCTCTGTTTCCGGCAGCAAAGCAAGATATGATTTTTTCAACAAGATGTTTCAGAACGGGGCATATCCCATTACCGAAACAGTGTGCGCCGATGACTGTCCCCTTCCCGCCTTCTTCCTGCTGCTGAAGCAGTATGATGAACGATTGAAAAATAGCGATGTAATGCTGAGCGGACTATATGTTTCCTTCTTTTTTGAGCTTGGAAAATATTATGTATTCAGCCGAAATGACAAAAAAGAAATCGATTCACAGCAGTATATTGAGTACATCAACAGGCTGAGAACACAGATACCTGCAAGCACAGCCGTCCAAAATGAAAAGCCATGCAAAAAAGAAAACGCCGCTGATTCTGCCAATATAAAGGAATTATCGTGCAAGCCGACAGGAAAAAAGGATGTCGCGCAGGAAAGTATTAAGCCGGAAGAAACCTTGGAAGAATTGATGGAGAAATTAAATTCATTAATCGGCTTGGCGGGCGTAAAAAATGAAGTCAGTTCCCTCGTCAATATGATAAAAATCAAAAAAATTCGTGATGCTCGCGGTATGAAAACGGCGAATGTTTCTAAGCATCTCGTTTTTCTGGGCAATCCGGGAACAGGAAAAACAACAGTCGCCAGATTGCTGTCAAAAATCTATCAGCGACTCGGCGTATTGGAAAAAGGACAGCTTGTTGAGGTGGACAGAGCCAGCTTGGTCGCCGGCTTTGTTGGTCAAACAGCGCTGAAAACCAAGGAAAAGTTAGATGAGGCTATGGGCGGAATCCTGTTTATCGATGAAGCCTATACGCTCGCAAAGGGCGGAAATGATTTTGGACAGGAGGCCATCGATACCATCCTGAAGGCGATGGAGGACAATCGAGAAAATCTTGTTGTCATTGTTGCCGGCTATCCTGAACCGATGGAGAGATTTCTTCATTCCAATCCGGGGCTAAAATCGCGCTTCAGCAAAAAAATTATGTTCGAGGATTATTCCGAAACGGAATTACTGGCGATTTTTCAGAGCTTTTGCAAGCCTTATGAGATGACACTCAGCACGGATGCAGAGCCGGCTGTCAAAGCCTATCTTCATTGGCTTGTTTTTCATAAGTCAGAGAATTTTGCCAACGGACGCGAAATGCGAAATCTGTTTGAGGCAGCGCTTGCCAAGCAAAATAACCGACTGGCTGCCCTGCCTGAGCTGACAAACGAAGAATTGAATGAAATCCTCACAGAGGATTTACCGTCCTATGTGTTTGCTCTCTAACTTTTTAACATTATTAATCCCCCATATAAAACCATCCGCCTTCTCTCTGTTCAGGAAAGGCGGATAATTTATATCATTTCATGATTTTATTATTCTTTCATTTCCGCAATCTGTCGGGCGACATACACGCCGCTGGCGGAGGCGTGGGACAGGGAATGCGTGATGCCGCTGCCATCGCCGATGACATACAGGCCGTTTAAGCGCGTTTCCAAATTCTCGTCCACATCGACTTCCATGTTGTAGAATTTGACCTCGACACCGTAGAGCAGGGTGTCGTCGTTGGCCGTGCCGGGGGCGATGCGGTCAAGGGCGTAAATCATTTCGATAATGCCGTCCAAGATGCGCTTGGGCAGGACAAGGCTCAGGTCGCCGGGCGTGGCGGCCAAGGTCGGCATGACCAAACCGTCCTGCAAACGCTGCACGGTGCTGCGGCGACCGCGTACAAGGTCGCCAAAACGCTGAACGATGACACCGCCGCCTAACATATTGCTCAGACGCGCAATGCTCTCGCCGTAGCCGTTGGAATCCTTGAACGGCTCGGAAAAACGCTTGCTGACCAGCAGGGCAAAGTTCGTGTTCTCGGTCTGCTTGGAGGGATCCTCGTAGCTGTGACCGTTCACGGTGACGATGCCGTCCGTGTTCTCGTTGACGACAATGCCGTGCGGATTCATGCAGAATGTGCGGACATTGTCCTCAAATTTTTCGGTGCGATAGACGATTTTGCTCTCGTACAGCTCGTCCGTCAGGTGCGAAAAGACCACCGCGGGCAGCTCCACGCGCACGCCTAAGTCCACACGGTTGGACTTCGTGCCGAGATTCAGGTCGCGGCAGACCGTCTCCATCCACTTGCTGCCGCTACGCCCGACAGACACAATGCATTGCGTACCGGTATAAGCCTTGCCGCCGTCACAAAGGACGGAAAAACCGCTGTCTGTCTGCTGAATGCTACGAATAGGGGTGTCAAAGAAGAAATCCACCTTTTCGCGCAGCGCCTTGTAGAGATTTTCAAGGACGATGTAGTTGATGTCCGTCCCTAAGTGGCGCACGGAGGCATCCAGCAGGTTCAGCTTGTTCTGAATGCAGATTTTTTTGAAGCGCGAGCCGGCGGTGGAGTATAGTTTCGTACCTTCGCCGCCAAACTGCATATTGATGTCGTCCACATAGTGCATCAGCGATAGGGCGGGCTTCTTGCCGATGTGCTCGTACAGCGTGCCGCCGAAATCGTTCGTGATGTTGTACTTGCCGTCCGAGAACGCGCCCGCGCCGCCGAAACCGCTCATGATGGAGCAGGTCTTGCAGCCGATGCAGGTCTTTACCTTCTCGCCGTCAATCGGGCAGTGGCGCTTCTCTAAGGGATGCCCTGCCTCAAACACAGCAATTTTCTTTTCGGGACAGAGCTCGCTTAGCTCAAACGCCGCAAAAATACCGCCGGGACCTGCGCCGACGATGATCACATCGTAGTTAGTCATGATTGAGTACTCCTTTTGAGGAAATGATGTGTAGTGGATAGTTAATTGTGTGGAGAGGAAACAGAAAATAGGAAACAGGGAACAGGGAACAGGAAATAGGAGCGGTTAGCTGTCAGCGGTTAGATTATTTTTGAAGAACACAGATGCTGCCGCTTCGATGCAGCAATGTATATTGTGTATCAAAGTTTCTTTTGGGAAGGTGCGGAAATCCTTTTTCTTTCCAAAGAAAAAGGTTTCCGCGAAAACGTCCCCGTCTCACACAGATACTGCCAATCCCCTCCCCGTTAATACAGCGGGTACTTCGCCGTCAGCTCGGCGACTTCGGCGCGGACGGCGGGAACGGCGGCTTCGCCGTGATTGAGAATGCGGATAATCCAATCCGCAATCAGCTCCATCTCTGGCTCTTTGAATCCGCGGGTCGTCACGGCGGGCGTGCCGATGCGGATGCCGCTCGTCTCGGTTGGCTTGCGCTGGTCACGCGGCACCATGTTCTTGTTCACCGTGATATTCGCCTCGCCCAGCCAAGTCTCTAACTCGCGCCCGGAAACAGGCGTGTCACAAAGGTCGAGCAGCAAGAGATGATTGTCCGTGCCGCCCGAAACAAGACGAATGCCGCCCTTTAAGAGAGCGCGTTCCAGCGCCTTCGCATTCAGGATGATTTGATGCTGGTAAGTTTTGAAGGACGGCTGCATCGCCTCATGGAAACAAACCGCCTTCGCCGCAATGATGTGCATTAACGGCCCACCCTGCGTGCCGGGGAAAATCGCCTTGTCGATCGCCTTCGCGTACTCTCCGCGGCAGAGAATCATGCCGCCACGCGGCCCGCGCAGGGTCTTGTGCGTCGTCGTTGTCACAATGTCCGCATACGGCACGGGCGACGGATGCTCGCCAGCCGCAATCAAGCCCGCAATGTGCGCCATGTCCACCATCAGGTACGCGCCCACATCGTCCGCCACACGGCGGAACGCGGCAAAGTCAATCGTTCGCGCATACGCGGACGCACCCGCCACGATTAATTGCGGACGCACTTCACGCGCACGGGCGAGTAAAGCGTCATAGTCAAGCCGCTCCGTCACGGGATCGATGCCGTAAGATTCAAAATGAAAATATTTGCCCGAAATGTTTACGGGGCTGCCGTGTGTCAGGTGTCCGCCGTTGGAAAGGCTCATGCCTAAAACGGTGTCGCCCGGCTGAAGCAGCGCATAATAAACAGCCATGTTCGCCTGCGAGCCGCTGTGCGGCTGCACATTCGCGTGTTCCGCACCATAGAGCGCTTTCGCACGATCACGCGCTAAGTCCTCCGCCTTGTCCACCGCCTGACAGCCGCCGTAATAGCGGTGTGCCGGATAGCCCTCGGCGTACTTGTTCGTGAGAATGCTGCCCATCGCCGCCATCACAGCGGGCGAAACAAAGTTTTCGGAGGCAATCAGCTCAATGTGCGCCTCCTGCCGCGCACTTTCCTCCGCCATGACGCGGGCAAGGTCGGGATCAACAGCGGTAATGCATTCGGGAATCTGCCACATGATAGTGCCTCCTGTGCTTTAGTGATTAGTGGTTAGCGGTTAGGAAAAATTCGGAGTTCGGAATGCGTAGTGCGGAATTAGGAATTAAGAGTTAAAGGTTAGGAATGGAGAGCAAAGAAAAAATTACTCTGTGTTTCTATTCCGTCTCTGTTCCTATTCTGCTGTTGTCATCGGAGAAGAAACAGCTTTTTTTCGTTTTCCACTCTGTAAAGCATGGGCATTTTTTCATTCCCATTCGTGGAGCGAGAACGACGGAGCATTGAAACGATTTGTTGGGAATTTTTTGATTTTGCCTGATGTAGTGCCGGCATTTTCTATTCCTGCTTCGTGGAGCGAGAACTGCGGAGCATTGTGACGATTTGCAAGGGATTTTTCGTTTTTGCAAGGAGCAAGGGCTTGGCGTAGCAGCGCTACGCCAAGCCCGCAGCGACATAGCAAAAGCGGAAAAGCACAGCAAAGCGTCCAAGGCGTAGTCGTTCGAGCGAAACAAAAAAACCGCTGCGGCGACCAGACTGATCCGCAGCACATGCGCATAGCGCTTACTGCTGCTTCCTTCCGGACCTGACAGGGTTCACACCGCTACATCGCACGGGGCCCGTCCACCACAACGGCAACTTCTATTATACCTGAATTTCAGAAAAATGCAAGGATTTTCTGCGCGAATAAAAAACAAAAGGAAAATGGAGTGAAACGCTATTTAACTATCCACTACACCAGCGGCAACGAAGGCTTCGCATTGAGCGCAAGGTCGGCGAGATCGCCGCGCAGGAGGCGATAATAGGCGGCGGAGCCGATCATGGCAGCATTATCGCCGCAGAGGGAGAGAGCAGGCATATAAAGCGCAATATTGCGTTTCGCGCACTCTTCCTGCATCCGGCGGCGCAGGAGGGAGTTGGCGGAAACGCCGCCGGCCAGCGCCAAGGTGGTTACATACGTGTCGTGGGCAGCCAGCATGGTCTTTTCCACCAGCATATCGACCACCACCTTGCGGAAGGAGGCAGCCAAATCAGCCTTGCGGAGCGGCTCGCCCTTTTGCTGCATGGTGTGGACGGCGTTGATGAACGCGGTCTTGAGGCCGGAAAGACTGAAATCGTACTTGCCCTCAGTGTGCGGGTGTGGGAGCTTGAGAAAGTTGTCATCACCCTCTTCGGCCAGTTTATCCAGACGCGGACCGCCGGGATAGGGCAAATCCAGCACCCGCGCCGCTTTGTCAAACGCCTCGCCCGCCGCATCGTCCTGCGTGCAGCCAAGGAGACGGTACTCGCCGTAATCGCGGACTTCCAAAATATGGCTGTGTCCCCCGCTGACCACCAGACAGGTGAATGGCGGCTTCAGGTCGGGGCTGGTCAGGAAATTGGCGCAGATATGCCCCTCGATGTGGTGGACGGGGATGAGCGGCTTATGCGCGGCAAACGCCAGCCCCTTCATGCAGCTCACGCCAGCCAGCAATGCGCCCACCAGACCGGGTCCATAGGTGATGGCCAGCGCGTCCACATCATTGAGCGCCATGTTCGCTTCCTTCAGTGCCGCGTCCAGCATGACATTGACCTTTTCCACGTGCGCACGGGAAGCGATTTCCGGCACGACCCCGCCATACAAGGCGTGCAAATCAATCTGCGAATAGACGCAGTTGGACAGGATTTTGCGTCCGTCCTCGATGATGGCCGCCGCCGTTTCATCGCAGGAGGATTCCATCGCCAGAATGCGGACGGGATGCTTAGTTTTTAACAGCTCTGCTGTCTTTTTCGACTCTTCAAAATAAGTCATTTTGCCTTCTCTTTTTCCTTTTTCTCCGAGCGTTTGAGGACAATCGCCGCCAAGATGCACAAAGCCGCTAAAATGGCGGGATTTTTCGCCGCGTCCTTGATAATCGCCCATGCAAGGTTCACGAACAGGCGGGTCGGCATGAGCTGGA
>CAVJHY010000041.1:8675-14060 GCA_963649405.1 bacterium
CTTGAGCTCGAGCAGCTTGGCCTTCAGCATTTTAATACAGGTCGCCCTATTCTGCTTAGTTTTTAGCAGCTCTGCTGTTTTTTTCGACTCTTCAAAATAAGTCATTTTGCCTTCTCTTTTTCCTTTTTTTCCGAGCGTTTGAGGACAATCGCCGCCAAGATGCACAAAGCTGCTAAAATGGCGGGATTTTTCGCTGCATCCTTGATAATCGCCCATGCAAGGTTCACGAACAGGCGGGTCGGCATGAGCTGGATGAGCAAATCGGTCTGTGGGTTCAAGAGCCACAGGTCGTTGTCAAAGAGCAGCTTATGCAGGGTGATAAACAGTCCGTCAAAGTTGAAATACGCCCACGCGCCGAGCGCCAAGAAGAGCAGCACGGTGATGCCCACGCCAATCAGCACGCCCGGCCAGACCGTCACGCGCACCCACTGATCGCGTTCCTTTTCGTCCTTGGGGGAGCGCTTCAGATACAGCCATGTCAGCAGCCCCGCAAACGCCGCGCTGATGACGAGCAGGATATACCGCACGACGGACAGATGGGAGAGCAGCTTCTTCACATCCGCTAAATGCGCCAGCTCTTTTTCGCTGTAAGCGTCCGCCTCGCCCTCAGTTTTGGTCACGGTGACCTGCGGGGTGTCCGCCTTGCCGGAAAAATAATCGCCCAGCGCCGTACCTAACTTGGAGTATTCATTCAGCTTCACGCCGGAGGCGGTGGTGTCCGCATACGACTCAAAGCAAGTTGTGTAATTGCTGCCGCTCCGCGCCGTTTCCACGGTCACGCGGCAGAGGTTGAACACTGTGTAGGAAATGAATAAAAGCGCCGTCAGCAGGGCAAAAAGCCCTTTTGTGTTTGATTTCTTCATAATTTTTTCATTTGCCGGTGTGTCAAAAGCATTTTGACACGCTGATTATTGCATTTTCAAATAGGCGGTCGTAAATCCATCCAGTCCGCCGTTCATGACATCATCGATGTTGCCGGTTTCGTAGCCCGTGCGGTGATCCTTAACCATCGTGTAGGGCTGGAAAACATAGGAACGAATCTGGCTGCCCCACTCAATTTTCTTCATTTCGCCCTTGATATCCGCCATCTGCTCTTCCTTCTCGCGCTCCTTGAGCTCGAGCAGCTTGGCCTTCAGCATTTTAATACAGGTCGCCCTATTCTGCACTTGGTCGCGCTCAGTCTGACAGGCGACAACGATGCCGGTGGGAAAATGCGTCATGCGGACGGCGGAGGAAGTCTTGTTCACATTCTGACCGCCCGCGCCGCTGGAATGGTAGGTGTCCACGCGGACATCCTTCATGTTGATTTCAATCTCGTTGTCGTCATCTTCCAGCATAGGGGCGACATCCAAGGACGAGAAAGAGGTATGGCGGCGGGCGTTCGCGTCAAACGGGCTGATGCGCACCAGACGATGCACGCCCTTTTCCCCGCGCAGATAGCCATAGGCGTTTTCGCCGTCCACCTCGAAAGAGACGGACTTAATGCCCGCCTCATCGCCTTCCAAATAGTCGAGCAATTTTACTTTGAAGCCCAGCTTTTCGCAGTACCTCGTGTACATACGGTACAGCATTTGCGTCCAGTCCTGAGCCTCCGTGCCGCCCGCACCCGCGTGCAGGGAAAGAACGGCGTTCTTGTCGTCATAGTCGCCGCGCATGAGGGTTTCCAGCTCCAGCGCCTCGACCTTTTCCCGAAGGTCATTCAGCTCCGCACCGGCTTCCTGCACCATCGCGTCGTCGTTTTCCTCCTGCGCCAGTTCCAGCATGACCTCAATGTCATCCAGCGCCGAGCAAAGCCCCTGATAGTGCTTGATTTTACCTTCAATGGCGGTGATGCGGCGATTCACGTGCGTGGAGCGCTCCAAATTATCCCAGAAGCCCTCCGCGTTCATTTCCTCTTTCAGCTCGGTCAGCTCGTTTTCTAAATCGTTCAAATGCAGCCCGCCGGAAATCTCTTGGAGCTTGGCGCGTAACGCGGCAATGTCCTGCTGGTACTGCTGTAGGTCAATCATCATGGTGTAGGTCATCCTTTCGCGTGGATAGTAGGAATGGATAGTGAATAGTGGATAGTAGAGAGTAGAGAGTAGAGAGTAGTTAGCGGTTAGCTGTTAGGAAATAGGGATTAGGAAACAGGGACGAGGGGTGTTCAGCGGTCAGTGATAGCGTGTTAGTGCAGGAGTGGATAGTTGTAGAAGTAATAAGCTGTCAGATAAAAATTTTTATCCCGCCCGTTATTTCTTCCTCACAACATTCCTTCTATCCACTAACCACTAATCACTAATCACTCGTCTTGTTTCTGCCGCAGCAATTTTTATATTTCTTACCGCTTCCGCACGGGCAGGGGCTGTTACGGCCGATTTTTTCACCCGCCTTAACGGGAGTCGTGCGCTTTTCGGGCTGTGCGCCGCCGTGTGAAGCCTCCACAGGCTTGGCAACCGAGCGGCGTTCGGGGGCGCGTTCAATCCTCGTCTGGTAGAGGCGGCGCACAGTGTCTTCACGGATTAAATGCACCATGTCCTCAAACATATCATAGGATTCCAGCTTGTACTCGTTCACGGGGTCCTTCTGGCCGTAGGCGCGCAGACCAATACCGTCACGAAGCTGATCCATCATGTCGATATGATCCATCCAGCGGATGTCCACGGAGCGCAAAAGCAGCGTGCGCTCCAACTCGCGCATATCCAGCCCGATTTCGGCGATTTTTTCCTCGCGCAGCTCATAGAAGCGCTCGGCTTCCTTCTTCAAGAACGCCGCCAGCTCGTCTTTTTCAAAGTGGCTGATGGCATCGGTGTTCGCGTCAAATGTCCCCGCCGCAATGCACAGCCGTTCCAAGTAATCCTTGAGCGCGGGAATGTCCCAGGCGTCCATGTCATCGCCCGCGCAGTAGCGATTGACGGCCTCGTCAATCAGCGCATCGGCCATCGAGCGCACCACGGAGCGCATATTTTCTCCGCGCAGCACCTGAAGGCGTTGCCCGTAAATGATTTCGCGCTGCTGGTTCATGATGTCGTCATATTGCAGCACATGCTTACGCACTTGATAGTTGCGGCTTTCCACACGCTTTTGAGCGTTTTCAATCTGCTTGGTCAGCATACCGGCGGCCAGCGGAGTGTTTTCGTCCATGCCCAAGCGCTCGATGAGCGGCTGAATTTTTTCGCCGCCGAAGAGCCGCATCAAATCGTCCTCCAAGGCGATGAAGAACTGAGAAGAGCCGGGGTCGCCCTGACGACCGGCGCGGCCGCGTAACTGGTTATCGATACGGCGGGATTCGTGCCGTTCCGTGCCGATGATGTGTAAGCCCCCTGCTTTGACAACGCGGTCATGCTCTTGGTCGGTGGTCTTTTTATAGTCCGCCTTCAAAGTGCGGTAGCGTTCGCGGGCTGCCAGCACTTCCTCACTGACATTTTCATTAAAGCCGGTTGCGGCCTCAATGATGTCGTCCGGCACTTCCTCCTGCCGCATGGTGCGGCGCGCCAAGAAGTCCGGATTGCCGCCCAGCAGGATGTCCGTGCCGCGTCCGGCCATGTTGGTGGCGATGGTGACCGCGCCGAAATGACCGGCCTGCGCCACGATTTCCGCCTCACGCGCATGGTGTTTGGCGTTCAGCACATTATGCTCAATCCCGCGCATGGAAAGCATACGAGACAGAAGCTCGCTCACTTCAACCGAGACCGTGCCGACCAGAATGGGCTGACCCGTCTGATGGCGCTTGATGATTTCTTCGACAACCGCCTGATATTTGCCCTTCTTGGTGCGGTAAACCACATCGTTCATGTCTTCGCGGATCATGGGCTTGTTGGTCGGCACCTGCACAACATCCAGATTATAGATGCCCTTAAATTCTTCCTCTTCGGTCTTGGCTGTACCCGTCATGCCGGAGAGCTTTTTGTACATACGGAAATAATTCTGGAAGGTGATGGTGGCCAGCGTCTTGGATTCGCGCTCCACCTTCACGTGTTCCTTTGCCTCAATCGCCTGATGCAGACCGTCCGAGTACCGGCGACCAATCATGAGACGACCAGTGAACTCATCCACGATGATGACCTGATCATTCTGCACCACATAGTCAATGTCCCGCTTCATGAGGGCATTGGCCTTGAGCGCCTGAATTAAGTAATGGTTCAAGTCGTTATTTTCGGGGTCGGACAAATTCTCGATGCCGAAGGCGGCTTCCGCCTTGGCAGCGCCCGCCTCGGTGAAGGTGACGGCCTTGTCCTTTTCCTCGACCGTGTAATCTTCGTCCGCTTTCAAGCGGGAAACAAAGCGGTCGGCCTTTTCATACATATCGGTGGATTTTTCGCCTTGACCGGAAATGATGAGCGGGGTGCGGGCTTCATCAATCAGGATGGAGTCCACCTCATCCACGATGGCGAACGCATGACCGCGCTGCACCATATCCTTTTCGTACAGAACCATGTTATCGCGCAGGTAGTCAAAGCCCATTTCGTTGTTCGTGCCGTAGGTGATGTCCGCGGCGTAGGCTTTCCTGCGCTCCGCGCCCTCCAAGTCATGCACGATAACGCCCACGCTCAGCCCTAAGAAGCGATACAGCTTGCCCATTTCCTCGCCTTGGAAGGAGGCCAGATAGTCATTGACCGTGACGATATGCACGCCCTCGCCCGTCAGCGCGTTCAAATAGGCAGGCAGGGTCGCGGTCAGCGTTTTGCCCTCGCCTGTCTTCATTTCGGCGATGCGCCCCTGATGCAGGACGATGCCGCCGATGAGCTGCACCTTAAACGGGCGCATTCCTAAGCACCGGCTGCTGGCCTCGCGCACCGTGGCAAACGCCTCCGGAAGAAGCTGATCGAGTGTTTCGCCTGCCTTGTACCGCGCCTTAAATTCTTCTGTTTTATGGCAAAGCTCCTCGTCGCTGAGCGCCTTAAATTTGGGCTCTAACGCTTCGATTTCCTCCGCCTTTTTGATAATGGGCTTTAGTTGCGCGTCATTGCCAAACCCCAACATTTTCTTCAGTGCGTCAAACATACATAGTCTCCTTGCCCGCAGCACCGCTCCTGCGCCACTACGATAATTAACCATCTTATAGTATATCACGGGCAGACAGTTGAATGCAAGCATTGACTTCACGGTCACCACGGCAAAATCATCATATTATAAAAGTATTACGATGAATGATTTATAAGTTTAAAACAATATAAGCTCTGTCAAAATAAATGAATTATTTTCTTATGTAGTTGATATCGAAAACTTCTGCAATTATATTGCAATAATTACACAATTAATTTTTGCAATTTGACGGAATGACCGTGCTTTCCCATCCCTAGTTCTTGATTGATTTCCCGTATCTGTGGTATAATTTGAATGCGGGATTTGCCGCAGGAATGAAAAAGGTGTGAAGAGCATGATTAGAACGGGTCGGGTGGTGCAGGC
>CAVJHY010000042.1:0-13945 GCA_963649405.1 bacterium
AGACTGCCGATGCCTCTATCGTAGATTGAGGCGAGGCACCGTAAAGGCACATTTAGTAAGTCGCCGAATTGTGGGGGATGCCTTATATCATTCCATTGATTATTTTGTCGGTGGAATCATGGAAAGGGCGATGCGTTTTTTCTTCTCGTCCACATCCATCACCCAGACCTTCACATGGTCGCCGACTCTGGCGGCCTCGGAGGGGTGACGGATGAAGCGGGTCGCCATGCGGGAGATATGCACCAAGCCGTCCTGATGCACACCGATGTCCACAAACGCGCCGAAATCGATGACATTGCGCACTGTTCCCATCAGCTCCATGCCGGGTTTCAAATCCTTGATGTCCAGTACATCCGTGCGCAAAATTGGCTGCGGGAGGTCGTCACGCGGGTCGCGGCCGGGCTTTTGCAGCTCGGAGAGAATGTCGTTCAGGGTCGGCAGTCCCAAGCCTGTTTCGGTAGCCAGCTTATCCAGCCCGTAGGCTTTCGCCTTGTCCACAATATCGGGGATACCGCCCTTTTTGAGCGCATTCGCGGGAATGCTCAACGCCCCCAGCAGTTTTTTCGCCGCGTCATAGCTTTCGGGGTGGACAGCGGTTGCATCCAAGGGATTTTTGCTGCCCTGCACGCGCAAAAAGCCCGCGCACTGTTCAAAGGCTCGCGGTCCCAATTTCGGCACTTTCTTGAGTGTCGCCCGGCTTGGCAAGCCGTTTTCATCGCGGTACGCCACGATATTTTTGGCCAGCGCAGGGCCAATGCCTGCCACATGAGAAAGAAGCTCAGCCGAGGCTGTGGACAGCTCCACGCCCACGGAGTTTACGCAATGCTCGACCACGCCGTCCAGTGCGGCGGTCAGCTCGTTTTGCTTTAAGTCATGCTGATATTGCCCGACACCAATGGAGCGTGGGTCGATCTTGACCAGCTCCGCCAGCGGGTCTTGCATCCGCCGCGCAATGGAGACCGCACTGCGTAGGGAAACATCAAAATCAGGAAATTCCTGCGCGGCGAGCTTGCTCGCGGAATAGACGGATGCACCCGCCTCGCTCACAATGGTGTACGCCACGCCCTGCGGCAAATCCGGCAAAAGGGAGGCAATAAACTGCTCGCTTTCGCGGGAGGCTGTGCCGTTGCCGATGGCGATGGCTGTCACATGGTGACGCTTCACCATCCCGCAGATGAGGCGCTTGGCTTCTTCTCTCTTCATAGTTTGGCCGGGCAGGGTGAAATGACCGACACCCGTTTCTAGCAACTTGCCGTTTTCGTCCACAACCGCCAGCTTGCAGCCCGTGCGGAAGCCGGGATCCACGCCCAAGGTGACGCGCCCCTTGATGGGCGGTTGCATCAGAAGTTGCTGCAAATTTTGAGAGAACACGCGAATCGCGCCGACATTGGCACGGTCGGTCAGCTCATTGCGCACCTCGCGTTCCAAAGACGGAAACAAAAGGCGCTCCCAAGCGTCCTCAGCAGCGAGCGCCACCTGCGAGGCTGTCTGTGCGCCCGTGCGGACATAGTGACTGAAAATAATATTCTTTGCGTTTTCGTCCGGCGCGGTCAGGGAGACTTTCAAAAAGTCCTCCTTTTCGCCGCGGTTGATGGCTAAAACGCGATGGTCTGCCACCCGCGGGACAGCCTCCGCGTAGGTGTAATACATACTGTAAACGCTGTCTTCTTCCTTGGCAGCGGCAGAGGTCAAAATGCCCTCCCGAAGCAGCAAACTGCGTAAGAGCTTACGAAGCGCCGCATCATCGCTGATCAGCTCGGCAATGATGTCACGAGCGCCCGCCAAGGCACTTTCCGCATCCGGCACTTCTTTTCCCGCATTCACATACGGTGCGGCGAGGGTTTCAAGCGTTCCCTTAAAGGGCTGCTGCAACAAAAGCGCCTGCGCCAAGTCATCCAAGCCGCGTTCCTTGGCGATGGTGGCGCGAGTGCGGCGCTTGGGGCGGAAGGGGCGATAAATGTCCTCTAATTCGGACAGGGTAGAAGCGTTGACCAAGGACTTTTTCAGCTCCTCCGTCAGCACACCCTGCTCGGTCAGCGATTTTTCGATTTCGCTGCGGCGTTTGTCTAAATTGCGGAGGTATTCCAGCCGTTCGGTCAGCTCCCTTAAAAGCTGGTCGTCCAGCGAGCCGGTTGCCTCTTTGCGGTATCGGGCGATAAAGGGGACGGTGTTGCCCGCATCCAGCAAATCAATAACAGCTCGTACCTGCTCCGTCCGCAGGGAAAATTCATGGGCTAAAATGGTAGCAAAGTCCATTGGGCACAACTCCTTAGTGGGTAGTGGATAGTAGAGAGCCGTTAGCGGTTAGAAAATAGGGATTAGGAAACAGAAGAACAGTTAGCGATGAGTATAAAGAGTAAATAAAGCTAACAGCTAACCGCTAAGATCTAACAGCTCTATTTCCTGTTTCCTGATTCCGCTTAAAGCCGATTGTTCTTTCAACAACATACAGCGGGCGGGCGCGGACATCATCGAACATACGGGCGACATATTCGCCCAAGATGCCGATACAGAAAAGGACGCTGCCGCCGAGAGTCATCATAAGCGCGGCGAGCCACCATGCGCCGCTCGTTGTGCCGCAAATGAGAAAAATCAGCAGCACGAATGCGGTGAGAAGACCGAGACATAGCCAGAGAACGCCGAGCCATGTGGCGAGACGCAGGGGAGTCACGGAGAAGCTGAACACGCCGTCCGCAGCCAGCCGCAGCATTTTTTTAAGCGGGTAATGCGTTTGTCCGGCGAAGCGTTTATCGCGGTCGTAGAGGAGAGGCGTTTGTTCAAACCCTGCCCATGCGAACATCCCGCGCAGGAATCTTGCGTGTTCCGGCATAGCGCGGACGACATCCGCGACCTGTTTATCCACCATACGAAAATCGCCCGTATCTTTTGGTACCATGCCGCCGGTCAAGCGGTTAATGAGCCGATAATACACTTCAGCGGTTTTCTTCTTGAATGCGGTCTCGCCCGCACGGGCGTGGCGCTTCCCATAGATGACCTTTGCTCCTTGTTTCCACAGCGCGGCCATATCGGGAATCAGCTCCGGCGGGTCCTGCAAGTCTGCATCAATAATGACGATTGCATCGCCTGTCGCGTAGTCAAGTCCTGCGCTCACGGCGATTTGATGCCCGCTATTTCTTGCAAAATGCACCACGCGGACGCTTTCATCCGCTTGCGCCATCGCGTCCAGCAGGGTTGCGGTTTTGTCTCTTGAGCCGTCGTTCACATAGACGATTTCATAAGGCTCGTGCATTCCCTGCATGACTTTGGTCAGCCGTTTATGCGTTTCCTCGATGACGGCTTCCTCGTTATAGCACGGAACAATAACGGAATATGTCGGCATATTGAACCTCTTATGATAAAATCATTTATTGCGGGGGAACCATTCTTTATGCGATAAAGAATGGCTCCCCCGCCCCCCTCCAAGAAAGCGTATACATAATGGAGGCGATGCAGCGAAAGGGCAAAGTGTATGCGATGCATCAAATTATATGAATAGCTGCCCGATTTGAGCAGCTATTCATCAATTTTGAATAATTATTCAGCGCCTAACAGAATATTGAAATTGATGCTCAAATCCGTACCCAAGTCGTAGGTGGCACCCGCATAGGAGAACAGGTCAACGGACACATAGAGTGTGCCATTCATCACGAGGGCGTTGGCGCAGGAATTGCCGTCCACGGTCGCCTCGATGACCTCGGTTGCAGAGTAGCGCAGGAGGACGCTGTAATCACCGATACCGGCTGCTACGCCGTCCCGAAGCTGGGAGGTGCGGATGCCCGCCGCGCTCAGCACATCCAACGCGCTTACCATTGCATTGCCCATCTTATCCTCATACCAGTTTCCTGCGGCTGTGCCGTTCACGGTGAGTTTACCCTTCTTAGTGAGCGGCGCGAGTGTGGGCGAGGGTGTCGGGGTTGGTGTTGCCGTAGGTGTTGCAGTCGGGGTGGCGGTGGGAGTAGGTGTCGGGGTGACCTGTTTCACGCAGATGAAGATGACCTCCGAGGGGGTTGCGCCATGCGCGTCCACGGTGACGACGACATAACCGTCGCCCTGCAGGGCATAGCCGTCTGGAATATAGGCGGCATCGGCGAAAATCTTCGTTTCACCGGGCTGGCACACGACCTTCTGGCGGGAGGCAATGTCCGAATTATTTTCATCGCGGTAGTAGACATAAACGGTCTTGGCCTGCGGTTGCGGCTCTGTCGACGGAGCAGGCGTTGCGGTCGGGGTCGCGGTGGGGGTGTCGTTGTGGCGGACGGAGAAGGTTACGCTTTCAGGCGAAGCCACGCCCTTGCTCGACACGCTGACCTTCACGGAGGACGCGCCGTCCAGCACATAACCGACGGGGACTAAGCTCGCGTTATATTTCACCGTGGCGCTCTTGCCGTAGTTGATGGTCACGGAATCCGAGGTCAGGAATGTGCCGTCCGTGAGGCAGTAGTAAATCGGTACGGTCACGGCCTTGACAACGGGAGTCGGGGTCGGTGTCGTGTCCGGCGCACTGTAATAGAAGGTCACGGAAGCGGGATTGGCGCTGCCGTTCTTGATAGTGACGGTCACGGACGAACTGCTCGCCAAAGTGTAATTCGACGGCACGAAGCGAGAATTGGCGGTGATGGTCGTCTTGCCTGTGATGACAACGCTTGTGCGTGCCAGAATGATGCCCGTTCCCTTTTCCACATAGTAGACCGGCACAGAGATTTCAAGCGGTGTGGGCGAGGGGGTATTGGTGGTCGGGGCAGCGGTGATGACGGCGGTGCTTTCGTACAGCAGCGTCTGCGTGTCCTTGCCCGCGATGCCGTCCACTTTAATGCCGTTCGCCTTCTGGAATGCCTCCACCGCCTTGCGGGTGTTCTGGCCGTATACGCCGTCCACTTTGTCGTTGAGATAGCCCAGCTCCTTGAGCCGCGTTTGCAGCTTGCGAACATTCGTCCCCTTATCGCCCACATACAGGGTAGTATAGCGGGTGTTCGAGGCCGGTGTCGGCGAGGGCGTAGCGGTCGGCGCTTCGGTCAGGTAGGGTGTTTCCGTCACATAGGGCGTGGCGGTGAACACGACATCCGCCGGCAGCGGCGTGATGGCGGGCGATGCCTCCGTTGCCGAGCTGACCAGCAGCGTCATGTAAATTAGCAGCGTTTTAACCAGATCCATGCGGCTTCCCCCTTATTTGTTGGTTAAGCTATTATATAACGAAACGCTATGCAAAAACCATCCCAATTTCTACAAATCAATAAATTTCTTAAATTCAGGCAAAATGCCGATGCCGTCCGGATAATGAGCGGCGAACTGCGGTACGGCGTGGCTGGGGAAGGAATTGCCCTCGATGAAGCGCGGACCATCCGCGGTGATGGCGACATCCCACGCCACAAACCGCACCTGCGGCACCTTGTGCATGGCATCCAAACAGAGCTGTTTGGCCTCTTCCCAATAGGGAATGGTAAAGCCGACAATGGGCGTGCCGGTCATGGGGTGCTTTTCAAACACATTGCCCGCTTTATCGGCGGCGACGGTCAACAGCTTGCCTGTATCCAAGTCAATCCTTGCCGCCATGCCGCCGCAATCCACATTGTCCATCACCTTGCCGTTGCCGATGCGCAGGAAGGCATAGACAATACCCTCTTTTTTGTCGCCCAGCAGGGTGGCAATGCGGACGGTGTTGACGGAGGTCGGACACATCCGCGCCATATCGGGGTGCTGCACGAGCAATTCTTCCAAAATGGCATCGCCCATGCTGTGAATTTCCTGATAAAATTCGTCCAAATGGCCGTCCCAATGAGCGCGTTCAAATTTCACAATGCCTTGGCCGGACGAGCCTTCGAGCGGCTTGTACAGCACAGCGTCCAAGGGTTTCAGAAATTCCGCCAATTTTTCTTTCGTCAGCTTGTCGTCAGATCGCAGCCATGCGCGGTCAATATGCTCGGCAAAGGTCGTGTTAAACTCGGTCTTGTCGTCAAAGAAATGCCAATAAGCCTTGTCGTTCATGCGGCGGACGATATTGTTCGAGATGCCGCGGGTGATGACCGTGCTTCTTTGCTTGTCGTTCAGCCGATACATTTCGGCGATTTTGTAATCCATGTAGCCCGCGTTGTACTTGAGAGCGCAGCGCAGCATATCACACAACAGCCAAATGCGGCTCTTGCCGGAACGCTCGTGCAGAATTTTCGTGGTTGCCCACATCTTTTTGAAATCCATGCGCACCAAGCGCTTGAAAAAATACGAAATGCGGCTCATGGCGGTCTCCTTGTTGAGCGGATAGTAGATAGTGGTTAGTGGAGAGCGGAGTGAAAATAAGCTGTTAGCTGTTAGCTTATTTTTGTAACACACAGATTCATTCACTTCGTTCCTACAATCAATATTGTGTATCGTTTTTCAGGTGGGTGTGGGAGGGGGCTTTTTGCGAAAAAACCTCCTTCCGCAAAAAAATATGTTCCCATAAATCTTCGTTACACATTAAACCTGAACAGTGTTACATCGCCGTCCTGCATGATATAGTCCTTACCTTCGGAGCGGATAAGCCCCTTTTCGCGGCAGGCGGTCATGCTGCCCAGCTCGCGCAGGGTCTCAAATGGCACGATTTCGGCACGAATAAACCCGCGCTCAAAGTCGGTGTGAATCTTGCCCGCGGCCTGCGGCGCTTTCGTCCCGCTGACAATCGTCCATGCGCGGCACTCGTCCTCGCCCGCAGTCAGGAAGGAAATGAGACCGAGCAGCTTGTAACAGGCGGAAACAAGCCGGTCTAAACCGCTCTGCCCAATGCCTAAATCATTGAGAAATTCCTGCTTCTCCTCGCCTTCCATCTGCGCAATCTCTTCCTCGATTTGCGCGGAAATGACCAATACTTCCGCGCCCTCGGCTTGCGCTTCATGTTTGACCGCCTGAACGAAAGGTATGCTGTCCTCGTCCTGCCCAAGCATATCCTCGGAAATGTTCGCGGCATAAATAACCGGCTTTGTGGTCAGCAGAAAATAGTCCCGAAGAATGGCGCGTTCCTCGTCCGTCATCGGGAAGGTGCGGGCAGGCTTGCCGCTCTCTAAATGCTCATATACGCGGTGCGCTAAGTCAGCTTCCTCTGCGTACTTCTTTTCGCCGGTTTTGATCAGCTTCAGCGCCTTGTCCTCACGCTTTTTCACGGTTTCCATGTCCGCAAAAATCAGCTCTAAATTGATGGTCTCCATGTCGCGGGTCGGGTTGACGGAGCCGTCCACATGAATGATGTTGTCGTCCTCAAAGCAGCGCACCACGTGAACGATGGCATCGCATTCGCGGATATGGGAAAGAAACTTATTGCCAAGACCTTCGCCATGGCTCGCACCGCGCACCAAACCAGCAATGTCCACAAATTCAATGGCAGCAGGCGTGACCTTCTTCGGGTGGTACATTTCGCCCAACACCGTCAGACGCTTGTCCGGCACGGCGACAACGCCGGAATTCGGCTCAATGGTGCAGAAGGGATAGTTCGCGGCCTGTGCACCCGCATTCGTAATCGCATTGAACAGCGTGCTTTTGCCGACATTCGGCAGCCCCACGACTCCTAATTTCATGGCTCTTATCTCCTACTTGCTTTAGTGATTAGTGGATAGTGATTAGTTAAATAGTGTCCTGATGAATTTGATGTACCGCATGACGAAGAGCCGAAATAGAAGCCGAAACCATCCACTTCAGACACGCATAACGATACATTTTGCATTGTACCACAAGATCCCCATTTTCTCAAGGCTTCCGGCGGAATACACGGTGATTTTGCCACAGCCTTTACTTTTTTTTCGCTTTGAGTATAATATAATATGAATATATGTGCGCTGAAAGGAGCCTCTATGGAGACGCAAAAGACGGAGCAGATGCCACTGAAGGTACTGATAGGGCGGTTTTTGCCGTATTTTAAGAAATACAAGGCATACCTGATTTTCGATTTATTCTGCGCGGCCATGACCACGGTGTGTGAAATCGTGTTCCCGCTGATTGTGCGCTCCATCACCAATTTAGCGTCCACGGACTACACCTTAATCACCGTGCCGTATGTGCTGAAACTGGGGCTTTTATACCTGCTTTTGCGCGTGATTGACAGCGCGGCGGCGTTTTATATGCAGTCCCGCGGGCATTTCATGGGGGCGCACATTGAGACCGATATGCGAGCCGACCTGTTTGCGCACTTGGAAAAGCTCTCTTTTTCCTACTACAACAACAACAAAATCGGACAGCTCATGGCGCGGCTGACCTCCGACCTGTTTGAAATCGCCGAGTTTGCGCATCACTGTCCGGAAGAATTTTTCATCGGGTTTCTCAAAATCATCGTCTCCTTCATCATTCTTTGCGGAATGAATGTGGGGCTGACGCTCATCATTTTCCTGATGGTGCCTTTGATGATTGTCTCCCTGCGGTATTTCAATAAGAAGATGCGGGCTGCGTACAAGGAGTGCCGGCACGAGGTGGGCGAGATGAATGCCCGCATTGAGGACAGTCTCTTAGGCATTCGTGTGGTCAAGTCGTTTGCAAATGAGAAATTGGAAAAAGAAAAGTTTGATGACAACAACCAACGGATTTTCGTCACGAAAAAGCGTCAATACATTGCGATGGCGGGCTTTTCGACCATTACGCGCTCGTTTGAGGGCGTGATGTAAGTTTGATGACAACAACCAGCGGATTTTCGTCACGAAAAAGCGTCAATACATTGCGATGGCGGGTTTTTCGACCATTACGCGCTCGTTTGAGGGCGTGATGTACATCCTTGTGGTGGTGCTTGGCGCGATTCTGCTTTCTAAGGGGATGCTGAAGGCAGGCGATTATCTGGCGTACCTCCTCTATATCAGCACTTTGCTCACTTCTATCCGCCGTATTGTGGATTACATGGAGCAATTCCAGCGCGGCATGACGGGCTTAGAGCGGTTTGTGGACATTATGGATGTCGAGCCGGACATTCAGGACAAGCCAAATGCGACTGAGCTTCAGAATGTGCGCGGCGATGTGGCGTTTCATCATGTGTCCTTCCATTATTCGGATGACACGGAACACGAGGTATTAAACGACATTGACCTGACTGTCCCCGCCGGACAGAATGTGGCGTTAGTCGGGCCGTCCGGCTCCGGCAAGACGACTTTATGCAGTTTAATCCCGCGCTTTTATGATGTATCGGGCGGTGCTGTGTCCATTGATGGGCAGGATGTACGGGATGTGACGCAGCACTCTTTGCGCCGCAGCATTGGCATGGTACAGCAGGAAGTTTACCTTTTCTCCGGCACGGTCATTCAGAACATTCTTTACGGGCGGCCGGATGCGACCCGCGAGGAGGTTATTCAGGCGGCGAAGCGAGCCGGAGCGCACGAGTTTATCATGAAGTTACCGAACGGGTACGACACCTACATTGGCGAGCGCGGTGTGAAGCTATCCGGCGGGCAGAAGCAGCGGTTATCCATTGCGCGAGTATTCCTGAAAGACCCGCCCATTCTGGTCTTAGACGAGGCGACAAGCGCGTTGGACAATGAGAGCGAGCATTTGATTCAGCAGTCACTCAAGGAGTTGGCCAAGGGACGCACGACCTTTACAATTGCGCACCGTTTGACGACCATCAAAAATGCCGATGTCATTTGGGTGCTGACCGAGAATGGCGTGGAGGAAATCGGCTCACACGCCCAGCTGATGCAAAAGCACGGCCTGTACTACGATTTGTACAGTATGTATGCGATAAATTAACGAGAGTTATTTCGGAAACCCTCTCCTTTTCCGCAAAAGGAAATGGTTTCCAAACCTTCCTAAAGGAAACGGTTAGGGGATTTTTTCGGGGAGGGTGCTTTTATGGTAAAAGCCCCCTCCCCGTACCCCGCAGTATTTGCCTGATGATTGACAATTATCGTGTTTTTGTGTCTACCCGAAAGCCAACAATAAGTATTTAAGCAAAGGTTTTTGAGCCCAAGGAGGAAGCAGTTATGCCCAAAGAGCCTACCGTCCCGACAAACAATGATGTGATTATTCAGGTGCCGCTGGAGGAAGTCATGCCCAACAGCATCATGCCCTATGCGGAGCACGTCATTCTGGAACGCGCCCTGCCGCGTGTAGAAGACGGGTTAAAGCCCGTGCAACGGCGCATTCTGTTCACCATGCAGGAATTAGGCTTGACCCCTGACAAGCCGCACAGGAAATGCGCACGCATTGTGGGCGACTGCTTAGGCAAGTATCATCCGCACGGCGATTCCTCCGTTTATGATGCCTTAGTTCGCATGGCGCAGCCCTATTCCATGCGCGGCCTGTTGGTGGACGGTCATGGCAATTTTGGCTCGATTGACGGCGACAGTGCCGCTGCCATGCGTTACACGGAAGCACGCATGGCGCCCTTAGCGATGGAGATGCTGCGCGACATTGATAAGGACACCGTTCCCTTCCGCTTAAACTTTGACGATACCCTAAAAGAGCCTGACCTTTTGCCCGCCCGCTACCCAAACTTATTAGTCAACGGCGCGTCCGGCATTGCGGTCGGTTTAGCGACAAACATTCCGCCGCACAACTTAAAAGAGGCAGTAAACGCGGCCTGTTTACTCATTGACAAGTCTGATGCTACCACAGATGATTTAATGCGCGTCATGCCCGCGCCGGATTTCCCGACCGGCGGCATTTTAATCGACACGCCTGAACTGCGCACAGCCTATGAGACAGGGCGCGGAAAGCTGACCTTACGCGCCCGTATTGAAATTGAAAAGGGGAGTGCTGGGCGCACTTTACTGGTCATCACGGAAGTGCCTTACGCCGTTTCCAAGGCGCAGATGCTGGAGAAAATCCTCAAGTTAAGCGAGGAAAAAAAGGCGCAGCTTGGCTGCATTTATGACATCCGCGACGAGTCCGACCGCACGGGTTTACGCGCCGTCATTGAGCTGCGCAAGGACGCGGATGTGCAAAAGACCTTGGCGTGTCTTTACAAATACAGCGATTTGCAAGTGACATTCGGTGTGAACTTATTCGCCATTGCGGACGGCAAGCCGCAGCTTATGGGCATTAAAACGGTGCTGAATTATTTTATTGCCCATCAGAAAAATGTCGTGACGCGCCGCACAAAATACGAACTGGAGCAGGCGCGGGCGCGGGCGCACATTTTAGAGGGTCTCATCATCGCCGTGGACAATTTGGACGAGGTGATTGCGCTCATTCGCTCCAGCAAGTCCGGCAAGGAGGCCAAGGCGCGGCTGGTCGAACGCTTTGGGCTGACGGAAATTCAGGCACAGGCGATTCTTGACCTTCGTTTGCAGCGCTTGACAGGGCTTGAAATTTTGGCGCTCCGCCGCGAATATGCCGATCTTCTCAAGCTCATTGACACCTTGGAGGGCATCTTAAAGAGCGAAAAGAAGCTCTTGACGGTCATCAAGAAGGAACTGTCCGAAATCGGCGAAAAGTACGGGGACGAGCGCCGCACGACCTTGGTGCATGAAAGCGCCGCGCAGGAGGCCGTCACGCCGCCCGAAGAAAAGGTGCCGGAGGAGGCTGTTGTCGTCCTGACCCGCAGCGGGCTTCTGCGCCGCTATTTCCCGAAGACCTATGAAAAGCTGGATGCACCGACCGATGAAAACGACATCCCGCAGTATCTGTTCAAATGTGACACAGCCCACACCCTGCTGTTCATGACGAGCAAGGGCAACTGTTTCCCCTTGTCCGTGGACGCGCTCGCCGAATGCCGACCGAAGGACAGGGGCGTGTCCCTGTCCGGCGTATTGGCAGGGCTTGAGCAGGGTGAACATTGCGTGGCACTTTTTTGCGTTGCGCCGAACAGCTATGATGCCCTGCCCGACTTTCTCTTTGTGACGCGGGACGGGATGGTGAAGCGCACGCCCGCCAACGAATACGATGTGCGCCGTTCGCGTGTGGCGGCCATCAACCTGAAAGACGGGGACGAGCTTCGGTTTGTCCTGCCGCTCGATGAAAAGCGTGACCCGCTGCTCATTACCCTGCATGGCATGAGCATTCGTTTTAAGGCTGACCAAGTGCCGCAGATGGGGCGCGTCAGTGCGGGTGTCCGCGCCGTCAAGTTAGACGAAGACGATGAAGTGCTGTTCTTTACGCAGACGGATAATCAGGACGAAATTCTGCTCCTCAGCGAACGCGGCTACGGCAAATCCATCTTGGGCGTTATGTTTGATGTGCAGGGACGCGCAGGCAAGGGCGCTCGCTGTTTCCCCTTCAATAAAAACGGCACGACAGGCACCTATCTCGCCGCCGTGCAGCGCTTGACCGCACCGCGTGAAATGACCATCAAACAGCACAGCGGATTAAGCACCCGCGTGAGCAGCCAAGTCTTCCCCGTTCAATCGCTTTCCGATAAGGGCAAGCCGGTGGTCATTGCCATTTTAGACGATGTTGTCACCGAAATGCACTGACGCAGCTTTATGCAATGCCTAATTCTTTTAATTTTTATACGCTTTCTTGGAAGGAGTGTGAGGAAGCCGTTCTTATACTCTTTGATAGAGAAGACAACGCCAAGATTTTGGATGAATTTTTCATGTTCGTCAAAGCTGAGCGAAGCAAAGCCGACACGGAAAAGTCGCCCAAAGATGGCTACGGATGAGCTGGAAAAGAGTATCAGCATAAAGAATGGTTTCCCCATATAAAAATAAGAAGACATGAAACGCGAAAACGCATTGATTATGGATTTGGCGTGGCCGTGCATTTTGGAAAACCTGTCGGCAACGCTGGTTTCCTTGGTGGATACGGCGATGGTCGGCTCCTTGGGCGCGTTGGCGACGGCGGCAGTGTCCACCTGCGCCTCGCCGTCATGGTTGATTAACGGCATTGTGCAGGCCATCGGCGTAGGCGGAACGGCGCTTGTAGCGCGTTCCATCGGCGCGGGTGAAAGACTCGATGCCGAGCATACCGCAGAACAGGTCTTCCGCGTGGCACTGTTTTTTTCAGCGTTCCTCATGGGGCTTGTTTTGCTCATTGCGCCGCTTGTGCCTGTTATCATGCGTGCAAAAGCCGAGGTACACGAGGAGGCCACTGCCTATATGCGCATTGTCGCCTCCTGCTATATTTTCCATTACACGGGCATGACCATGAGCGCCCTCTTGCGCGGCGCGGGCGACACGAAAACGCCCATGATCGCCGGGCTGATGGCGAATGTCATCAACACCATCGGGAATTTCCTGCTCATTTATTCGCCGCGTAATATCACCGTGTTCGGCCTAACCTTCCCTATGTGGGGCGCGGGCTGGGGCGTGCGCGGCGCGGCAATCGCCAGCGCTATCGGTATGGGAATTGCAGGGCTGTACCTCTGCCTCCATATGTATAACAAAGACAGCGTCCTGAAGGCACGACTTAATTTCAAAGCGCCGATGGATTTCTCAGTGCTTCAGCGCGTGGTGCGTATCGGCACACCCGCTGCCTTGGAGCGCATGGTCATCAATTTTGGTCAGATGATTTTTGCGGGCATGATTAACGCCGTCGGCACGGCGGAATCCGCCGCGTATATGATTGCAATCAATGTCGAGGGACTGGGCTATATGCCCGCCTACGGCTTTTCCGCCGCCGCGACCTCCTTGGTCGGTCAGCGCTTGGGCGCGGACGAGCCGGACGAGGCAGAACGGCTTGGCAAGCGCTGTGTTTATATGTCTCTGCTGCTTTTGTCCATCATCGGCATACTGATGTGGCTTGGCAGAGGTTGGCTGGCGCGGCTCTTTTCGCCGGACGCGGATGTTGTGCGCGTCGCTTCGGTATTCATTGCCATCTGCGCGGTGGAACAGCCCTTTAACGCTTTCTCCATTGTCGCTTCCGGTGCTCTGCGCGGCGCGGGCGACAGCATGCGTCCCTTCCTTTACGGCCTCGTGACCATGTGGAGCATCCGCATTTTGGGCGCGGTCATCCTAAGCGATGTCCTGCACCTCGGTGTGTACTCCATCCTCTGGGCAATGGTCGCCGACCTCGCCGTCCGTGGCGCTCTCCTGCATCTGCGCTTCCTAAACGGAAAATGGAAAAC
>CAVJHY010000043.1:0-13439 GCA_963649405.1 bacterium
CAAATTTTTCTTCTGTCAAGTCCGCTTTGGGGCTTGACTTTTTATTTGCAGGCTTTACATATATCATGATTTGACCTTTTCTTCATTTCGTGGTAGGATATGCACGGCGAAGGCCACATTGCATTTATCTGCTGAAGGGAGCTTTACGATATGAATTCCTATTTGGACTTGTCGCCGGATGTTGCGGAGGCGTTGAAAACCGGAAAGCCTGTCGTTGCCTTGGAATCGACCATTATTTCCCACGGAATGCCGTATCCGCAGAATGTGGAAACGGCACGTCAGGTGGAAAAAATCATCTGGGAAGCGGGTGCTGTTCCGGCGACCATCGCCATCTTGGGCGGCCGCATGAAGGCAGGTCTGACGGATGACGAGCTGGAATATTTGGGCAAAACTGGTCCAAAGGTCACGAAGACCTCCCGCCGCGATTTGCCGCTGGTCATTTCCAAAAAGCTGGACGGCGCAACGACCGTGACCACCACCATGATGATTGCGCACATGGCGGGCATTTCCGTGTTCGCCACCGGCGGCATCGGCGGCGTGCATCGCGGCGCGGAGACCACGATGGACATTTCTGCGGACTTGGAAGAGCTGGCGCAGACCCCTGTGATGGTCATCTGCGCAGGTGCAAAGTCTATCCTTGATTTGGGGCTGACGCTGGAATATCTGGAAACCAAGGGCGTTCCCGTCCTCGGCTACGGTACAAAGGAGCTGCCCGCTTTCTATACGCGCAAGAGCGGCTTCGGCGTAGACTATGAGGTAGACAGCCCCAAGGAGCTGGCAGACGCTTTCAAGGCGCAGCGAGCGCTGGGCATCAATACCGGTATGCTGGTCACGAATCCGATCCCTGAAGAATATTCGATGGATTTCGAGACCATCAACAAGGCCATCAATGAGGCTGTGCAGGAAGCTAAAGATAAGGGTATCCACGGCAAAAAAACGACCCCCTTCCTGCTGGCAAAAATCAAGGATTTGACCGGCGGCGACAGCCTCGCTTCCAATATTCAGCTTGTGTATAATAACGCTCGTTTGGCTGCAGAAACGGCCATCGAACTCGCAAAATAAACATTTTTTATAAAAAGCGGCAGCTCTGATAAAAACGGGCTGCTGTTTTTTATTAACAAGAATGAAATGCTCTTTCGATATGATATATACCTACTCAATAATCCCTTCCGAATGCTGGATTCGTTTGTTTTTCCTATACAGCGAGGGGGAAATGCCAATATATTTTCGGAAGACGCGGTTGAACTGGGAGAAGCTATTAAAGCCGCAAAGGGCGGGGATTTCGGTGATGGGAATGTCCGAATTGATGAGCAGGGCTTGCACATTGCGGACTCTGGTCATTTGGATATAATCGGTAACGGAGAAGCCGGTGACATCCTTAAAGCGATGAGAGAGGTAGCTGACGCTGATATTGTGGGCTTTCGCCAGCATTTCAAGGCTTAGATTTTCGGGATAGTGCGCGTGGATGCAGCCGGCGACCGTGTAGATTTTTTGTTCCAGCTCGGACAGGATGGCTTCCTTTTTATAAATATTGCTGTCCTTGTTCAGAAACAGCAAAATCAGAAACTCGATAAACTTTTGATGAATAATTAAATTGCGCATCGGGTCTGCCTTGGAAGAGAGAAAATAAATGTCGTTGATTTTTCCGCAGAGCCGCCGCTGCAGCTCAGAATCGAAGCGGAAGATGGGCACTTTTTGATTGAAAATTCCCAAGAGCTGCTCATACTCATTGGATAAGCCCGACACATACGCGGGCATATTAAACTGGATAATGAGCCGCTTACATGGGCGGCCGTTCGGATATTGCGTTTTATGCAGTTTTGTCGGGGGGATGCCGATAATGTCAAAGGCGTGTACCTCGTAAGGAATGCCCTCGATAAAGTGAATCATGTTGGGGTAGAGCGGAATGCACAATTCATAAAACGGATGGAAATGCTGAAACTCCATGTTGAGATCCGCGCTGCGAATATCATAATCGAAGAAATAGAAGATGCCGTCATTCGCCTCATTCACGCGGATGGCGTATTTATCTTCATAATATAAGAGGTTATTCAGAAACATAGCTGTTCTCCCTGCGTTATTCATCTATCACCGCTGAAACATACGAAATTAACGGTAACAACAATGCCATTTGCGACAACCTTTTTTCTAAAAATTTGCCTTCAAATGTATTGCATTATAAGTGTAGCACATAATTTCAATTCCATCAATATCGCGCTTAAAAAATCATTGATGTGACAGTGTTGGCACAAAAACAGACAAAATTGCGGGGATGGCGGTATTGATATGAGAGGCATATACATCCAAAAAGCATAAAATGCAATAAAGTTTTTCAAAAAAAGACATGATATGCGTAGACTTTTTCTGTGAAATATGTATAATAAGATTTAGAGTTTAAGAATGTGTATTCTTGAACGGTCAATAAAAATTGGGAGGAACGCAACAATGAAAAAGCTCACTGCTCTGCTTCTGGCTCTGACACTAGTTCTGACCTCTGCAGCCTTTGCCGCAGAGACTTCAGCATCCTACTCCGAAGCACCCTCCATTACCGAGGCGGGGACTTACGGCAAGGTAGAGGATCGTCTGCCCGTTGCGGAAGACATTTTCGTCTCCACACAGGATGCCACCGGCGGCGAACTTGCCATCGGCACTTATGGCGGCACCATCAATCTGGTGGGCGGTGGCGGCTCATGGGATCTTTCCAGACCCATGCTGGAAACCATCATTCGCCGCAACACCGATGGTAGCTATTATCCCAATGTTATCAAGAGCTATGAGTATAATGATGATTACACCGTTTGGACTTTCCATCTGCGCGAAGGCATGAAGTGGTCTGACGGCGAAGACTTCAACGCCGATGACATCACCTTCTGGTACTATATGTGCCATCTTTCCAACTTCGACACCAAGAAGAGCTGGTCTGCTCTGATTGACAAGGAAACCGAAAACTATGCCAAGCTGACCAAGGTGGATGACTACACCGTCACTTGGACCTTTGACACTTCCAAGTATCCCGCTGACTTCATCGAAAACGGCGACTTCAAGTGGTGCTGGGCACCGTCTCACTGGCTTAACGACCTGATTCCATCCTCCATCTATGTGGAGAACGAATACTGGCCGGACACTGGTCTCACCGATGAGCAGGTGCTGGCGAACGCGCTGAACAAGGGCATTGACAAGGCGACCATCAAGGACTTGGGCAAGGCTGCTTCTTATAACTGCTGGAACATCGGCGGTCTCCCCACCCTGAACTCCTTCGTCCTGCGCGAAGGCGAGACCAACAGCAGCACCGTCTGCCACCTCGACCGCAATGTTTACTACTGGAAGGTCGATGCGGCCGGTCAGCAGCTCCCGTACTGCGACAGCATCATTTACACCAAGACCTCTGAGGACGGTCAGGATCAGCTCATGTTCCGCTCCGGCGAGGTAGATATTCTGAATGTCAACATGGCTGACATCGCTTCCATCCTGTCCGATATGGGCGATGCCGCTGTTCTGCGCACCTTCTCCAGCACCGACTGGGGCGCTGTGAATGTCACCTTCAACTACACCCATAAGGACAGCAACTATGCGGAGCTGTTCAACAACATCAATTTCCGTCACGCCATTTCCATCGCTGTTGACCGCACGGAGCTTTCCAACCTACTCTTTGACGGTTTCCTTGAACCCGGTCAGTCTGCGCCTCAGCTTGGCAACTTCGGCTATGACGAAGAATGGATGAACAAGTGGACGGAGTATGACCCTGAAGCTGCGAAGAGCCTGCTGGTCGAATGCGGTCTGGTCAAGGGCAGCGACGGCTTCTATGACTTCGCTGACGGCTCTGACTTCCTGCTGACCTTCTACGGCTATCTGGATTCCGGCGCTGTGGATCAGTATCCCATCCTTGAGCAGTATTATAATAAAATCGGCATCAAGACTGCTTGGAAGGAATACGAAATGGCCACATTCGATATCGAAATCGACAACAACGACTGGACTGCTGTTATTCAGCCCCACACCAGCATCGGCGGTCTGTCCATGTCTGATCGTGCTGCTCCCTTCGTTCCCATCATCCAGTCCGCTGAATGGTACGGTGACTTCGGTACTTGGTACGGCACGAACGGCGAAAGCGGCATCGAGCCCATGGGTGATTTTGCAAAGCTGCTTGAAATCTACGAAAAATGGGAAGCAACGCCCATCATTGCAGAAAGAGAAGCCTTCAACCTGGAAATCTACGAAATTCACAAGGCTAACCTCTGGACCATCGCATATCTGCAGAGCGCGGGCAACTACAATCTGGTCGCCTCCAGCCTGAAGAATTATCCGGAAGATTTGGTTTGGGCTGACCTGTATATGTACGCGAACATCGTTCACTATGAGACACTGTACAAGGCTGAGTAATATTTGCAATAACGCATAGCGCATCATCCAATTCAGGGGGGGGGCGGGGAACCAGTTTCCCTGCTCCCTTCTTTATAATACGAAAGGAAATTTGCATGAATGAACAAAAAATGAGCCTTGGAGGCGGGCGTTTCCTTCGTGCAGCAAAGGATTTTTTTCAGCGCGATTTGGTACAATATATCATCAAGCGGCTGCTCATGTTTATTCCCACGCTGTTTCTGATTTCGGTGCTGATTTTCTTTGTCATTCAGCTTCCCGAAACGGATTATGTGGACAGAGAAATTTCCAAGCTCGCTTCAGAGGGAGAATTTGTCAGCCAAGCAGAGGCGGATGCCCTGCGTGCAGAGTACGGCTTGGATTTGCCGATTTACGAGCGGTATATCAAGTGGGTGACCGGCATCATCTGGACACCGTCGGATTCCTCCTATTATCGGCTGTACGGCTCTCACCATGACTGGAAATATTCCTTTGCCTATGGCAAAAATGTTTTGGCCGTCATCAACGACCGTCTGTCGCTGACGATTTTGGTTTCCGCGCTGATTCTGCTTTTCCAATACGGCGTATCGCTGCCCATTGCGATTTATGCCTCCACCCATCAGTATTCCATAGGGGACTATATATCCTCGTTCTTTGGCTTCCTCGGCGCGGCCATACCAAACTTTATTTTGGCATTTATGCTGATGTACCTATCGTATAAATGGACGGGGAACGCCAATGTCGGCTTGGATTTAAGCGGCTTCTTCCCGTTCCTGAAAAGTATGATTATACCGTTTTTGGTCATCGGTACATCCGGCACCTGCGGCATCATCCGCTCCGTCCGTGCCCAAATGCTGGATGAAGTTGGAAGGCAGTACACCCTGACCGCCCGCGCCAAGGGTGTTCCTGAACACAAGATTATCATGAAGTATTGCTTCCGCGCTGCCATCAACCCCACCGTTTCCGGCTTGGGCGGTGTGCTGTCCACCCTATTCTCCGGCTCTACGGTCACGGCGATGGTGCTGATGATTGACATTCAGGGGCCTGAACTGCTCAAAGCCCTGCAGACCGGCGATGTATACTTGGCCGGCGGCATCGTCATGATTCAGGCCATTCTGGTTGTCATCGGTATCCTGCTATCAGACATCGCGCTGGCGTTCCTTGACCCCAGAATTCGTTATTCGGGAGGTGGAAGATAATGCGCTTTTTCAAGAAAAAGGAAAAGTCTCAGGAAGATTATTATCTTGCTTCCCAATGGATTTTGATGGGACGGAAGCTCAAAAAGCATAAATTGGCGCGTATATCAATGGTCATCTTGGGCATCCTGTATTTCTGCGCCCTGTTCGGAAATTTTCTCGCGCCCTACGGCTTGGAGGAATTTGACGGTCTGTACCGCAATGCATCGCCCACCAAGATTCATTTTATGTATGATGGGGAATTTGTCGGTCCGTATGTCTACAAGCCGGAAAAGAGCATCGACAAAAAGACCTTCACCGTCACCTATACGGACGATACCTCGGAATACTACCCCATCCAGTTCTTTGTTCACGGCACAGAATATAAGTTCCTTGGACTGTTCCGGATGGATTTACATCTGTTTGGTGTCGGCACGGGCAGCAACGGCGGCACAGGCGCGAAGCTCATGCTCTTTGGCGCGGACTCGCTGGGGCGCGACCTTTTTTCAAGAGTGCTGTATGGCAGTCAGGTTTCTTTGACCATCCCATTTGCCAGCGCCATCATCAGCTTTTTCTTAGGCATTTTGATTGGCTCTCTGTCCGGCTATTTCGGAGGTATGTTTGACATCATCGTCCAGCGCATCATTGAGGTCATCGGCGCTGTTCCGCAAATTCCGCTGTGGATGGCGCTGTCCGTGGCCATTCCCGCCGGCATTTCCACCATCAAAATGTATTTTTACATGACGCTGATTCTCTCGTTCATCAACTGGACGGGCATGGCGCGTGTTGTGCGCGGCAAGATGCTCTCCTTAAAGAACGAGGATTATGTGATGGTTGCTCGAATTTCCGGCGTTTCCACATGGGGCATTATCTGGAAGCATATGGTGCCGGGCTTCATGAGCTATCTGATTGTTGCTATGACCATGAGTATTCCCGGCTCCATCGTCGGTGAAACCTCCATGTCCTACTTAGGACTTGGCATTAAGTCCCCCGCAACAAGCTGGGGCGTGCTGCTGCAAGAGGCCAGCTCGGTCACGGAAATCGCCAGCAACCCGCACAAGCTGATTCCCATCATCTTTGTGGTCGTGACTGTTTTAGCCTATAACTTCTTAGGCGACGGTCTAAGAGACGCGTCAGACCCGTACAAATAAGGAAATGGAGGCAAGCAAATCATGAATAAAGACAATATTCTGGAAGTAAAAGACCTCCATGTAGACATTCATATGGCGGAGGGGCTTCTCACTGCTGTGCGCGGTGTCACCTTTGAAATGAAAAAGGGCGAGACTTTGGGGCTGGTCGGTGAGTCCGGCTGCGGCAAATCGCTGACTTGCAAAGCGATTCTGGGCATCAACGAAAAAAAGTGCGTGTCCAGCGGGCAAATTCTCTTTGATTCCGCGCAGCACGGCGAAGTGGAACTCATCAGTCTGGCCAATGAAAAAAAGAACGACAAGATTCGCTCCATCCGCGGTAAGGAAATTTCCATGATTTTCCAAGAGCCAATGGTGGCTTTTTCTCCTATGTATACCATCGGCAATCAGATCAACGAGGCGACATTGCTCCACATCACCAAGGATAAGAAAAAGGCCAAAGAAATTTCCATGGATGTCATGCGGAAAGTCGGCATTGCCAATGTCGAAAAGCGCTACAACCAGTACCCGCATGAATTTTCCGGCGGCATGCTGCAGCGTGCCTTGATTGCGATGGCACTCGTTTGCAACCCCAAGCTCCTGATTGCGGACGAGCCGACCACGGCGCTGGATGTGACCATTCAGGCGCAAATTTTGGAACTGATGAAGGAGCTGCAAAAGGATTTCAACACCGCCATTCTGTTTATTACCCACGATTTGGGTGTTGTTGCGAGAATGTGTGAACGTGTGGCCGTCATGTACCTTGGCAAAATCGTGGAAAGCGCGGACGCAAAGGAAGTCTACGCCAACCCGCAGCATCCTTACACCAGAGGCTTGATTGGCTCTGTCCATAAGATTGGCTCGAAGAAGGCGGACAGGCTCTTTTCCATCGAAGGCACTGTGCCGCTGGCCATGAATCTGCCGGATGCCTGCGGCTTTTATGACCGCTGTGATGCGCGCATCGAGGGACTTTGCAACAAGGCACAGCCGGATTTGGTGGAAGTTGCCCCCGGACACAGAATTGCCTGCTTCAACTGTCCCCATGAGGCGTGCCGTGCGCAGCGGGCAAGGGCAGAAGCACTCCTAAAAGAAAAGGAGGGCGCAAAGAATGCATAAGGACAATATTTTAGAGGTCAAGCATCTGCATAAGCGCTTTTCCTCCAAGGGCATCACGGTGAAAGCCGTTACCGATGTCGGCTTTGATGTAAAGCCTGGTGAAACCATCGGCATTGTGGGCGAGTCCGGCTGCGGCAAGACCACCTTGGGGCGCTGCATCGTTCACGCCTATGAAGCCTCCGAGGGCGAGGTCATGTATCGCACGAGAGCCGGCGAAGAAGTGGATTTTCTCAAAGTGGACAAGAAAAAGCGCAGGGAAATCCGTAAGGAAATCCAGATGATTTTTCAGGATCCCTATTCTTCATTAGACCCTCGCATGACGGTGCTGGACATCATTAAAGAGCCACTCAAGGCGAATTATCCGAAAATGCCTAAGGCCGAAATGGACAGCCTCGTCAAGGACATGGCGCAGAAGGTCGGCCTAAATCCAACCTACCTGATGCGTTATCCGCACGCCTTTTCCGGTGGTCAGCGCCAGCGCATCGGCATTGCAAGGGCGCTGATTGTAAGCCCGCAGATTATTGTCTGCGATGAGGCTGTCTCCGCGCTGGATGTTTCCATTCAGGCGCAGGTGATTAACCTCCTGCGTGATTTGCAGAAGGATATGAACTTGACCTATCTGTTCATCAGCCACGACTTGTCGGTCGTGGAGCATATTTCCGATAAGGTCGGCGTGATGTACCTTGGCCGCCTGATTGAATTCAGCGAGACGGAGGAGCTGTTTGAAAAGCCGCTGCATCCGTACACCGAGGCGCTTCTGTCCGCTGTCCCCGTGGCTGACCCAACCGTTCAGATGGAGCGCATTGCTCTAAAGGGTGAAATTCCCAATCCTGCCAACACGCCCAGCGGCTGCTTCTTCCATACCCGCTGCCGTTATTGCATGGAAAAGTGCAAAGAATGCACGCCCGAATATCGGGAGCTGAAGCCAGGTCATTATGTCGCCTGTCACTATGCGGAGGAGCTGAAGCTCAGAGGTTTTTCCTATGAAGAGTAAAAAGCTAATCATTTTTACTGATAGCGGCGATACCATCATTGATGAAGCCACCCAAGTTCGGGATGAACGCGGCATCGTGCTGGAGGCGGATTTTATTCCCGGTGCAGAAGAAACCCTGAAAACCCTGCATGATGAGGGCTTCACCATCGCGCTGGTGGCGGACGGAGAATGGGAATCCTTTCAGAATGTTTACAGAAAAAACGGGCTTGGCTATTGCTTTGATGCGTGGGTTGTCTCCGAGGCGGTGGGGCAGCAGAAGCCTGCGCCCATCATGTTCGAGACGGCCTGCGAAAAATTGGGCTTAAAGGAAAAGGACAAGCGCCGCATTGTGATGATTGGCAATAATTTAAAAAAGGACATTGCAGGCGCTAATCGGCAGGGAATGATTTCTGTGTGGCTTAACTGGTCTCCCCGCTATTTTCACACTGTGGAAGAGCCAGACTGGCAGCCTGATTACACGGTCAGCACCCCTTCTGAGCTGCTTGAGCTGTTGCATACGCTTGAAGAAAAGCTCCAAGACGAAGCGTGAGGCTTGCTTATGGAAAATAAAACGCAAACAACGATGATAAGGGAAAAGCTGAATTGTCTGCTGAAGGCGTTTCTCCCCATTCTCTATGAGGATGATGAGGTGTTTTTGACGGGCATGAAGGAGCGAAGCCTTGCCGGTGATGACATCCGCCGATATGAACATTGGGAATGGCCGCAGGGTGTCGGGCTTTACGGTCTGTGGCGGCTGTTTGAGAACAGCCATGATGCGCAGTATCTGGACATTCTGACAAAATTTTTTGACGGTCAAATCGAGATTGGCTTTCCAGCGCTGAATGTGAACACGATGGCACCGTTTTTGGCAATGTCCTATGTGGGCGAGTATTTGAGAGATGAAAAGTATCTTGCGCCTTGTCGGGAATCAGCCAAATGGATTATGGAGAAGTTTCCCCGCACGGAGGAAGGCGGCCTCCAGCACATGACCTCCGACACCCTGAACGACCAAGAATTGTGGGATGACACACTGTTTATGACAGTGCTGTTTCTGGCCAACATGGGGCGCATCGAAGGAAAACAGGCATACATCGATGAGGCGCAATACCAGCTTTTGCTCCATGCCAAGTATCTGGCAGACCCCCAAACCGGCCTGTGGTATCACGGCTGGACATTCAAAGGACGGCATAATTTTTCCAAAGCGTTCTGGGGACGCGGCAACTGCTGGGTGACTATCGCTATCCCCGAATTTTTGCAGATGGTAAAAGTAGCACCTGAAATCGAGGAAAGGCTTACGCAGATTTTGCACGCACAGGCGGACAGCCTTCTGAAATATCAGAATGAAAACGGCATGTGGCACACCCTCATTGATGACCCTACCTCTTATGTCGAGGCCAGCGCCACTTGCGGTCTTGCCTACGGCATTCTGAAGGCCGTCCATGCAGGACTTTTGGAAAAGCGTTATGCTGCGTCCGCTGAAAAGGCGCTTCCGCCGATTCTTAACTATATTGATGATGACGGCACTGTCCATCAGGTTTCCTACGGAACGCCGATGGGACGGAAATCCAAGGATTTCTATAAGCAAATTGAGCTAAAGCCGATGCCATATGGACAGGCGCTGGCCATGCTGTTTCTTTCGGAGTGCCTTGTGGACGATTGAACGATGATGCGCGGGGAGGAATTTCAAATGGCATACATTGAATTTGAACGGTCAAGACCCTATGATTTGGTTCTGCTGGGGCGGGTGGCTGTGGATTTTAACCCTGTGGACTATTTTAAGCCCTTGGAAGAATGCACGACTTTCAGGAAGTATGTGGGCGGCAGCCCCGCCAACATTGCCGTGGGCGCTGCGCGGCACGGGATGAAAATCGGCTTCTTTGCTCGCGTTTCTGATGACCAGCTTGGGGATTACGTGACCCACTTTTTTGAAAAAGAGGGCATTGATGTTTCCCGCATTCGCCGCTGTACAAACGGCGAAAAAATCGGTCTGACCTTTACGGAAATTTTGAGCAGGGATGAAAGCAGCATCCTGATGTACCGCAACTGCATTGCGGATTTGCAGCTTTGTCCTGCTGATATTGATGAGGAATACATCAAAAGCACCAAATCGCTGCTGATTTCCGGCACGGCGCTGGCGGCCAGTCCCTCCCGCGAAGCGGCACTGAAGGCCGTGATGCTCGCCAAGCGCTTCGGTACAAAGGTGATTTTCGATATCGACTACCGCCCCTATAATTGGGCGAGTATGGACGAGATTTCTATCTATTATGCAATGGTCGGCAGGGATGCAGACATCATCATGGGCAGCCGTGAGGAATTTGATTTGATGGAGCGGCTGATTGAGCCGGGACGGGATGACTTGGCCAGCGCCAAGGCTTGGCAGGCACATCACGCCAAAATCGTCATTATCAAACACGGTAAGAAAGGCTCGACCGCATATACTTGCGACGGAAAGCACTATACCGTGCGTCCATTCCCCGTGGAGGCGCTCAAGTCCTTCGGCGGCGGCGACGGCTACGGCGCGGGATTTTTGTACGGCCTGTACAGCGGCTGGGATATGTACGATTGTTTGGAATTTGGCTGCGCACAGGCTTCCATGCTGGTGACCGCCCATTCCTGCTCCGAAGAAATGCCGAGCGCCGCTGAGGTGCAGGCGTTTATCAAAGCCAGCAAGGAAAAATACGGCGAAACCGTGTGCTGCGACAGGGAGGAAAAGCAATGAGCGTCATGACGGTCGGACAGGCCATTGTGAAATTTCTGGACAACCAGTATATAGAACTGGACGGCAATGAAACCAAGTTTGTAGACGGCGTGTTCACCATCTTTGGTCACGGCATTGTCGTGGGGCTTGGACAGGCGCTGGACGAAAATCCCGGCGGGCTGAAGGTTTATCAGGGCAGGAACGAGCAAGGCATGGCGCACGCCGCAACCGGCTTTGCGCGGCAGCATAACCGCCGCAAAATCATCGCCTGCGCCTCTTCGATAGGACCGGGCGCTGCCAACATGGTCACGGCGGCAGCCTGTGCGACTGTCAACCGCATCCCGCTTTTGCTGTTCCCCGGCGATACCTTTGCCGTGCGCCAGCCTGACCCTGTTCTGCAGCAGCTTGAACAGGCATATTGTCCCTCCGTCACGACCAATGATGCCTTCCGTCCCGTGTGCAAATTCTGGGATAGGATTACCCGTCCTGAGCAGCTCATGGCGACGCTCTGTCAGGCGTTCCGCGTTTTGACTGACCCTGCCGAGACGGGTGCTGTCTGTGTGGCGCTCTCTCAGGATGTGGAAGGCGAGAGCTGCGACTATCCCGATTATTTCTTTGAAAAGCGCGTTCACCGCGTCCGTCGTCCTGCGCCCTGCAAAGAAGATTTGAATGATTTGGTGGAAGCCATTTCAGCAAGCAAGCATCCCATGATGATTTGCGGCGGCGGTGTCCGCTATTCTGAGGCAGGTGCTGCGCTGGAAAAACTCTGCGAGGCGTTCAAGATACCCTTTGCGGAGACGCAGGCGGGCAAGAGCGCCTGTTTGTCTTCTCACCCCATGAATTTGGGCGGCATTGGCGTGACCGGCAATTCGGCGGCCAATACCATTGCGCGAAACGCGGATTTAATCGTTGCCATCGGCACACGCCTGTCTGACTTTACCACAGGCTCCAAGGAGCTTTACGGGAAAAACAAGCTGATTTCCGTCAACATTTCGCCCTTTGATGCGAACAAGATGGATGCCGCGATGGTCATCGGCGATGCACGGACGACCATTGATATGCTGCATGAGGCACTCAATAAAAAAGGCTATATGAGCAGCTACTGCGGCGAGATTAAAGCGGCAAAAAAGGCATGGAACGAGGAATACGCGCATCTTGCCGCATATCGCTACGGCAAACATTTTGAGCCGCTTATTCAGGCACGGCATGAGGCGACGATACCAGAACAAGTGAAGCTGAACGGCGGCGAAATCACACAGGTTTCCGCAATTGCGCTGATTCGGGATACCATTGACAAGGATGCCATCGTGGTGGGCGCTTCCGGCAGTCTCCCCGGTGATTTGCAGCGGATGTGGACGACTGACTGCAAGAATTCCTACCAGATGGAATACGGCTTTTCTACGATGGGCTACGAGGTTTGTGCCTCATTGGGCGCAAAGCTGGCCGCACCCAAGCAGGAGGTTTATGCCATGTGCGGCGACGGCGCGTTCCTGATGCTGCATTCTGAGCTGGTCACTTCCTTACAGGAGGGCAAGAAAATCAATGTCCTGCTCTTTGACAACTGCGGCTTTGGCTGCATTAACAATCTGCAAATGGGCAACGGCATCGGCAATCTGGCGACAGAATTTCGCTATCGGGACGAAAACGGCGGCTTAAACGGCGGACTGATTCCCATCAATTATGCGATGGTAGCCGCCGGATACGGCTGCAAAACCTACACGGCGACCAACCTTGACGAGCTGGAGGCAGCGCTTTTGGACGCGAAAAAGCAAACGGTTTCCACGCTCATTGACATTAAAGTGCTGCCCAAAACCATGACGGACGGCTATGACGCATGGTGGAATGTGGGGCTTGCAAGCACCACACAAAACGGAACACAAAAGGCTGCCTATGAGCAGCTTCTGAAAAACAGAGCCAAGGCGAGAAAATATTAAGGCAGCACCGCACAAATGAGGCGGCGCGATAAATAGTGAATTTTGTGTCAGATGCGATTG
>CAVJHY010000044.1:0-10864 GCA_963649405.1 bacterium
ATTCCTGCAGCAGCCCTTGGATGATGTTCCGCTTTCCTTCCGTCATGGGTCCCGGTTTGTAGTACTCTTTCTTTTTGTTCGCCATAATTCAGACCTCCTATGTTTTTTATCCTACCACAGAAGACCTTGGTTTTCACCTTTTTACAGACTTTTTTTCACAAGCTCGATGATTTTGAAAAGACAATTTGCTGAAATATTCGTCTATGTAACGCTTTAGTCCCCCGTTTTACCCTCACAAACCAATAAGACCTCTGAGCTGATTGTTGCGACTAACGCAGCCCAGAGGCCTTGATTGATCCAGCTTTCAAAATACCAAACCATTACTTTTCCGATTTCATGCCCTCCATAATCACCGCAATCATCCGAATGACATCCAGCAACTCATCAGCCACTCTTTCACCGTTTTCGATCCGCTTGAGTTCTGCCAGTACCTCTGCCAACTGTTCCTTCAGCGCCTTATACACTCGCGGATTGCCCTGCACAATCACATTCTTGCACAGCAATCGTTTGGTTATGTAATCCTGCTTCGTTAGTCCAGACAGCCTGACGAATGTCTCCAACTGCTGATTTTCTTCCGGCGACATGCGGAACATGACATTCTTGCTGCGCCAACGGTTATGCTCATCTCGCACTTTCTGCGACACGGTGTTACCTCCTCGTCAAATCCAGTTGATCAGCAATTTCCGTCTGTTTTGATGGAAACAAATGCGCGTAGTTGTATGTGATGTCGATGCTCTCATGGCCGACTCGGTCAGCAATCACTGTGGCCGAGAAGCCCATATCAATTAGCAGCGGCATCTCAAGGACTGAGCGATATGCTCATCAATGTATTGAACGACAATAGTGACAAATAAAAGAAAGAGCTACCTGACTTCATTTGAAATCAGATAGCTCTTTCTGCGAATTTCAAAATAATGTTGCCAAATCGTTGCCACGAGGTTGGTTAGTACTCCTGAAAGCCAGTGTTTTCAAGGCTTTCAGAGTTTTTGGAATTATTCCCATTCAATCGTCCCGCTGGGCTTAGGCGTAGCATCGATGAGGACGCGGTTGACACCCTTAACCTCGGAGGTGATGCGTTTGGTAAGGCGGTTGATGAGCGGCCAAGGCAGTTCTTCCACGGTAGCGGTCATGGCATCAACGGTATTGACCGCACGGATGACAACCGGCCATTCAAAGCTGCGGCGATTATCACGCACGCCGGTGGAGCGTATATCGGGAATGATGGTGAAATACTGCCAGACCTTTCCTTCCAAGCCCGCGTTCTTAAATTCTTCGCGCAGGATGGCATCCGATTCGCGCACGGCTTCCAAGCGGTCGCGAGTGATTGCACCCACACAGCGCACGCCAAGACCGGGACCTGGGAAGGGCTGACGATAGACCATGCTGTCCGGCAGACCAAGCGCTGCGCCGACGGCACGCACTTCGTCCTTAAAGAGCATCTTGAGCGGCTCGACCAACTCAAACTTAAGGTCTTCAGGCAGACCGCCGACATTGTGATGGCTCTTGACAGCTTTCACTGTGCGCGTGCCGCTTTCGATGATGTCGGGGTAGATGGTACCCTGCCCCAAGAAGGAAATACCATCCAGCTTGCGGGCTTCCTCCTCAAACACGCGGATGAATTCCGCACCGATGATGTGGCGCTTCTGTTCGGGGTCGGCAACGCCCGCCAATTTGTCCAAGAAGCGGTCAACGGCATCGACATAGATGAGGTTAGCGCCCAGCTCGTGACGGAATACCTGTACTACCTGCTCTGGCTCGCCCTTGCGCAGAAGACCATGATTGACATGAACGCAGGTCAAGCGATCGCCGATGGCACGGATGAGCAAAGCGGCGACCACGGACGAATCCACGCCGCCGGACAGCGCTAGCAGCACCTTGCCATCGCCCACCTGCGCACGGATGCGCTCAATCTGGTCGTCAATGAAATTCTGCGTGTTCCATGTCTTCTGACAGCCGCACTTGTTGAACACAAAATCAGACAGCAGTGCGGCGCGTTCCGCATCGTCTTGCGGCCATGCGGCGATTTTCTCGCCCTTTTTTGTGGGATGATCGACTGCAAAAATCGGCACATTGAGACCGTAAACAGCTTCGCTTGCGTCGATGGCCACACCGTCCACAATGCGGTTTTTGCCGCCGTTCAGGATGATGCCGCGAACATTCGGAATGACCGCCAATTCGGAAGCCTTAATGTCGTGCGGATGAATCTCGCTGTACACGCCCAACGCACGAATTTCGCGGGCGATTTTTGGGTTTTCCTCACTGCCGAGGTCGAAGACCAGAATAACATCTTGCTGCATGGGGGATTCCTCCTTTGTAGTGGGTAGTGGATAGCTGTTAGCAGATAGGGAGGGAGTAGGGTGTAGGAAATAGGGATTAGAGTATTTTAGCGGCACACACAAATTGCAATTTCGCTATATCAAATTAAAATTGTGGATTATTTTTCAGGAGGATGAAGGGTGGAGGCTTTTTTTAAAAAAGCCTTCTCCCTGCAATAAATTTTCCCTACTCCGCCACATCCTCAAAGAACAGCAGTTCAAAACGCGGGTATTCGCTGGTACCGCTGCCTTCGACGATTTCGATATAAGTGTTCTCGCTCAATGTGCCGTACATCCTGACCTTTTCAAAGAGAGCGTACTGCGGCTCTTCCTTGCAGATGAGGTACACGATGTCCTTGTAGGTCGTGCCGGACTTGCTCAGGGCAAACTTGACCGTCCATTCATTGCCGGAGGGCGTAATTTCCAGCACATAGCCGGTGTAGGTAAAGGTCTTGCCCGTGTACTTGGAAAGGTTGCTCTTTAAGGTCTTGTAGGCTGTATTCTGGGCGCTGTCCTTGGTCTTCTGGATGCGCTCGGCATCGGTCAGGGTGCGGACGGCTGTGTAAGAAACCGTTCTTGTTTCCATGCCCTTCTTGGACGCGGTAATGAGAATCTGATATGTTCCTTCCTTGTCGGTGTCAAAGGTGAAGGAGAAGGACTTGCCCGTCTTGGACTTCTGATAGGTCACAGGACCGGTAACGGAAATCTGCGTTTTCACACCCTTGATGGTCGTGCCGGAAATTGTCAGCGTGTCGCTGCTGATTTGCGCCGGCACGGCGGAGGTGAAGTTCAGCGGAATGTAGTTCTTTTCATAGAGGATGGAATAGGTGCGCTGGGTGGTGCGCCCATCATCGGTGGAGGCCGTCAGCACCATTGAATAAGTGCCGGATTCGGGGAAAGTCACCTTGATGGAGAATTTGCCCTTGGAAGAGGCCGTGTCCGTGAAAGTGCCGCCCGTGCTGCCCGTCATGGAGATAAGTGCCAAGGTCACATTCGCTTTCGCATCGGTCGTGCCGGAGATGGTCAAAGTGTCATCGTTGACCTCGGTCGGCGGCTCGGTGACAATCAGCTTGCACGCGCCGGGTGGTGCGGTCAGCACCTCGGTGAAGACCATGTCGTTCAAAATGCTGTCCAGCAGCTTTTCATCGGCGGTCTTTAACTTGCGCCCCTTCACCTGCAAATCCAAGGTGATGGTATAGCCGTTGCGGATGGTGCGGCGCTGATAACCCTTGTACTGCTCCACACCGCCGTATTTGAGGATGTACTTGAGACGCAGGAAGCGCTGCAAATTCTTGCCGTAGTTCTTCCATGTGGCGCTCGAATAGTCATACCCCAGCAAGCTGTAAGTGCTGCCATTTGTGTGCGCCTGACGGAAATTCTTGCGAACTTCGTCCTCAACGGTGTTGATGTCAAAATGAGCCTCGGCATCCACATCCGCCTTCGCGGTGATGACCAAGGTGCGACCATTGGCAGAATCAAAGGCTTCCAGCAAAATGCCGATGTCCTTAAAATCCGCCTCGACATTGTCCGGTTCATAGCCGTTCTCGGTCAACCAAGAATAATTCTCGGTCAGGTTGTCGGGCGTTAAAATCATGTCAAAGTCTGATGTGTCTAATTCAAGCTGCGCCCGAATATCGGAAAAGGTATAGGTCTTCGTCTCGGCCAGCGCCGGCAGGGACGAAAGCAGCAAAATTACCACGAAAGCAGCAAAAAGCAGGGCTGAAAAACCTCTTTTTTTCATGGGCAGCGCACCTCCTATCACCCGTGTATCATACCATATCGGAAAGGAAAAGGCAATGTTTCGCCGTTTTTATTACGGTTTATTTACATTATCCGTCATTTTTGCGAAGGGTTTCATGGGCTTCCTTGACCAATGTATGGATCGCTTCATCTGAAATCGGCGCACCCTCGCCAAAGCGGATGTCGCCCAAAAACTCGATGTTGCCCTTCGGTCCTGTGATAGGCGAAAAAGTCAGGTCCTCCACATACCAGCCGAAGGTGGGCGCAAAATCGCAGATATCCCGCAGAACGCGCTCATGCACGGAGCTGTCCCGCACCACGCCGTTCTTGCCGACCTGCCCGCGCCCCGCCTCAAACTGCGGCTTGATGAGCGTCAGAAAACGCCCTGTTTCGCCCATGATGCTCGAGGCAACCGGCAAAATCAGGCGGATGGAGATAAACGACACATCCATGACCGTAAGCGTCGGGTGAAGCGGCACCATATCGAGCGTTAGTGTTCTCGCATTCGTCCGTTCCATGACCGTGACGCGCTCGTCATTGCGCAGCCGCCAATCAAGCTGACCGTAGCCCACATCAATGGCGTACACGTGCGCCGCGCCATTCCTGAGCAGCACATCCGTAAAGCCGCCCGCTGCCGCGCCGATGTCCATGCAGACTAGGCCGTGTACATCCGCGTTAAAATACGAAATGGCCTTTTCCAGCTTGTGATAGCCGCGGCTTGCAAAGTCCTCCGTAGCGCCGCGAATAATCAGCTCATCCATTTCCTGTACCTGCTCGGAAGCCTTTAAGACCTTTTTTTCGCCGATATAGACCTGACCCGCCATAATCAGTGCCTGCGCCTGTTCCCGACTCTTGGTCAGCCCACGCGCAGCGAGCGCGGCATCCACCCGCGTTTTCATGTCGCTGTATCTCCTTTAATTTTGTGAACAATCACATTCGCAATTTTCTCCGCACTCAGCCCGCATTCTTGAAGCAGGGAGGCTCTGTCTCCGTGTCCGACAAACCTGTCCGGCAGACCAAAGGCTTCTGTGACGGACGGCAGACCGTTCTGCGCGTTCCACTGATTCACCTGACTGCCAAAACCGCCGCGTAAGGCGTGTTCCTCCAAGGTAAATAGGGGCGTTCCGGCGAAATTTTTCAGCATCTTCCCGTCCAAGGGCTTCAGGCTGGAAGCATTGACAACAGCGGCAGACAAGCCTTTTTTCGCTAAAATCTCCCGCACTTCAAAGCCAATTCCAATCATCGGGTTGACGCAGAGAAGCGCTAAGTCTTTCCCGCTTTCCAGCAGCTCCCATTTTCCGACGGTGAACTGCTGCTTGAGCGGACGCTTCGCGGTGCTGTCCTCAGTGCGCGGGTAGCGAATGGCAACAGGGTGGTCAGAGGTCAACGCATAGCGCAGTGTGCCTTCCAATTCTTCACACGAGCGCGGACAGAAAATCTGCATATTCGGCATGGGGCTCAAATATGAAAGCCCGAACACGCCGTGATGGGTCGCGCCGTCCGCACCGCTCAGGGCTGCCCTGTCCATGAGCAGCACCACGGGTAAATTTTGCAGACAGACATCCTCCATGAGTTGGTCAAACGCCCGCTGCATGAAGGTATCATAGATGGCGACAACGGGCTTTAGACCGCCCCGCGCCATGCCCGCTGCCAAGGAGACGGCGTGTTCCTCGGCGATGCCTACATCAAACAGGCGGTCAGGATGCGCCTTTTGGAAGTCTTCCATGCCCGTGCCGCCGGTCATGGCCGCCGTAATCACGCAGATTCGCTTATCTTTTTCGGCCAGCTCGGTCAGAATATTTCCGGCATGAGCGCCGAAGGAACGCTCCTTGGTCTTGCTGCTTTTCTGCCCGTTTTCCACGCAGAAAGGCGGCGTTCCGTGGAACACATCGGGCATATTCTCCGCCGGTGTGTAGCCGTGACCTTTTTGGGTGACGACATGAAGAAGAACAGGCTCGTTTAAGCCCTTCACGCGCTTCAAAATGCGCTCAAGCCCAGCCGCGTCCTGCCCGTCCACGGGACCGAAATAATGAAAGCCCAAGGTGGTAAAAAAATTGTCACGGATAAAAATATTGCGGATGCTGTTTTTGATGCGCTGGAACGCGGCGTACAGTGTACGCCCGCCCACGGGCATTTTAAGGAGCGCTTTGGAAATGGCTTGCTTTGTCTTCACCCAGCCCTTGCTTGTGCGAAGATGGAGAAGGTACTTGGTCAGCGCTCCGACATTGCCGGAGATGGACATCCCGTTATCGTTCAGAATAACAATGATGCGCGTTTTAGCACTGCCCGCATCGTTGAGTGCCTCATAGCACATACCGCCCGTCATCGCGCCATCACCGACAACAGCAATGACATTGTAATTTTCTCCCTGTAAATCACGCGCCCGACAAAGCCCCAAAGCGGCGGAAATAGCGGTGGAGGCGTGGCCGGTGTTATAGGCATCATAAGGACTTTCCTCGGCTCGCGGGAAGCCACACAGCCCGCCATAAGTGCGCAGGGTGTCAAATAAAGGGTCGCGCCCCGTCAAGAGCTTATGCGGATAGCACTGATGCCCCACATCAAAAATAATCTTATCCTTTGGGCAGTCAAACACGCGGTGCAGGGCAATCGTCAATTCGACAATGCCCAAATTGGACGAAAGATGCCCCCCGTTTTGGGCGACAGTCTCAATCACCCGCTTGCGGAGCGCCTCCGCCAAGTCAGGCAATTCCTCCCGCCGAAGCTGCTTGACCCTCTCCGGCGACTGAATCTCGTTCAAATCCATCCTTTGACCCCTCTACGAGATTAGCCTTTCAGAAGTAAAGAAAAACTCCCGCCTAATCTCTCATGTTTCATGGCATAAGCCCTGAAATATCATTATACTCCCCATTTCTTCTTTTGTAAATGTAAAAAATCTGAGCATAAGCAGGAAAAAGGAAAGAACAGTCGAAAACTTTGAATGTGCATATTTTTGCACATCAAACAAAGTAAATTGCTACTCGGAATGCGAAAACACTTTGCATTCTGTATTCCACTCTTCCGCACACAAGCTAACGCCGCCGAAGGCGGTCTCAATTTCTCAATGCCGGCTTTGTCGGCACGAGGAGAAAAATTTTGAGAGGAGCTTGTCCCTTCGGAAAAATTTTTCATTCCTATCGGTTTTTCTGACCGTGAAGGAAAAGGATGCGCATTTTTCCTTCACAAGAAAATCTGCAAACCGAATGAAAGCGCATCGCAATGTGCTGTCATTTGAAATCGGAGGTTTTTACTGCTCTATGAAGTGTCCACAATGCGGCCATTGGAACCGTGCCTCCTTTCCTCGCTGCTTCCGCTGCGGCGCTCCCTTGCCCAAAGAGGGCAATGAAGCTGAAACGCCCGAATGGAAGCAGGAGGTGGCGGCCAGCTTCCATCCCAAGACCTATGTTGATATTGACGAGAACGGCAATGAATCTAAATCCAGCGATTTAAGAGATTCTGTCGCCGCTGAAATGGAGTCTCTGAAGGCACGCAAGGAGCGCGGTGAGGAAAAGCAGCGCCGTCTTCGCATGGACGGCACCAAGCCGACGGTCTCTGTCTCCACCGGTCGTGTTGTCCAGTCCACCTCCCGCCGCCGCGTCATGTTTACCGACCCTTCCGCGCCCAGCGTCTATGACGACAGCATCAAAGAAGGCGCGGTCAGCCCTGATGCCGTGCCTGTTTACGGCACTCAGCGCGTGGTGTATGACGACTTTGAGAATACCCTCCCGCCCTCTTATCAGCCGCTGACGGGCGAGGCACGGCCCGCTCAAGCACCGGAAGCGGGCAACATGACCATGCGCACCATGCGTGCCACACGCACCTTCGGCATTCACCGCTTCATGCGTGTGCTGATGATTTTGCTGCTGGTCGCAGGGCTTGGCATCGGCGGGTATCTTTTCATTTATAAGCCCTATTTTAGTTCAGAGCAGACGGCTGCGCTTCAGGAGCGCACCATCATTTCCGCCTCCATTTATGACGATTTACCCGCGCACATCATCAAAATTCCCGCGGACGAGGGCGCGGAAATCTACATTAAAGAGCTGCATTTGTCCAACACTGTCATCGGCGGCTACGCCACCTTTGAAGTGGCGGACTATGTGTGGTACGAGGACAATGAGGACATTGATGTGGAGACCTACACCGTCACCATGACCCCGTACCTAAAGACTGCTTCCGGCGACCATAAGCTGATGGAGACCCTGCATTTTGACATTGACGTGCCGCTCTCCCCGCTCACGCTGATTTCGCCCGATGTGACCTATTTGGAGGTCAACAGCCGCCCGACCTATCAAATCGAATTTCAGGTGGAGCGCGGCAGTACCGTGACCATCAACGGCGAGGATATGTCCGACCTTGTGAGTACGCAGGACGGTCTCATTTCCTATAACGCCACCGTGCAGGCCATCGGCGAAAACATTATCACCATTGAATGCAAGACCAAGTATTACCGCAAAAACACGGTCACCCTTGTTTTGTACCGTGAGCCGCAGGACATCCTTTTGGAGCTGGATTCGACCTTGAGTACCAGCTATAATGTATCCAGCGAAATGACCATCAGCGGCACGACCTTAAACAAGGCGACCATCACCGTTCTCTCACCCTACAAGGATTTGGACACGAGCGAGCTGCTCACCACCGGCCGTTTCTCCTTCACCGCGCTGTTCACCAAAATCGGCACGAACACGGTCGTTATTCAAGCTTCCTACCCCGGCCGCGAGACGACCACTGTCACCTTCGATGTGTACCATGTTCCCTCCGCCACCAACTACACTCGCACCGCGTGGCCGATGGACTCCTATAACTATTCCGAATTTCTGGACAACCTGACCACCCGCGTCCGCAATACGCAGGTGTATGTCTGCAAGGGTACGATTGTCGAAATCGTCTCCGAATCCCCGCAGATGGCGCTGATGGAGACCGGCACGGATGACAGCTCCCGTCAAGTACTGCTGGAAAATAAATCCAGCGACACTTGGTATGTCGGCGACTCTCTGCGCGTCTACGCCGATGCCTTCGGCGCATATGGCGGGAAACCGTGGCTGATCGGACGGTATACATATTCATATACACCGGAATGATAGTGGTCAGTGGTCAGTGGTCAGTGGCCAGTGGCCAGTAAAATGATAGCATCAAAAAAGCGCCTGTCACAAGGCGTTTTTTGATGTGTAAGGAATGGCATCACAGCATATTTTTACGAGTCACCGAATTGTGCGGGGATGCCTTCGATAAAAAAGGCAGAGCGTAAAGATTCTGTGATTTACGCTCTGCTTTTTTCATCAATATTTCATGATTTGAAAGAGCATTCATAGCAGACAATAGCTCCTATTTCCTATTTCCTGCTCCCTATTCCCTGTTCCTAACGGCTAACCGCTAACAGCTAATCACTCGTACTTCTTACTCTCTTCCCGCTCCAAAATAACGGCATCAATCGGCAGGGCGCGGTACTCGTCATCACCGTTGACGCACTTCATGCAGTTATCGCAGATTTTGTTCGGGTCAAGGTCGCAGCGCTCGCATTCGCCGCAGTCGATGCACTCCCTGTCATACAGGACACACTGTTTTTTCTCCATCCGGCCTTCTCCTTTTTTGCGAATTTCGTCTTTACAAACGAATGTTCGCATGATATAATGAGCCTTGAAAATTAAGGAGGTGCTGGCGATGCCAAGGCGTTCCCGCGGCGACACGCAGCAGTTGATTTTAGATTATATCGTAGAGCAGACAAAAGTCAAGGGGTATCCTCCCTCTGTCCGCGAAATCGGCGAGGCTGTGGGCTTGAAATCCACCTCTACGGTGCATGGGCATTTGCAGCGCCTTGAAAAGAAGGGGCTGCTTCATCGTGACCCCATGAAGCCCCGCGCCATTGATGTGTCCGCCAACATCGCCTTGGAGGAGAATGTCCGCAGTGTGCCGATTTTGGGGCGCGTGGCCGCCGGCTCTCCCATTTTGGCTGAGCAGGATTATGAGGGCACCATCCAGCTCCCCGAAGAAATGATTGGCCACAGCGAATGCTTTGTACTGGCCGTGCGCGGCGAAAGCATGATTGAGGCTGGGATTATGGACGGGGATTATGTGGTCGTCCGCAAGCAGTCCGAGGCGCATAACGGCGATATTGTCGTCGCCATGATTGACGGCGATGCGACCGTCAAACGCTTCTATCGCGAGCGCGGGCATATCCGCCTCCAGCCCGAAAATAGTACCATGCGCCCGATTATTACGAAAAAAGTTACAATTTTGGGAAAGGTTACGGCGAGTTATCGGCTGCTGTAATCTCCCCCTTTGGTGTCTTTCAATATTTTTAAGTGCGTTGTCCGTTTATATATCATTTGTTTGAAAAACATCGAACATAGACAGATTTAGGAGGAACAGCCCATGAAAAAAATTGCTTCCCTCATTTTGTGCATCTGCTTGGCCTTGTCCATCTGCTCCGTTGCGTGTGCCGCGGCCTTTTCTGATGACCCTGATGCGATTGAAGCGGCTGTTCAATCCGTTCTGATGCTTGAAATATATGATGATAAGAACGAGATGATTGCGACCGGCAGCGGCTTTCTCATGTTCGATAATATGACCCTCGTCACGAATTACCATGTTATTGAAGATGCCTCTATGATTATCGCCGATAGTGATGACGGGTATCAGTATTTTATCACCAAAGTCCTGATTGCAAGCGAAAAGGACGACATTGCCATTCTGCAATTCATGACCCCCACCGTTATGAAACCGCTTGAATATTCCACCGATGCCATTAAGCGCGGAAGCAATGTTGTCGCTGTCGGAAGTCCTAAAGGCATAAAAAATCTTGTATCAATCGGAAA
>CAVJHY010000044.1:10874-13074 GCA_963649405.1 bacterium
TTCATTATACACTGAAAACGGCGTTGACTGGATTCAATTTACTGCCCCAATTTCGCTCGGAAGCAGTGGCGGCGCTTTATTTAATGATAATGGTCAAGTAATTGGCATAACCACTGCCATATCCGCATATGAAGATGCTCAAAACATTAATTATGCCATCAGCATTAAAAAAGCTATTTCACTTTATCAAAACTGGGATGGAACTTCTCGGTATAGCATTGGTGATTATAAGAGTGCGCTGTATGTTGCTACCACACCCACGCCAACGCCTACTCCAACACCCACACCCACGCCGACTCCATCGCCTACGCCTACGCCTACGCCATCTCCCACTCCGTCTCCCTCTCCTACGCCTTCGCCCACCCCTACCCCGACACTATCACCAACGCCCTCGCCTTCTCCTACGCCTTCGCCAAGTCCCACGCCTAATACCTCCGTCATTTCAGATACAACGCAATATCAATTAGCATTTAATGATTCTGAAATTCAACTGTTCATAAAAAAGAAAAAGACAGTCAAGCCTGAAATTATTCCTCTTGGCGATGCAAAAAAGAAACAGCTTGCCTTAGTATGGTCTTCTTCTGATGATGCTGTCGCAAAGGTCAATGCTAACGGCGTAATTACGGGTGTGTCCGAAGGGACTGCCATCATTACCTGCACCATCAAAAATGACCCTGAAACCTATGCCCTGCTCTTTGTTCATGTTGTCGCACCTGTTTCTAAAATCACTTTGTCGGCTAAGAACACAGAATTGTTATTAACAGCACCAACTTCCGGTTTAGATGTAACCACAGTCACTGCATCGATTGAGCCTGCAAACGCCTATTATAAGGATGTCGTTTGGACATCCAGTAACGAAGATGTGGCAACTGTTGATGAAAAAGGTCAAGTTACCGCGCATAAGGTCGGAACAGTCCAAATCAAAGCAACATCAGCCGAGCCGTCTGAGAATCCAATCAAGGCATCTATTAAAATCACCGTTGCAAATGCGATAAATCACATTCATGATGAAAATAAGGTAGTAAAATTAAATATTAACAAGACAAAAACATTAGCGCCAAACATATCTCCCAAGAACGCTACAAATAAGAAGCTGATTTGGACTTCTTCTAACAAAAAAATTGCCACTGTAAATTCTAACGGTTTAATCAAAGCTGTAGGAATCGGTAACTGTACCATTACCTGCAAAGCAGAAGATGGTGGCGGTGCTAAATTTTCTTACAGTGTTTATGTAATTCAACCAGTTACAGGACTAAAAGTCAAGAAGTCAGAAATCAGATTAAAAGTTAATGAAACTCAGATTCTATCTTCATTAGTAACCACTTCACCTAAAAATGCATCAAATCCAAAATTAAATTGGACAGTAAAAGACAGTGATGGAAATATAATTGAAGGAGGAATAAATAGTAATTTTTATGCTTATACACTTTATAATTTAACCATTAAGTTCAATAGAGAAGGCAGATATACTCTAGTAGGTACAATCTCAGACGGCAGCGATAAATCAGTAACGATTACTGTGAATGTCGAGCCGAAAGATGGGATAACACTGTATTTTAAGAAAGGTAATGCATACGCAACATGGGATTTTTTGTCGGATGATAAACTTAAAATTAAATTCCAAGTTACGAATAAAGAATATGGTAAAACTGTAAAAGCATTCGAGCTGTATATATATGCAAAAGATGCTTGGGGAAACAGAATATATGGAGATACGACTATATATTATCGAACAACGACTCGCACGGTCAGCCCCGGCAAAACAGTGTATTCAGATTATTCTATAATACCTGATAGAAGCTCAATCTATCAAGTTTATTGTGGCATTCACAAAATTCTCTATGAGGATGGAACAACAGTCACCATTGATGATATTGATTATAGTCGTTGGACGATTAAGTAACCTTCACTTTTTAGCGCCGCAGTCGCACTGCGGTGCTTTTTAAATAACTCAAGGTTGCATAATCAATTGTGAATACTGTACCGGAGCAAAACGCAGAAGTCGAAGGTTTTTCGGGAATAAATCGAAATTATTTGAAGGAAGTAGATGGCGTAAAAATAACATCTTTATATGTGCCGATTGTATGTTGATATGTTTATGGCAGCACCGCACAATGCAAATCTTCCCCAAATGTGATATAATAAAGATATGAACAAGCAGCTGAGTCTGTCCGCCCTAAGCGACGAACTGTCGCAGGTA
>CAVJHY010000045.1:0-12866 GCA_963649405.1 bacterium
GAGCATAGACGGCGAACGCCGGATATGCGTTGATGTGTGCAGAGCATAGACGGCGAATGCCGGATATGCGGTGAGGGGAGGAAAGTGAAGGGCATGGGCAAGGAGATGTCAGCGCTTCGGGAACGGGCGGAGCGGGCGGCAATTTTGCGCTTGACGGCCATTTTAGAGGGCGATGAGACCTCTGCCGGAGACGCGATCAAAGCCGCATCGCTCGTGCTGGATAAACTGCGGGCAGGCGATGAGGAGATTGACGAAGGCGTGTTTCAAGTCGTTACGAGTGATTAGAAATTAGTGATTAGTGGATAGGCGGATGGTCGTGCGGGCTTTGGAAGGTACGCCGCTGGTGCAGCAGTTTGCTTATAGTGGTTAGTGATTAGTGGATAGTGGATAGGCGGTTAGTCTTTCAGAAGATGATAGTAGACGGTGAAACCGTTATAACATCTTTGCGGTAGGATTGACCTACGGGACAACAAATTCCACTGCACAACATTCTATTGATCCACTATTCACTTTCATTATCCATTAAGCGGAAGGGAGGGAAATCAAGCTGAGAACAAGGTAAGAAAGCGGGTGCTTCATCTCCAAGCCTCCGCCATGAACGCCGTCTACATCCCGTTTTTGCACGATGAACACAGGTATCAGCTCTTTTACGGCGGAGCGGCGAGCGGGAAAAGCGTGTTCTTGGCAACACGGGCGGTGGCCGCGGCGTTGGAAGGGCGGAATGTGCTGGTGGTGCGCAAGGTCTGTCGGACGCTGCGCACGAGCTGTCTGAACGAAATCAAAAAGGCTATCGGGCGGCTGCGCATGGATCGATATTTCACCTTAAACAAGACCGACATGGTGCTGACCGCCAAGAACGGCGCACAAATCATGCTCATTGGCATGGACGATGCCGAAAAGGTGAAGTCCGTCACGCCGCAAAAGGGCGTGCTGACCGACATCTGGATTGAGGAGGCGACCGAGCTGGACAGGGCGGAGCTGAAGCAGCTTGACAAGCGTCTGCGCGGTCTCAGCCCCTTCAAGAAGCGGCTCACGCTCTCGTTCAATCCCGTTTCCAAATCGCACTGGCTTTACCGCGAATTTTTTGAAGGATGTGATGAAGAAAAACAAATTTCGATGACGGACAGCACGCTCTTTGTCCGCACGAGCTTTCGCGACAACCGATTTTTGACCGAGGAGGACAGACAGGCGCTGCTTTCGGAGCGCGATGCCTACTTCCGCCGCGTATACACGGACGGCGAATGGGGCGTGCCGGAGGACGCGGTGTTCACGAACTGGCGCGTGGCGGACATCGGCGAAGAAGTGACGGGCGAGACGCGCATGGGGCTGGATTTCGGGTTTTCCGCTGACCCCTGCGGCTTCGTGCGGCTGCTGTATGACAGGAGGGCGCGGAAAATTTATGTGATGGATGAATTGTACGAGCGCGGACTGACCAACCGCGCCTTGTACGAGCTGTTAGCGCCCAAGTGCGGCGGCGGGCTTGTCCTCTGCGACAGCGCCGAGCCGAAATCCGTGCGCGAGCTGTGCGATTTAGGCTTGCAGGCGCGTCCTGCCCGCAAAGGACCGGACAGCGTGATGTACGGGCTGCAATGGCTGCGAGGACATGAAATCATCGTCAGCCCCTGCTGCCGCCATATGCGTGAGGAGCTTTCCGCCTATGCCTTCAAGAAGGATAAGGACGGCACGCCCCTGCCCTATCCGGAAGATCGGAATAACCATTTGATTGACGCGCTGCGGTACGCCCTTGTGTATGACATGGAGCGAAGGTACGCGAGGACGGAGAGTGATTAGTGGTTAGTGGATAGACGGTTAGTCTTTCAGAAGATGATAGTAGACGGTGAAACCGTTATAACATCTTAGCGGCAGGATTGACCTACGGGACAACAAATTCCACTGCACAACATTCTATCTATCCACTACCCACTATCCACTAAACGGAAAGGAGCAAGATGATCAGAAGAGAAAAAAGCCTGTTGCAGAACAACAAGCCGTCCGGCGCGTTATTGCGCGGAGTGCTTTCGGAGCATGAGCGGGAAGTCGGGCGCATGAACAGGCTGTACGATTACTACGCCTTAAGAAGCCCCATCAACCTGCGGACGCGGCCGGAGGGCTTGCCCAACAACCGCCTGTCGCACGCCTACGCCCGCTATGTGGTGAATGTGGCGGCGGGCTATCTGACGGGCAGCCCCATCACTTATCAGGATGACACGCAGAACGAGGCGCTGCAGCCCGTCATCAGCGCCTACCGCGCCGCGGATGTGCAGAGCGTGGATATGGAGCTGTCGCGGGCGCAAAGCCTGTTCGGAAAGGGGGTGGAACTGATTTATGCGGATAAGCATGTGCGCCCGCGCTCGGCAGCGCTTGACCCGCGCTCCGCGTTCGTGGTCTATGACAGCACCGTGACCGCCGAGCCGCTGTTCGGGGTTTTGTACCGCCCCATCACGGACGAGAGCGGCCGCCCGACGGCGCACGAGCTGACTGTATACTTGGAGGACAGCATTTTGACCTATCGGGCAACCAATTTGCTCGACTTAGGAAACAAAGCCCCCGACCATGCGGAACGGCATTACTTTGGCCGCGTGCCGCTCATTGAATACTGGAACAATGACGAGGAGACGGGCGATTTTGAGTGCGTTTTAAGCCTCTTGGATGCCTATGACACCGTGCAGAGTGACCGCCTGAACGACGAAGAGCAGCTTGTGAACGCCCTGCTGGTGATTACGGGAGCGCAGCTTCTGCCCGATGAGCGGGGGCGCAGTCCCGCGCAGCAGCTCCGGCAGGACAAGCTCTTGTATCTGCCCGACCGCGATGCTTCCGCCCAATACCTGACGCGCCCGAACGCGAGTGCGGATGCCGAGACGCTCCGGCTGTCCTTAAAGAGCGACATTCACAAGCTGTGCATGGTGCCTGACCTTTCGGACGAGCATTTTGCTGGGAATGCAAGCGGGGTCGCCATGCGCTATAAGCTGCTGGGGCTGGAGCAGCTCACGCGCATTAAAGAGCGCTGGTTTCGGGAGGCACTGCGCGAAAGGCTGCGCATTTACGCCCGCTTTTTAAGCGTGAAGGGGTATCGCCCCCTGGATGCCGACAAGGTGCGCATGGTCTTTGAGCGCTCCCTGCCGCAGGATGCCTTGGAGACCGCGCAGATGGTGAAGACGCTGGAAGGCATGGTGCCGGACGATATATTGGTTTCACAACTGCCATTCATGGAGAAATGAGAAAGGAGAACACATGGACGAAAATCAGAACGAAGTGAGCGAACAGAACAATGCGCAGGAGGCGCAGCAGCCGCAGAATCAGGAGGCGCTGTCCGAGCTCTTGCGCGAGGAGGTGCGCGTGCAGGTGGATGCGGCGCTGCAGAGTGCCATCGAGCGCTTGGATGCGCGGCAGGCAGAGCTTGAAAAGCAGGCGGAAGCGCTGGAAGAGCGTGCCCGCAAAATTTCCTTGGAGGAGGCGTTAAAGCAGCGCGGTCTGCCGCCGGAACTGGCACAGGCGCTGACCATCCAAAGCGAGGACGCGGCGGAAACGGTCGTCAATGCCTTGGAAAAGGCGTTCCGCGCCGCCGTGCAAAAGGGCGTGGAGGAGCGCTTGGCGGGCGATACGCCGAACGACACGCTTCCGTTCAAAGACATCCGCGCTCTGCCGGATGAAGAATACTACAACTTTGTAACATCACATTAAGGAGGAAAAATTTCATGGCTAATTCATTTCTTTCCGTTCGGGACTTTGCCCGCGCCGCACTGCCGCGCCTGATGGAGCATTTGGTGTTCCCGAACCTGATTCACCGTGACTATTCCGATGACTTTGCGGGCAAGCTGGGCGACACCATCCGCGTGCGCAAGCCCATTGTTTTGACCGCGCACGACTTTGACCCCGCTGTCGGGGTCAGCGAGCAGGACATTGAAGAGTGCGCCGTGGATGTGACGCTCGACCGCATTGCCACCGTGGATGTGGGCATTGAGGCGCTTCAGGGCGCGACCTGCGTGGGCGATGTGGAGCGCGTGTTCATTGAGCCGGCTGCCGCGGCGCTGGCAAAGAAAATCAACGCGGACGGCTTAAAGCTGTATCGGGATGTGCCGAGCTTTGTGGGCGAGGCGGGCAAAACGCCCGGCACCCTCACCATTTTGGCCGATGCGCGCAAGCAGTTAAACCGCCAGAATGTGCCTGTTTCCGGTCGTGTCGCCCTGTGGGACGCGGAGGCGGATGCCGCTTTCACCGCGCTGGATGCCATCGTCCATGCCGAAAAATCCGGCAGCACCGAGGGCTTGCGCGAGGGCAGCATTGGCCGCGTGATGGGGCTGGACAATTTCATGTCCCAGAGCGTGTGCATTCACGAGGCGGGCAGCCTGACCGCAAGCGGGAACATTACCGTGAAAAATGCCGTCACCGAGGCGGACACCATCGTCCTGACCGGCACTTCCTTAACCGGCACGGTCAAGCATGGCGATTTGCTTGTAATCGGCGCGTCCGGCAAGCAGACCCGGCACACGGTGCTTCAAGATGCTTCCGCGTCCGGCAATGCGGTTTCCGTCAAGGTGTCGCCTCAAATCACCTGCGCGGCGGGGACGGCAGTGCAGCTCATCGGCAGTCACACGGCGAACCTTGCCTTCCACCCGATGGCGTTCGCCTTCGTCACCCGTCCCCTGCCCACTCCCGGCGGCGTGGAGAGCTACACCACCCACTACAACGGCATTTCCCTGCGCGTGGTGCGCGGCTATGACATGGTGCATAAGAAGGAGCTGTTGAGCATGGATGTGCTGTACGGCTTCAAGACGATGTATCCCGAATTAGCCACCCGCGTGCTGGGCTGATAAAAATATACCGGAGACTGCTCAAACAGTCTCCGGCGAAAGGAAAAATATATTGACCGACGAGGAAAAACTTTTGCAGCTGAAACTGCGCTTGGATGCGGAGGAAGAAGACGCGGTGCTGACGGGGTACCTTAGAGATGCCGAGGCGCTCATCAAGGCGCTGTCGTGGCGGCGCGATGTGCCGGAGGGCTTACACAACGCCGTGGTGCGCTTGGCGGCCGTCTTCTATGCACGGCGCGGCGCGGAGGGCGAAACCGCCCATCAGGAGGGCGATGTTTCCCGCACGATGGAAGGCTTGCCGGAGGACATCCGGCAGGAGGTGCTGATGTACCGCCTGTGCCGGACAGGAGGCAGCGAATGCGGCTGATGCGGCGCGGGCTTCAGGCAATCACCCTGCACGGCGCTGCGGTGCGGGCGCGGGTCTGTCCGAAAAACCCGTCCTTTGCGCGGCGGCAATACGGCTGGGACGATGAGGGAACATACACCTTCCTTCTGCCGTATAACGCCCTGTGCGCAGCGGGGGATGTGTTCACCTTGGATGATGCGCCGTTTCAAGCCCTGCATGTGCGGCGGCTCTGCTCCCACACGGCGGTGCTGGCGCGGCGCATTCCAAGAAGGGAGGGCGTATGAACAGGCTTTCCGATTTCGCCGAACAATTACAGGCGATGGCGGAGAATGCGGAACGCGGTGTGCAGCGCGGTCTCAAACAGGCGGCGGAAAACGCCTATCAAAAAGCCTATGCCGCCTGTCCCGTGCGGACAGGCGCACTCAGAGCATCCATTTCGATAAAAGTGGAGAATGACGGCTTTATTTTATCCGCTTCTGCGCCTTATGTGGAGATTGCAGAACGAAATACGCCGTTTTTGAAGACGGCAATGGAAGAAAATGACTTTATGCAGACGATGATGCAAAGCATCAGAGAGGAGATTTTATTATGACGGATATTTCTCAGAACATTGTGGATTTGATGAAAGGCGTGGGTCTGCCCGCCCGGCACTCTTATGAAAAAAAACCGCCGCAGCTTCCCTGCATCACCATCATGCTGTCGGAGGTGAAGCCGCGCCATCTGCTGGACAAAAAGCTCTTTGCAACGACGGACACCTATGAAATGACCGTGTGGTCGCAGGACAAGGACGAGCGGGGGGCTTTGCTGCGCAGAGCCTTCGATGTGCTGTCGCCGCTCGGGTTCAGCAAGTTTAATTGCAGAAACAGCTTTGATGAGGCGGCTCAGGCGCACAAGGTTCACTGTTATATTGACTTTATGACCATGTTCGGCCAAGCCGAATCATAAGGAGGCAAAATGCTTCAAAAATCAATGGGTACAACCTTTTCCTGCACCGCGGACAATACGGAAACCGTCATCGGGCTGCTTCGGAGCATCAGCGAACTGAAGCTGGACAGCGAAATGCTGGACACCACCACCTTGGACAGCGAGGACGGCTTCCGCACTTACACGCAGGGCGCACGGGACGCGGGTGAGCTGACCTTGGAGGGCTATCTGAGCAGCGCGGAGGCGGGACAGACCCTCCTTCGCTCCCTCTATTCGAGCGGCACGGCGGCGGACTTCTGCATCACCTTTCCCGATGGGCAGAAGGCGCTGTTCAAGGCGCTGGTCAAAACCGTGTGGCTGGGCGGCGTGCAGGTGGATGAGCCGGCGGGCTTCGGCGCGACATTGCGGCTTTCAGGCGGGGTGACGGTGCAATGACCATCGAAATGAACGGGCGGCAGCTTGCGCTTTCCTTTTCCGTCCGCGCTGTGTGCGACACGGAAAAGACACTTCATTGTTCGCTCTATGATTTACTCAACACCTCCGTCTCCTCCGTCCGCGCCCTGCTCTTTTGCGGGCTTTTAGACGGGGACAGGCCGCTGACCTTGGAACAGACGGGCGATTTTCTGGAAGAGTATTTGGAAAGCGGCGGATCGCTTTTGCATCTGTCCGAAACGCTTGCCAAGGCGCTGGAAGAAGCCGGTTTTTTTCGCTGACGGGGCAGGGCAGCGCTGGTGAGCGGGCTTTGCGGCTCTTGGAGGAAACGGCAAAGGCGGGACAGGCGGGCAATGACCGCATGACCCCGAAAGCGCTTTTCCTTTTTCAAAAGGCCGCCCGTGCCGAGCTGGAAAGGCTGGATATACTGGCGTTCATCGCCGCGCAGTACACGGCTGTCGCCCTGCTTGCGCCCAAGCGCTTTCCCGCCCGTCCCTGCTTTTTCCCTGCCCCAACAGACGAAATGACCGATGACGATATGAAGGCGCGTCTGCTTATGATGACGCGCAGAAAGGAGCAGCATGACCCTTGAAGAGCTTTCCGTCCGCTTCACGGCGGACGCGCAGCCGCTCATTCAAACCCTGAACGAGCTTTCCGCGCTGGTGCAGAGCGCCTCTAAGCAGGCGGAAGCGCTGACGGGCGCGTATCGCATTTGCGGCGAAAACGCCGGAAACGCCTTGGCATCAGGGCTTTTATCCAAGAAGGACGCGGTCGTCAAGTCAGCGCGGCTCGTGGCGGACGCGGCAAAAAACGCGCTGAAAGAAGCGCTGGACATCCATTCGCCCTCCCGCGTGACCATGAAAATGGGGCAGCGCTTTGATGAGGGCTTTGTGAAAGGCTTGGCGGTGGGACGCCCGAAGGTGCAGGACGCGGCGGCAGGCATCGGCAGTCTTTCTCTGGATGCCCTTTCCCTGCCGCAGCTGAAGGAGCTGAGCGCCGCGCCGCTTGCGCAGAACAAAGAAAGCCTTGAAACGCTGAACGAGGCGCTTCGGCACTTGGAAATCACCGTCCCCTTGGAGGTGGACGGCTATCGGCTGGGCGTGGCGGCGATTCGCGCCATGCAAAAGGTCAGCGACACAACCGGGAGGTAAAATGACAATCAATAATCAGAATTTAACAGCGCCCTGCCTGTGCCAAATCGTAGAGACACGGGGCGCGGGTGTTCAGGAATACAACGCCTTGGGGCGGATCGTGCTGGACGGCGGGCAGCTCAAGCGCCGCATCACGCTGGAATGGCACTTTGCGGATATTAAAGACGCGCTGCGGATCCGCGCCGCGCTGACGGGCAGTTTTGAAGAAGTGACGGACGCGGCGAGGGGGCTGAACGGTGTTCTCTGCTATGCGGAGAGCATCGGTCTGAACGCGGCGGCGCGTTCCTGCACCCTGCGCCTTGTCCTGAAAGAGAGGTGAAACAGTGGGAAAAACCATCGAAGAAATGCTGAAAAACGAACAGCGAACGCTTTCTCTGCGCGGCACGCTGACCTATGCGGACGGGCATGAGGAACAGTTAGCGCCGGAGGACATCATCGAAGCGGCGTTCTCGGAGGGCGTGACGGACGGGCTGCTCTTGGGCGCTGTGCTTTGCTCGGACGCGCACATCAAATTAGCCAACGCGGACGGGCAGTGGAGCGCGGGCGGCACACGGCGCGGACAGCGCACCATGGCAGGCGCGAAGATTGCGCTCTTTCTGACCGCATCGGCGGACGGCGACACGGCGGAAACGCCCTTCCACACCTTTTATGTGAAGAAAACAGCCTGTCCCCTGCGCGGTGCCGTCACGCTTTCGGGCGGCAGCGGCTTCCCGCCGCTCTTTTCCGCGCCGTACACGGATGCGGTAAGCTACCCCGCGTCTGTCGGCACGCTCGTCAAGGCGCTCGTTCAGGCGGGCGGCGGCACGCTGAAAAGCGAAACCTTTTCGGGCGCGGAACAAATGGTCTTGCGTGCGCCGGATTTCAGCCGCCTGACCGTTCGGCAGGCGCTGTCGATGGCGCTGACCGCCGTTGGGTGCTTCCTCACAGCGGACGAAAACGGTCTTTGCGATGTGCGGCCTGTGCGGGCGGACGGCACGCCCATTAAAATCGACAGTACACAGGTGCTTTCCTTGGAAGCGCCGACCTTCGCCTTCGGTCCGCTTGCCGCCCTCAAAATTGAGCCGAAGGAGGGCGACAGCCGCTTGCTCGGCGATGAAAACGCGCAGAGCGCCGCGTATCTGTTGACCGTCTCGCAAAATCCGCTTCTTGAATACGCGGATGGGGAGGACGCGCTGGCAAAAGGGCTTTTCAAAGCCTTGCAGGGCTTGACCCTCTCTTGCGGCAGCCTCAGCGTGCGCGGCGGCGCGTACCCCTTAGGAGCGGCACTGAGCGTTCCTGACCGCTTGGGGACGCGCTCCGTCCTGCCCGTGACCGACAGGCAGATGACCTTTCAGCACGGCACTTTGCAGACGGTCGTTTCCTGCCGCGTTTCGTCCGTGGACGCAGGGCTGACCTTGGTCGGCGGCACGCCAGCCTTGAGCGGCAGCATCAACGGGCAGAATCTCCTCTCCGGCTCTGTGCAGGGCAGCGCCTTGGCAACCGGCGCGGTGACAACGCAAGTTCTTTCCGCTCACGCGGTCACGGCGGATAAAATCGCAGCCGGGGCGATTGCCGCCGACAAACTGAAAGCCGGCGCAGTGACGGCGGACGCGCTGCAAGCTGGGTGCGTGACCGGCGATAAACTGGCAGCCCACAGCGTAAATGCCGAGAAAATCGAAGCGCATTCCATCACTTCCGATGCCTTAGCCGCCGCGTCCGTCACCGCCGACAGCCTTGCGGCAGGCGCTGTGCGCGGCGAACACATCAGCGCGGGGGCGGTTACCGCCGAAAGCGGCATTTTAGCGGATGCCTGCGTGGGCAGCGCCCAAATCGCCGATTTGAGCGTGACGGACGGCAAGATTGTCTCCCTGAGCGCCTCCAAGCTAAGCGCCGGACAGATTGACGCGCAGGACATTACCGTCATCAATCTCTGCGCGGACAACATCACGACCGGCACCTTGAACGGCAAGGTCATTCCTGCCTTGGGCGGCGACAAGCTGCAAGCAGGCGCGGTGACGGGCGATAAATTGGCCTCCGGCGCGGTTGCCGCCGATGCCCTCGCCGCGTCCTCGGTGACGGCGGAAAAGTTAGCCGCAGGCAGCGTGACGAGCGAAAAAATCTTGGCTTCCGCCGTCACTGCCGACAAGCTCGCGGCCTCTGCCGTGACCGCCGACAGCATTTTAGCGGGCAGCATCACGGCGGACAAACTCTCTGCCGATGTGGGCGGGGCGCTTGATTTGTCCGCCAACCGCACCATCACCGCCGCCGTGGTGGACGGAGCAGGAGTCAAAATCGGGCAGGAGGGGTTCACCGTCAGCGGCGCACGGGTGCGCATGGAAACGGACGATTTTTCCGTCACGGCCTTTAAGAGCGGCAGTCCCATGTTCAGCATGGATGAAAACGGCGTGCGGGCGGGGACAGTCGCCGCCGATACGGTGCTGTCCCCCTCCGTGGTCAGCGCAGGGAGCGGCGCATACCCCTTCTTGGGGAGCGTCCAATCCACCCTCCGCAGTCTCCCGAACTATTTGAGCGGCGATATTTCCTTCACCGTTCCGGCAGGGACATACACGGAAGATGCGGTTGTTTCCGGTTTTTTCGGGAAAGGCACCTTGACCATTTTCATGGCGGACGGGGCGCTTTTATACGGCTCGATTCGCTTTTCACAAAACGCCTGTCCCGTCATCCTGTCGGGCGGCGTGGTCGCGGCAGCGGGCAGCACCTGCCTGAATGCTTCGGACTGCAAATTTCTTTCCGTCCTCGGCACGCGGCTCTTCGGCAGTCAACGCCCGAGCGCGGACAGCGGCACCCGCACGGTGTACGGCGTGGAGGCAAGGCGCAGTTTTCTCTTTCTCTCCGGCACGGAAATCAGCCGAACGGACACCTGTGTCAGCGTCACGGACGGCACGCTTTGCCGCATGGAAAACGCCTTGGGCGGCGTGAGCGATGTCTATGAGGTCACATACAAGGGAAACATCACGCTCGTTGTCCGAGACAGACCTGTTTCAAGCGGCTATACGCAGGTGGCAGTCATTGAAAAAGGCACGATTGTCACCATCCTGTCAAACGAAAGGGTGAACGGCTATTACAAGGCGGAAGTGAACGGCGTGACCGGCTATGTGCAAGCCAATTACTTCGGAAACCTTTCCCCGACCCCTGCCGGCTTTCGCTTTGCCTCCAACCTTTGTTACGCCTTCCAAGCGGACGCATTCAGCAAAATTTCCTGCACGGGGACATATCCTTATTGCGGCTTGGGCGCATATGCGGAAAATCCGGAAGGCGACATTCTTTGCAGCAGCGCCGAGGCACTCAAGGCGGATTCCCTCATTCCCGTTACGCCGAACACCCAAACGCGCTACACCGCCGTTTGCTGCTATGCACAGCGTTCGCCGCTGGATGCGGCGCCCGTCAGGGGGCTGTCGCCGCGTCAGGGAAAATATGCCGGTCCTGTCCATGAGGAAGCGGCGGACGGCACAAGCGTCAGCGTGTGGAAAACCATCTCCTGCACGGGGCTTTGGGTGCTGGACAATGCCGAAAGCATTGCGGGTACGGCATATGAAACGGCGAAACTCACCCTGTGCCGCGCTTTGGACGGCTTCACCGCCGAGCCGATGACGCTGCACCTTTTCGGTCATAACATGGCATGGACGGAAGAAAGCACCGTCACAAAAATGCCGGAGCTTTATGATTTGAATGTGGAAGCGGTCGTTTCCGCCGGACAGGAGCTTGTGATGGATTTGCCGTCCTCGGTCATTGAAATGCTGTCCAAGCAGGTCATTCGCGGCTTTGCCTTGGGCGAAACAAACGGCGCTCTATTGTGCATGACGGACGAATGTGTGCTGGAATTATCTTAAGAAGGTCGAATGTCAGAAAATACCGAGTATTTGATGGTGAAATACGCCCTGTCGCTCGTCGGCTGCGGCTATGTGTACGGGGCAACGGGCTGGGTCTGCTCCCCCGAACGGCGGGCGATGCAGGCGGCGAAGTACCCCAAACAGGCAAAAAACATCATGGATGTGTGCCAAAAATGGGACGGCAAGCGCTGTTTTGACTGTGCCCAGCTCACCCGCCTGTGCGCGGCGGCGGGCAGCGTGACCCTGCCCAGCGGCGCGACTTCGCAATGGCAGCGCGGGCCGCTCAGCGAGCGCGGCGAAATCAGCGCCATGCCGCGGAACCGCGTGTGCCTTGTGTTCGTCTCGCAGGGCAACGACAAAATGCGCCATGTGGGGCTGTATTTGGGCAACGGTCTGGTCATCCATGCGAAGAGCAGCGTGTGCGGGGTCGTCCGCGAAACGCTGTCCAAGACGCGCTGGACGCACTACGCCTGTATGCAGGGCGCGGAAACGGCGCTGACGGCGCAGGTCACGGCGGAAACCGGCAGCACTGTGAACCTCCGCTCCAAGCCAGACCGCGCCTCCGCCGTCCTCTACCGTGTCCCCATCGGCTCCTTCGTCCGCATCACCGAAGAAGGCGACGAATGGACGCGGGTCAGGTATTTGGACGCGGCGGGGTACATGATGAGCAGATATTTGAAGCGGGAATGAAGATGAATGATTAGTGGATAGTGGGTAGTGGATAGATGGTTTGTTTTGAGGCGGCGGAAGGTACGCAAAACAATAGCTTGTTCTTAGCGAGTGACTCATCATTCCCCAATGACTGCCGCTCCACACGATCACTAACCACTAACCACTAACCACTAACCACTAAAAAAAGAAAGGGTGAGAAAACACGATAGACAAAATCACAAAATACATTCCGACACTTGCAACAACCTACTTGACATGGCTATTGGGCGGGTGGGACACGGCGCTCACGGTGATGTTCCTTTTGATGGCGCTCGACTACCTGACCGGCCTCGCGCTGGCGCTCCTCGGCAAGAGCAATAAGACAGCGGACGGGCGTTTCCGCTCGTCCGCCGCGTTCAGGGGGCTGACCAAGAAATTGATGATGGTTGTCATCGTCATGCTCGGCACGGCGCTGGACAGGATGCTCAACACCGACAGCGTGTGCCGTATCGCCGTCATCGGCTTTTACGCCGCCAATGAGGGGCTGTCCATCCTCGAAAACGCCCTCGCTCTCGGCGTGCCCGTCCCCGATTCCCTCCGCCGCCTCCTCGAATCCCTGCGCAAAAAGGACGACGAACAGGAGATTACGGAGATGAAGGAGTGAGGTTTACACCGTAATTTCTTTCGCTTTCACCGTACAATCCGCGTATTTTTCCAGCGC
>CAVJHY010000046.1:0-12863 GCA_963649405.1 bacterium
GAAGGTGCGGAGACCGAGCAATCGATCATGCTTCATTCGGGTGACCATTTCAATATGTTGACGTCTTCATAATAGCGGATTGCGCCAAACTGGGCGGATATACCGTTTTCGTCGTTAAGCAAGGCGTTTGCCACATCAAAATCGTCAAGCAGAACAGTCATTTGCATGACTCGTTCGGCTCGATGGTGCTTGACAACAGAACAGATAAAATTCCGCCCTTTTTTAAGAGTCGGACGAGCGCCTCGGCAATGCTTACTTTGTCATCGATATATTTAAAAACATTATGACAAATTATCATATCGAAGGTCTCATCGTCGAACGCGGATAAAGCGCCCACATCGCCAACGATTTACTGGTATGAAAAGTCTTTCCATGCGTTGGCAAGCATTTCCTTAGATGGATCAATGGCAATGACTTCATTCTTTTCGGCAAAATGATTCGCGGTAATCCCTGCGCCGCTACTGAAATCAAGGATTTGCTATGGTAGCACCGCATAAATGAGTCAGTGTGATTAATCGTGAATTTTGTGAAAGTCACGAAACACAAACATAGTGGGTTTACTTTCTATAAATCGAGATTTTTGCAAGAAGCAGATGCGCAAAGGTTGAAAACCTTTCGGGTTTTCAGGTCTGCCATATGCGGACTGCCGATGCCTCTATCGTAGATTGAGACGATGCACCGTAAAGGCGCATTGAGCAAGTCGCCGAATTATGCAGTGATGCCTTAAACAATGAAATAATAAACAACCAGCCTTCGAAATTTGAAAGATTTCAGGGGCTGGTTGTTTATTCTGATGCTGAAAATAACGCAACACATAGAAATTGTTATTTCGATGCAATCACAATTTTTATGTATATTTTTTCTAGGAAGGGGTATGGGGAAACCATTCGTATACACTTTGACAGCGAAGACGTGCCGAGATTTGCGATGAATTTTTCGTACTCGGCAAAGATAAGTGAAGGAGACATAGCCGTAGTCTATACTGACTGGTGCGGGGGAGGCACAGCCGATGCGGAAAAGTCGCCCAATGAAGCCAAGAACGCAACACATAGAAGTTGCCCTTTCGCTCAAACGCCCAATATTATGTACAAGCTTTCTTGGAGGGGTGTGGGGGAACCATTCTTTATCGCATAAAGAATGGTTCCCCTACATAATCCCATATAGCCTCACGTCAAAATCTTCCTGAAGTCCTCGCCGGAGGCTGGGTAGACGAGGAAGTTACGGACATCGAGCTGCATCTGCTGACCGACTTCGATGCCCATGCTCTCATACGGGTCGCCGATGACGCGCAGCTCCTTGCCCGCGCCCAAATCCACACGGCTATCGTCCACATCGCCCAGATAGAAGTGGCTCTTGACGGTGCCTTTGAGCGTGCCCTGATCATTCTTGGCATACTTGACTTGTTCGGGGCGGATGCCGACGATGACATTGCCAGTTAAGTCGCCCTTATAGGGCAGCCGCTGACCGCAGCCGTCGAGGGTAATCACGCCGTCCTTGGACACGCCTTCCAAGAACTCAATTTTGCCGACAAAGTCCGCAATGAAGGGGTTGGACGGCTCGTTATAGATGGTTTTCGGCGTGCCGATTTGCTGAATCACGCCGCGGTTGATGACGACAATGCGGTCGCTCATGGCCATCGCCTCGGTCTGGTCATGGGTGACATAGACGACGGTGATGCCGTATTCTTTCTGAATTTCCTTGATTTCAAAGCGCATGCTCTCGCGCAGTTTGGCATCAAGGTTGGAAAGCGGTTCGTCAAGAAGCAGCAGGGCGGGCTCTGCAACCAGCGCACGAGCCAGCGCTACGCGCTGCTGCTGACCGCCGGAAAGCTGGCTGGGAATACGGTCGCGGTACTGCATCAGATGGACGACTTCCAAGACATGATCGACCTTCTTTTTAATGGTCGCCTTATCCACCTTTTTGATTTGCAGCGGGTACGCCACATTTTCAAACACGGTCATGTGCGGCCACACGGCGTAGCTTTGGAACACCATGCCGATGTCGCGCTTTTCCGGCGGGATGAACACCTTGTCGGAGGAAACCACGCGGTCGTCAAAGAACACGCTGCCGGAGGTCGGCTTTTCAAAGCCGGCGATGATGCGCAGCATGGTTGTCTTGCCGCAGCCGGAGGGACCGAGCAGAGTGACGAACTCGCCGTCCTCGAACACGGCATTGAAATGATCAAGCACGATGACATTGCCGAAGCTCTTGGTGATATCTTGAATGGTTACGCTGGACATATTGCCAACTCCTTTGTGAAGAATGATGAAATTTCATCAAATGGAAAATTCGCCCTTGGTCAGCTTGTTAAGCAGGAAATTCAGCCCCACAACGATCATCAGGATGCCGAACGCCATCGCGCAGCTTTGCGGCTGGCTGGTGAACGTCCAGTATTCATAAAGCTGGAAGCCGATGGTCTTGGTGGTGTTGGAGTAAAGCAGGGTGGTCATGCTCAGCTCATAGAAGCTGGGGATGAAAATCAGGAACCAGCCGGCGGCGATGGAAGGGAAAATCAGCGGGCCGGTAATCCTGAACATGGTACGGAGCCACGATGCGCCGGAAATCTGGCTGCATTCCTCCAAGGACACATGAATCTGGCTCATGGCGCTGACCACGGTGCGCATACCCATCATCAGGTATTTGATGAGGTAGGCAATGATGATGATGGCGGCTGTGTTGTAGATGTTGACACCGAAACTGCCCTTCATGGTCATGATAAGCCCCAGCGCGATGACGACGGACGGTGTGCCGGAGCCGAGGGTAATCAAGAAGTCCGGCAACTTGCGCCCGCGAATCTTCGTGCGCTGGAGAAGGTAGGACATGGTGCAGGCCACCACAATGCCGATGGTCGCCGTAATCGTGCCAAAGACCAAACTGTTCTTTAAGCAGTTCATCGTTTCGGCACGGGAGAAGATGGTCGTCCACTGGCTGAAGGTGAAGTTGCCTTCGTCAAAGAGTGATTTGCCGACATCGATTTTGAAGGAGGTCGTCAGAATCGTCGCAAACGGAATCAGTACTACGATGACGGCGAACAGGCTGACAATGACCGTCAGCGGAATGCGCCACTTGCCAAGGTCAACGATGTTCGGACGGGTGGATTTGCCGGACACGGTGATGTACTGCTTCCGCGCCACCACAAAGTCCGACACATAGAGGATGATGATGGCGAGTGCCATCAAAAAGACGGCCAAGCCGGTCGCATCGCTGATGCCCTGTGAGCCAAGCCCCATATATTCGATGATGCGCGTCGTCACGGTGTGTACCTTGCCTGGCGCACCGATGATGGACGGGATGCCGTAGCAGCTCATGGCAGCCACAAACACGAGCAGAGCGCCCGCAATCAGGCTGGGGGTCATCATGGGCAAGGTGATGCGGAAGACCGTGCGCAGGGGAGAAGCGCCCGAAATGCGGCTGGCTTCCTCCAAGGACGGATCCATTTTTTCCATTGCGCGGGAGATGGTGATGAAGGCGTAGGGATAATAGAAGGTCGTCAGCACCCAAATCAGGCCGCCCAAGGTGTAGATGTTGAGCGGGCCGGGCGTGTCGCCCAAATCAAAGATATAGCGAAGGATTTGGTTGATGGTGCCGACATTCGGGTTGAGCAGGCGCAGCCACGCCATAGCGCCCACATACGGCGGCACCATGTAGGTCAGCACAAACAGGGAACGGAAGAATTTTTTGCCGTACAGGTTGGTGCGCCCCACCAGCCACGCCAGCGGGAAAGCAAGTAGTGTGCCCAATACCATCGTCGCAAACGCTGCAATCAGCGTGTTTTTGAGAGCGCCCAAATTCATGGAGTAGGTGTACAGGCGCTCAAACACATGGAAGGTGAACGAGCCTTCAGGGAAGAACGCCTGAATGACCAGATAAACCATCGGCAATACTTGGAAGACCAGCATAAAATCGACGATGGCAAAAATCATGACCCATTTGAAATCCAAATGCCAGCTGTGATCCATGTACATCATCAGGAACAGCAGCAGAATATCCAATACCAGCAGGATGCCAATCAGCACGGCCGTGCGGCTGTGCGAAACAAGCAGCCTTGTGACGAGGGAAATGTTGCCGCTGACCGCCATTTCATAGGCTGTCAGCTTCGATTCCGCATTACGGACTGCCTTTTTTAAGCTGTTGACGGTGTCTGCCGTGAGAGGCTCGTTGTTTTCATTGGCACTGACAAAAAAGAGCTGAATCAGCGCGGCGGAGCGCTCCGTGCCGGTCTTGTCCCCGATGAAGTCCAGAACAAACTGCGACAGCTCGGCGGTTTCGTCCGTGACGGCATGCAGCATGGCCGTGCGTTCTTCGGTGCGCTGGGTCTCCGTCCATTTCGCCATTTCCTTCTTTTCTGCAGAGGCAACCTTCGGACCGCTCATGGAATAGGAAATGGAGAGCAGCTTCAGCGCCTTTTCCTGAAGCGCCGTGCCGGAAAGCCCTGATAAATCCGCATCGACACGCGCAGACTGATCCGCCTTGACGGTGCTGCTCCAGCTTTCTTTGAGCAGCGCGATCACTTTCTCGGTCAGCGCGTCGTTTTCCGTTTCACTGAAGCTTTTGGTGATGGGCTGGACAGCGCCCTCATAAAGCGTGCGGATGTCGCTGGATAAACTATTGATATAAGTGTAAGCGTTTTCCTGATCAAAGCCGGATGTCTGATATTGTTTCATCCCCCAAAGACCGCCGAAAATCAGCGCCGCACCCAGCAAAAATAAAACAAGCAGCATAATTTTGCAGCGAATTTCATCGGGGTCTCTTCTTCCTTGTTCTTTTAGCGGTGTCTGCATGAACAGCACTCCTTAAAATTGTGGGGAAGTCGCCGCAAGGACAACTTCCCCTCCTATGGCACAATTTATTAAATACTTTGCAAATGGTTACTTCTGAATGGTCACAGCCTCTTGGAACTTGGTGCGGATTTCTTCGCGGCTCTTATAGCAGCGTTCCCAGTCAACGCCCATGTCCTTCTCAATCAGGCCATCGGTGTCCACGGAATCATAGGGAACTTCGGAGAAGCCCTTCAGGACGGAGTGCATATAGCCCTCAATCATGAACTTCTGACCTTCTTCGCTCAGCAGGTAATCAGTGATGGCTTCGCAGGCTTCGATGTTGACATTGGCGCTGCGGTCTTCAGCCACGGTCATCACGGTGGAGGGAATCAGGATCACGCCGTCTTCGGGATAGATGCAGGCGATGTGGGAGCCGTTTTCCTTGCGTTCCTTCAGCACAGACTCTTCAAGGATCATGATGACATCGCATTCGCCGGTCTGCAGCTTGGCAAGAGCAGTGGAGCCGGACTCGATCATGACATCATTGCTACCCAGCGCGGTGAAGTAGTCATAGCCGTACTTGTCAGACAGGGCGGCGACAGCGGCCATCGTGGTGCCGGAGGTCAGCGGGTTGCCCATCGAGATGCGGCCCTTCAGAGAGGTGTCTTCCGCAAATTCCTTGAAGGTCTTGGGCAGCTCATCGGCGCTCTTCAAGTCAGGGTTGTAAGCCAGCACCATGTTGCACACACGGACGGGATACCAATAGCCCTCTTCGTCATAGTCAAAGCGGAGATTCTGCGCCGCATCGGTCACATAAGAGTGCAGCCAGCCGCCCTCTTTCAGCTCCAAGCTGTACGCAGGCTCGGCCACGAGCATCATGTCGCAGCCCAGCGTGCCGGTTTCCATTTCGCCGGCCAGCTTGTTCTGCAGGGTGCCGGTGCCGCCATAGAAGAAGAAAGAACCGTTGTTGCCGGGGGTCAGATTCGGGAATTCAGCCTTCAGCGCCTCGTCCATCATGTCGATGACGAACTGATACATGGAGGTGTAAATCATGACGGTGCCGGTCACGTCTTCATTGACGGCCAGCGCAGCAGGCATCACGCCTAAGAGCATAGCGATACACAGAGCCAGAGCAAGGAATTTCTTCATAGAATGGGAGCCTCCTTCAAGATGATTATATTTTTACACTGACAGATTGCTTGCCAATGTAAAGACCGACCTGATGATGACCTAAATGTCCATGCTTACCACCAGCAATATTTGTACAAACCGTATTACCGCAAAATATTATACTAATATTTTCTTCTCTTTGCAAGTACTTTTTCCAGATATTTACAAATTCTTAATGTCAAATTTATGTAAAATATTGGTATGCATCGTATCAATACGTACATAATGAATTTGCTTAGAGAAAAACGAATCATTTCAAAATGTTGAAATTTCATGAAATGTTTCACAAATGAAAAGTGATTTCTTTTTTCATTTTTTCTCCAAAATCCTCGCGTGATTATCTGTGTTTTGCTTGACAAATATTCCTTCAAACAGCTATAATATTGATTTGGAAAATACGCTGTATTTTGCTCTTTTTTTCGCAAAAAAGCAGGGCAAAATGCTGTGTAGCGATACAGCAGGGCGAAGGCGTTTTCGTCCGGCTGCCGCATATGAATCAAGGGAGGTTTTCAAATTGGCCAGTAAGATCACCATTGACGGCAACGGTGCCGTCAGCCACGTCGCGTATGCATTCAGCGATGTAGCAGCGATCTACCCCATCACCCCCTCCTCGACGATGGCCGAATATGTCGATGAGTGGGCTGCCCAAGGTCGTCTGAACCTGTTTGGTCAGAAGGTCCATGTGGCTGAAATGCAGTCTGAAGCCGGTGCTGCCGGTGCTGTTCACGGCTCTCTGGCTGCCGGCGCTCTGACGACAACCTTCACGGCTTCTCAGGGCTTGCTGCTGATGATCCCAAATATGTACAAGATTTCCGGCGAGCTGCTGCCCGGCGTGTTCCATGTGTCCGCCCGTGCTCTGGCTGCCCATGCTCTGTCCATCTTCGGCGACCACAGCGACGTGATGTCCTGCCGTCAGACGGGCTTTGCGATGCTCGCCTCTTCCGGCGTTCAGGAAGCAGAGGATATGGCGCTGGTGGCTCATCTGTCCGCCATCAAGGGTTCTGTTCCCTTCCTTCACTTCTTTGACGGCTTCCGTACCAGCCATGAAATCCAGAAGATCGATGCGTATGACTATGACGAAATCGCCAAGCTGGTTGACTGGGACAAAGTGAACGAATTCCGCGCTCGCAGCCTGAATCCTGATCATCCGCATCAGCAGGGCACCGCGCAGAATCCCGACATTTACTTCCAGAATCGTGAAGCGGCCAACAAGTATTATGAAGCGATCCCCGCAATCGTCGAAAAGTACATGGCCAAGGTGTCCAAGCTCTCCGGTCGCACCTATCATCTGTTTGACTACTACGGCGCTCCGGATGCCGAGGAAGTCATCGTGGCGATGGGCTCTTCCTGCGAGACCATCCACGAGACCATCGATGCCATGCTCAAGAAGCACAAGAAGGTCGGCGTGATCAAAGTTCACCTCTATCGCCCCTTCTCCACCAAGCACTTCTTGGCTGCCATCCCCGAAACCTGCAAGAAGATCGCTGTTCTGGACCGCACCAAGGAGCCCGGCTCCTTCGGCGAGCCGCTGTTTGAGGATGTTTGCTCCGTTCTCAAGGAAGCCGGCCGGTCTGATATCGTTGTTGTCGGTGGCCGTTATGGTCTGGGCAGCAAGGAATTCAACCCCACGATGGTCAAGGCTGTGTACGACAACCTGAAGAAAGCCAACCCGAAGAATCACTTCACCGTCGGCATCACTGATGATGTGACCAAGACCAGCCTGCCGCTGGGCGCTCAGTTTGACGCTGCTCCCGAAGGCACTGTGTCCTGCAAGTTCTACGGCCTCGGCTCTGACGGCACCGTCGGCGCGAACAAGAACTCCATCAAGATTATCGGCGACCACACCGATAAGTACGCTCAGGCTTATTTCGCCTATGACTCCAAGAAGTCCGGCGGCCTGACCGTTTCCCATCTGCGCTTTGGCGATGTGCCGATTCGCTCGACCTATCTGATCGACGCGGCAGACTTTATCGCCTGCCATAACCCCGCTTATGTGACCATGTATGACATGGTATCCTCTCTGAAGGACGGTGGCACATTCCTGCTGAACTCCCAGTGGGAGCCGGAAGAAATGGCCGAGCATCTGCCCGCCAGCATGAAGCAGCTTCTGGCGAAGAAGCATGCGAAGTTCTACACACTGAACGCCATCAAGCTGGCTGCTCAGGTCGGTATGGGCGGTCGCATCAACACCATCATGCAGGCTGCGTTCTTCAAGCTCGCCAACATCATTCCTTACGAAGATGCGGACAAGTACATGAAGGCTTATGCCAAGAAGACCTACGGCAAGAAGGGCGACGTTGTTGTCCAGAAGAACTGGGACGCTATCGACATCGCTATCTCCGGTCTGAAGGAAGTTAAGATCCCCGAAGATTGGGCGACCACGACTGAGGGCGCAACCCCCATGAAGGTGGAAGCAACTGAGCACTTTGAAAAGGTCATCGCACCGATTCTCGCTCAGGAAGGCGACCAGCTCCCCGTCTCCGCGTTTGATCCTCGCGGCTTCGTGCCAACCGGCACCACCAAGTACGAGAAGCGCGGCATCGCTGTCAAGGTTCCGAAGTGGTTGCCTGACAACTGCATCGAGTGCGCACAGTGCGCGCTGGTTTGCCCGCACGCCTGCATCCGTCCTATCCTGGTCAAGGAAGGCACGGAGAAGCCCGAAGCCTTTGTCACCAAGAAGGCCATCGGCAAGGAAGTCGCCGGCTACGAGTATCGTATGCAGGTCAGCCCCTTGGATTGCACCGGCTGCGGCAACTGCGTCGAGGTTTGCCCGGCAAAGACCAAGGCTCTGGAAATGGTGCCTCTGGCCAGCCAGCAGTGCGAAGAAGCCAACTGGGAATTTGCTGTGAAGCAGCCTGAACCTGACATCAAGGTCAACAAGACCACTGTCAAGGGCAGCCAGTTCTTAAAGCCCCTCTTTGAGTTCTCCGGCGCTTGCGCGGGCTGCGGCGAGACGCCTTATGTCAAGCTCGTTACCCAGCTCTTTGGCGACCGTATGCTCGTTGCCAATGCCACCGGCTGTTCCTCCATCTACGGCGGCTCTGCCCCGACCTGCCCCTACACCGTGAACGATGAAGGTCATGGTCCCGCTTGGGCAAACAGCCTGTTTGAAGATAACGCCGAATTTGGCTTTGGTATGAATCTGGCCGTGACCCAGCGCCGCAACAAGCTGGCCGAAACCGTGAAGAAGCTGATCGCCGTTGAGTGGGCGCAGGCTGACATCAAGGCTGCCGGCGCTGAGTGGCTCGAAAAGATGGACGATGCCGAAGGCTCCAAGGAAGCGGGCGCGAAGTTGCTTGCTGCCTGCAAGGACGGCACCGACCTGACCGGTGTTGTGTTTGAAGGCAAGGATATGACTGGCGTTGACTGCCAGTGCGATGCCTGCAAGCTCGCCAAGGAAGTCATTGCCAATGCGGATCTGCTGACCAAGAAGTCCATCTGGATCTTCGGCGGCGACGGCTGGGCCTATGACATTGGTTACGGCGGATTGGATCATGTTCTGGCGCAGGGCGAGGATGTCAACGTGCTCGTGCTCGACACCGAAGTGTACTCCAATACCGGTGGACAGGCTTCCAAGTCCACCCCGACCGGCTCTATCGCCAAGTTCGCGGCTGCCGGTAAGCGCACCCGCAAGAAGGATCTTGGTCTGATGGCGATGAGCTATGGCTATGTGTATGTGGCGACTGTGGCTATGAGCGCCAACCCCGCTCAGCTCCTCAAGGCTATGAACGAAGCGGAAGCCTATCATGGCCCGTCCCTCATCATTGCTTACGCGCCCTGCATCAACCACGGCATCAATATGTCTCAGTCTCAGGCCGAAATCCGCAAGGCTGTTGCCGCCGGCTACTGGCCGCTGTATCGCTTCAACCCCGATACCGGCTTGACCGTGGACAGCAAGGATCCGACCGAGTCCTATCAGGACTTCCTGCGCGGCGAAAACCGCTATGCATCCCTGCTCAAGCAGTTCCCGGATGTTGCGGAAGAGCTGTTCCAGCATAACGAGACCGAAGCCGAAAAGCGTCTTGCCATGTACAAGAAGCTGGCTGCGAAGTAATCTTATTCGTATATTCCCTGCCGCCGCGCCTAAAAAGCGCGGCGGCATTTTTGTGTCAAAATCCTTTGACACCTTGACAATTTGACAAAAATTTGACTTTTTACAAAAAAGGGCTGTTCAAAAAGGTTGAAATGTAGTATAATACCCACACTCGATTTCACAGTTTGAGGGAGGGCGCAATATGCTGCATCCTTTATTTGAGTTTTCTTGGGTGGAGATCCTGATTCGCATTTTCGTAGCCGTTCTTATCGGCGGCGCGGTTGGCATCGAGCGCGAGTACAAAAACCGTCCGGCGGGCATGCGCACCCATGTACTGGTCTGTTTGGGCGCAACCATGATAGCCCTGCTGGAGTGCCTGACCCGTGCGGACATGACCACGCAAACAGGCAATGTCACCATGACCTTCGGGCGCTTGAGCGCACAGGTCATCAGCGGCATCGGCTTTTTAGGCGCGGGAACGATTTTCATCGCCCAGAAAAAAATCGCCGGTCTGACCACGGCAGCCAGCCTGTGGAATGTTGCCTGCCTTGGACTGCTTGTCGGCTTTGGGTATTATGTTGTCGCGCTCATCGGCTGCGGCATCATCCTGATTGTGCTGACGCTGCTTCAGCGCATCATCCATGTCAACGCCATCAAACGGGTGGAGATTAAATTCACCAACCGTTCCGAGACACTGCCCTACATCAACAATTACTTTGACAAGCAGGGCATCAAGGTGCTGGATATGGACTTTCACATCGAATCCGCCGCCGATACCGGCACGGCGGATGACAATGTGTACACCAACCTGTACACACTGCATTTGCCCACGAAAATGACTTACACGGACATTGTGACCTACTTGGCAGAGTACAAGAGCATCCAGTCCGTCCGCACCCGCAACACTTGACCGTCTGATTAAAAAAATTTTAAAAAGAGACCGAAAAGCGCTATTTGCTACTGGCGCAACGGTCTTTTTTGTGGTATGATAATTTATGCTTATGCGTTCTGCATAGGCGGGAAGGTGAATTGAGTGACCAGAGTTGAGAAAATCATTCGGCAAACAGGCTTGCAGTCCGGCGAAGCCATTATGCTGTCCAAGCCGTCCAACATTTTCTACGCCAGCGGCTATACGGGCGAGGGCATCGCGCTGATTGCGAATGACCTGTGCGCCATCGTGACGGACTTCCGCTATACCGAGCAAGCCGGTCGTCAAGCGCCCGCGTTCAAGGCGTATGAAATCAAAACGGGGCAATCGCACTATGCCTTGACCAATGAGCTTTTGCACGACCATCACATCACTACCGTCCGCTTTGAGGCGGATGAAGTGACAGTGGCAGGCTTTGAGCAGATTCGGCGGGACATGGCCGGTATGACCTTTACCGCGCTGCACGGCGAAGTCGAAAAAGTGCGCCAAATCAAGGAAGACTGCGAAATTGCCTTGATTGAAGAGGCTTGCGACATTTCCGTCCGCGCCTTTGAAAAGCTGCTGGGCATGGCCAAGGAAGGCATGACGGAACAGGATTTGCGCATTGCGCTTGACTTTGAAATGCTCAAATTAGGCGGCGACGGCAATGCCTTTGACACCATCGTGGCTTCAGGCGAAAACGGTTCTCTGTGCCATGCTGTTCCCGGTCCGCGGAAGCTCCGCAAGGGTGATATGGTGACCTTGGACTTTGGCGCGAAAAAGGGCGGCTATTGTGCCGATATGACCCGAACCTTCGCCCTTGGCCAGCCGAGTGCGGAAATGAAAAAGATTTATGATGTCGTTTTAGAAGCGCAGATTGCTTCGCAGGATGCGCTCCATGCGGGCTTGCGCGGCCGTGATGTGGACAAGATCGCCCGCGACATCATCGACAATGCCGGTTATAAGGGCTGCTTCGGTCACGGGCTGGGGCACAGCGTCGGCATTGACATTCACGAATCTCCCCGCCTGTCTGCAACCTGCACGGATGTGCTGGAGGAAAATGTGACCATGACGGTCGAGCCGGGCATTTATGTGGCCGGTCTGGGCGGTGTGCGCATCGAAAATACCTGCGTCATCGGTCGTGAAAGCTCCCGCACTTTAGTTCATGCACAAAAGGAGCTTATTATTCTGTAAGCTGCTTATGCAACCATCATACATATACGAAAAAACAAATTGGAGGAAGAGAACATATGATTACTGCTGGCGATTTCAAAAAGGGCATTACCGTTGAGTGGGACGGCGGCGTTTGGAACATCGTGGACTTTCAGCACGTGAAGCCCGGCAAGGGCGCGGCCTTCGTTCGCACCAAGATTAAGAATGTGATGACCGGCGCTGTCGTCGAGCGCACCTTCAACCCCACCGACAAGATGCCCCGTGCTGTCATCGAGACCAAGGAAATGCAGTACCTGTACAACGACGGCGACCTGTATTATTTCATGGATCCCGAAACCTTCGAACAGATGCCTCTGGGCAAGGATGCCGTTGAAGATGCCATCCGCTTCGTGAAAGAAAATGTCAATGTGACCATCCGCTACTTCAAAGGCAAGGCTTTCTCTGTGGAAGCACCCAACTTTGTAGATTTGGAAGTCACCAAGACCGAACCCGGCTTCAAGGGCGACACCGCCTCCAACACTTACAAGCCCGCCACCGTGGAAACCGGTTACGAACTGATGGTGCCGCTGTTCATCAACATCGGCGATGTTATCAAGATCGATACCCGCTCCGGCGAATATCTGTCCCGCGCATAACACATGAAATCACGATAAATTGTGCTTTTTCTCCTCCCGTCGCATAGGTCGGCGGTGCGGATTGATTCCGTCTTCGTCGGAAAGAAGTGCTTTTTCCAAGTATTCTAAGGCATCACCGCACAATTCAGCAGCGCGCAAAATGTGCCTTTACGGTGCCTCGCCTCAATCTACGATAGAGGCATCGG
>CAVJHY010000047.1:0-12619 GCA_963649405.1 bacterium
CAGCTTCATGACGCATTGGCCGCGTGCATCAAACATTAAAACAGAAAAATCATTTTCTCGTGCTGATGGTTTTACGACCTTCGGCATGGGATTTTTTACAGCATCACCACACAATTCTGCGACGCGCAATAATGTACCTTTACGATGCCTCGCCTCAATCTACGATAGAAGCATCGCCAGTCTGCCTATGGCAGACCGGAAAACCTTTGCGCATCTGCTTCTTTTCAAAATCTCCAGTAAACCATCGATTTTTACAATCGTATCTGACGCAAAATTCACTATTTATCGCGCTGCCTCATTTGTGCGGTGCTACTTTATCAATAAATCAACCAACTGTTTCGTTTATTTCACCCAAAACACCCTTGCATCATGCGGAGGTACTTCGGCAGACAAGCAGTCTTGAAGCATTTCCGTTTGTTTCGTCCAAAGCTCGTATGCGTGAGTAAAGTTGCCATCAAGCGTTTCCAGCGGTACAGACACTGTGCGCGGTTCATCGGACAGATTGAAAAAAGCGATATAGCAGCCGTCGCCGTCGATTCTTCGCGCCAGCCACAGGACTTCGTCCTCAGTCGTCTTAAGCGGGTGGGCGCAGGTGCTTTTCTTTTCTATGTCCAATACATCCGAATTAGTCAGCAAAGAAAGCATAAAAGCATCGTTTTTCGTCAATTCACCGCCAATCATCAGCGGCGAGCGCATCATGCACCACAGTGTCATCATGGTGCGTTGCTCGGCTTGTGTAAACCTTGTCCAACCATGCACATTGCTGCATTGGCGCAATGCGCCGACCGGCAGCATATCGGCATCCGGCCAATGACCGGGGGCTGCGTGAAAGCACCATTTTTCCGCCCGCTCAAACATACCCTTCAGCAGCTGCCAATCGTCCCAGAAATCATCGGTAATGCGCCACATATTGGCGTATTGCTTCAAATGCTCCGCCTGTTCCACGGGCGCGGGACCTGGCGAAAGCGATAGCACTATATCGCGTCCGCAAGCCCGACATGTTTCGGAAATCACCTCAATTTCTCGCTTGCATTGCGGATATTCCCGCGCAATGTCATCGCATTTCACGAAATCCACGCCCCACTGTGCATAGAGCCGGAAAATGCTGTCATAGTACGCCCGCGCTTCGGATCGGTCACAGCACAGTCCGTACATATCGGGATTCCATGCGCAGATACTGTTGGGATTGGCTGCCTGATGGCAGCGATATTCCGTACCCCAAATAGGCAATCTCTGATGTGCCGCCATACGCGGAAGCCCGCGCATGATATGGATGCCAAATTTCAACCCTAAGGAATGGACATACGCTGCAAGCGGCGCAAAGCCCTGCCCGTCCGCAGAGGACGGGAAACGATTCAAGGCGGGCTGAAGCCGACCGTACTCGTCCATTGTCAGATCGGCAAACGGCTCGTAATCATGGTTCACCGCTGTCGGCTGATACCACTGAATATCGACCACGACATATTCCCAACCATAGGGCTTTAGGTATTTCTCCATGTATTCCGCGTTTTGCCGAACAGTTTTTTCATCGACTGCCGCCCCGTAACAATCCCAGCTATTCCAGCCCATTGGGGGATGTAATGCTATCATTTTCCTATCTCCTCGTTAATCGCTGCAGGGCATCGAAAAAATACTTTCGATGCCCTGCACATATGTTCAGTTATTTCATGGTTGCTTTCCGATATAAGCCAAAATGCCGCCGTCCACATACAGCACATGGCCATTGACGAAATTGGACGCATCGGAGGCAAGGAAAACGGCAGGACCGACCAAATCCTCGGTGGTGCCCCAGCGTCCGGCGGGGGTTTTGCTGATAATGAATTGGTCAAAGGGATGGCGGCTGCCGTCCGGCTGCAGCTCACGCAATGGCTCGGTCTGCTGGGTGGCAATATAGCCGGGACCTAAACCGTTGCACTGAATGTTCGCGCCGCCATACTCAGAACAAATGTTGCGGGTCAGCATTTTGAGACCGCCCTTGGCCGCAGCATAAGCGGACACCGTTTCACGGCCTAATTCCGACATCATGGAGCAGATGTTGATAATTTTCCCGTGTCCCTTTTTAATCATGCCGGGAATGACCGCCTTGGCGCAGATAAACGGCGCAATCAAATCCACATCGATGACCTTGCTGAAGTCCTCCACACTCATATCGCACATGGGAATGCGCTTAATGCAGCCGGCATTATTGACCAGAATGTCAATCATGCCCACTTCTTCATTAATTTTGTCCACCAGTGCCTTCACAGCCGCTTCGTCCGTCACATCGGCGACATAGCCGTGAACATCCACACCGGCCTCTTGATATGCCTTCATGCCGCGCTGCCTGCTCTCCTCACTGGAGCAGTTAAAGCAGACTGTCGCGCCCGCCTGTGCCAGTCCTACGCCCAGCGCAAAGCCGATGGAATGGGCACCGCCGGTGACCAGCGCCACCTTGCCGGTTAAATCAAACAGATTCATAGTGCCTCCTTACAAGAGCTTGTCAGTGGGGATGCCGTCCATATCGTCAAAATCCTGATTTTCGCCGCACATACCCCAGATAAAAGTATAGTTGGCCGTGCCGACACCAGCATGAATCGACCAAGAGGGAGAAATTACGGCTTCCTCATTGTGCATGACGATGTGGCGGGTTTCGTTGCCCTGACCCATCATATGGAACACGCACTGGTCGGGTGCAATTTCAAAGTACATATAGACCTCCATGCGGCGCTCGTGCGTGTGGCAGGGCATGGTGTTCCAGACATTGCCTGGCAGCAGGGCGGTCATGCCCATGCTGAGCTGGCAGCTCTCGCAGACGGCGGGATGAATGTACTGGCGAAGGATGCGTTCATTGACGGTTTCCTGTGCACCCAAATGATTATACCGCGCCTTATCCATCGGGATATAAACAGTGGGGCAGGTGCGGTGTGCCGGACAGGAATTGATATAGAACTTCGCTGGCTTTTCCTTGTCCACGGACTTAAAAATCAGCTCTTTTGTCCCCATACCAACATAAATGCCGTCACGGTGATGCAGGGAATATTCCACACCGTCCAACACCACAACGCCGTCGCCGCCGATGTTGATTGCACCCAGCTCCCGCCGGGCAAGGAAGTACGGCGCGGCCAGCTCTTTGCAGCTTTCCAGTACCAGTGCTTCATCCACGGGCATGATGCCGCCGGCGATGATACGGTCTTGGTGGGAATAGGTCAGGTTGATGGCATCCTTTTCAAAGAGGTTGGCAATGTGATAGTGCTTGCGCAGCTCGGCGGTATCATAGTGCTTGGAATCTTCGGGGTGGTTGGCGTAGCGTACATCAAATTTCATGTTAAACACTCTCCCATACTGTTTTTAATATTTTGACTGCGTGTTCAATATCATCGCCTGTCGTTTCCTCCAACACCAGCACAGCATTGGCATCATAGGCTTTGATTCGCTGAAAGATGGCGGGCAAATTTAATTTGCCCTTGCCAAAGGGGGTCTGAATCGGTCTGCGGCCGTTTGCAAGAACACAATCCTTCATGTGAAAGAGCAGAATATCTCCGGCAAAGGTGTCTAAGCCTTTTTCTAAAAGCGTTAAATAATCGTCCTGATTGTCTGCATCCATGAAGTTATAAAGGTCAAAAATGACCTTTGTTTTTCGGCCAATCATTTTTCTGGCGCGGGCAAGGGTGTCGATGTTCCAGCAGACATGATTAACGCAGCCCTCCATGGCAACGGTTGTGCCGCAGTCGGCGGCGACATCGCACAGGCGGGAAAAGGCGCTGACAACACCCTGAAGAGACGCTTCCGCTCGGTTATTGGGGTGGTATGTCCATTCATCGTTGTTGCACGAGCCTGTTTCAGACCCGACCGTATCACAGCCCAGTGCTTTACAGTTTTTTAGGTAATCCTCAAAAATTGAAAGTCCCGTATCCACCTTTTTCTTGTCCGCATGGACAGGATTGAAATAAGCGCCCACGAGCGGGATGATTTTTCCGGCATCGGAAAAAGCCTTGCCGATTTGATTTGCCTTTTCTAATGTGATTGCGCCGGACGCTTGCGCAATATCGGGGTAGGCCTTATAGCAGACCATCTGCACGCCGTCCAGTCCAAGGCTGGCTAAGCGCTCTAAGATTGGCTTTGTCCCTGTCACGCCCAAATCATGGGCGCGAATACACGCCTTCAACGCGCATTCCTCCTTTCGTTATGGTTTAATCGTTATTGTATGATGGAACTCTGAATAATCGGTCAAATAAACCGTTGCCGCACCGGGCATTTTGACCTCTGAATCCTCCTTGCCCTCGGTGAAGTGGTGCGTGCCGAAGGCAGGACCGACCTCCATAGTGGCTTCTCCGTTGGACACTGTGAAAAAGGAATCCTTCAACACCAGCACCTCATCTCCGTGAATCGGCATGGTCATATGGTCATTGGAAATTCGGTCAATGCCTGAAAAGGCCAGCTCCACGCGCCACGGCGCACCCGAAACGCCGCTGGTCGTAATCTCCGCCTCAATCGCTTCGCCCTTTTCCCGAATGACCACATCGATGTCCATGTCAGGTCCCATTTTTTTCGGGCGGGCGGCGTTATCCATCTGCCACCAGTCGGAGGTCGAGGGCTTTTCGAGGAACGGCAGATAGTACCAGCCGCGCATTTTCTGATGCAGATGGAAAGCGCCGTCCTCATCCATACGCATCGTCCCTGCCTTGAATGCCCGATGCTCGCAGAAGCTGCCGCCGATTTTCATTGCCAGCTTGATAGAGCCGTTATTGACCCAGAGAAAATTGGACTTGTCCTTCATCACCGTGTAGGTAAAATGCCCTTTGCGTACTCTGGCAATGCCGGAATCCGCATAATAGGCGTGATATTTCTTGGGAATGCCGCACAGCGCCGATTCAAAATCAATCAGCTCAGGATGCAGCATATACCGAATGAGGCAGTTGGGCGAAAGAATGTGCTTTTCCTGCACGATTTCAAAGATATAATTTGCAGTAGAAGCAAATTCGGGGATGCGATACTTCGCGCCTAAATACAGATAAAACCAGTAGTAATCCGTGGGATAGACCAGCCTGTCTTTATCAAAGCGTGTGGAATTGGCAGTGAAAATGCTGTCGTCAGGCTCCATATAGGTCAGCATCATCTTGAGATTCCGAATGACATACTGCTCATAGGAGGCATCGTCCAGCGCATCGGTCAGCATGAGCATGGCCAAATTGTTGACATTATTGTAGTTTCCGGCAGATTTTTCCGAATATTCGCCGTCAGCATTGCAGTCAATTCCCTCGTTGAGATAGGCAAAAGCCGCCTTTGTCAAGTCCGCCTCGCCATACAGCTTTCCGCACATGGCAAGCATCGCGGCAATCGCCCAGCGATGGTTGGGCGTATGGAAGCCGCCCTCCAACAAGCCGCGGCCGCCATCGCGGTTGATTTCATCCAATTTCTGCAGCAGTTCTGTCTCACCTTCGGTCAACGTCTCTCGGCTCTTTAGATACAGGCAAAGCGGCAGAATAATGCCGATACAGAAGGCTGTGTCGGGCGCGGAGAAAAAATTGCAGGTAATATAATCAAACAGACCGTTTTCATGCTGGGTGGAACGAACATAGGTAAGCCCCTGAAGCATAGCATGGAGCAAGGCTTCATCGTGATAAAGCGCTGAATCGGCGTTCATATAAACAGCGCCGATGTCCGCAATGCAGTACAGGGCGTGCTTTTGCATATACACGCCGTCCGGCATGATGAACGCACCGTAATACGGGCTGCTTGCGTCTAAATTCTGCGTTTTCAGATGATGCTGTGCCCGCTTTTCGGTGTCCCGAATCATCTGTTGATAATGTTCTCTCATAAGTCAACCCGCCTTTCGTATGAAGCTATTCTCCGCTTCCGAGCAGTGCCGCACCGAGGATGCCCGCATCATTGTCCAGCTTGGCCAGCTCAATGCGGGTATTTCGTTCGGCATTTCTGGAATAAATGCGCCGCGATGATTTTTCCCGAAGCGGAAGCAGCAGCGCGTCTCCGGCACGGCTGACACCGCCGCCCACGCAAACCACCGCCGGCTGAAAAATATTGATAATATCGGTTATACCCTCGGCCAGATAGGTGGTATAAGTGTCCAGCAGTTTCAGCGCGGTCTCATCTCCCGCTGCCGCCCCGTCAAACACGGTTTTGGCCTCCACTTGGCTTAAATCGCCGCTGCAGAGCTGCCACAGCAGACTTTCGGGATGCTCCTTCATTTGCTCCTGTTCCTGACGAATCAAAGCGGTCGCCGAAGCCATTGCCTCAAAGCAGCCGCGCCGACCGCAGTTGCAGGGAACACCGGCATAATCGATGGTCATATGGCCAAACTCAGCTGCCGCGCCGTTGATGCCCGCCCAGAGCTTGCCATTCAAGATGATGCCGCCGCCGATGCCCGTGCCGAGCGTGACCATGATGAAGGAATCCTCCTGATAGCCGCCGCCCAAGTATTCTCCCCATGCTGCTGCATTAGCATCATTATCAAAAAACACAGACACGGGGATTTTTTCCGCCAGCAGCGACAGGAAGGGGACATCCTCAAAGCCTAAATTATTGGCATCCTCCATGTGGCCGTTTTCCTGATTCGCGGTGCAGGGAACGCCCGCGCCCACGGAGGCAGCATCCTGCCATGTCAAATGATTGCGCTTTAGCAGCGTCTCCGCCATTTGCACCATATCAGCAACCATGCTTTCCACGCTGCGCGGCACATTTGTCTTGACGCTGCACTTGTCAACGATTTTTAGCTGTGCATCTACGAGTCCAGCCGCTATATTGGTGCCGCCAAGGTCAATTCCGATTCGATACATAGACTTATCGCCTTAAAAATACATCAAAAATGTTTTGATTCCAAAGGATTCGAAATGGATATGGTTTTCACCCACAGCCTTCGGATTTTCCTCCAGCATATCCGTTTCAACTACTTTTTTAATTCTTGGATTGACGGTGAATGCGCAGTCCGTCTGCTTGCCCATGCATTCATAGACCCGCACTAAAAGCGCGTTGTCTGCCGTGTCTGCGGGCTTGATGGTATCAACGATGATGTTCTTAGCATCTGTCAGGAAAATAGCCCCAAGGTCGTCAGGCGTGCTGCCGAAAACCGGCGGATCATTCAGCTCTGCCGCCTTCTCAGGCACATCGGAATCCGCAAATGTACCATCAAAGGGATAGAAGGCATAGGTAAAGGCTTGCCTTCCCCGATCCGCGTGTTCGTCCGGCATCATGGCGGATTTGAGCAGGGTCAGGCGGATTTCGTTCTCCACGACATTCACGCCGTACTTGCCGTCATTCAGCACCGCCGCGCCGTGCGCCCCGTCTGTCAGCGCCGTATAACGATGATTGCAGACCTCAAAACGATCCTTGTCCGTCTGATAGGAGCGGTGCGTGGGGCGCTTCACATAGCCGAACTGAATTTCATGGATTGCTTCCTTCGCATGGGCATTCACGGGGAAAGCGACCTTCAGCAGCTTGTGACGCTCCTGCCAGTCGATTTGCGTTTCAAAAGAAATGAACTCAGCATCTGCCGTCAGCACAATCTTCTGCTCAAAAACGGAAGCGCCGATTTTGCGTCTGATTGTCAGCGCAGCACGGGAATCATCTAAATGCATGGTCACAGAGACATTTTCTTGAAGCGGAACGGGCAAATTTTCATACATTTCGCCCAGCTCCCAAGCATCATACCATGTGTTGACATCCTTGAACATGAGCAGCCGATTGCCGATACCCTTTAGATATTCGGTCTCGCCGCCTTGTTTTTTGACGCTGACTAGCTCGCCTCTGTCATTTATACGGCATACGAGATATTGATTAAACAGCTCATATTGATTTTCCTGCTTCAAATATTGGAGCCGGGCGGGATGCTTTGGCAAATCGGAGAAATCAACCGCAGCGCAGCCTTGCGCCGGAACATTCACGCCGCGGATGCGCCTTGGAAAGCTCAGGTCATTATAGGCGATTCGTTTGCCTTCCGAAAGCTCTGCATCAAACGCCATTTCATGCAGCAGTGCCTTGCAGCCTTCGCAGACCGCGTGAAGCTCCTGTTCGGCTCGCTCATGCACCCTCAAAATGGAAGTGCCGGGAGCAATATCATGGAACTGCTGGAAAAGGAGCCTTTTCCAAAGACCATCGAGCCGCTTTTGCCAATCATCCGGCATTTTTTTGCCGGACAAAAGCTGACGGGACAAGAAATATTCCGTCTGCTGCAATGCAATTTCCGCATTGCGAATACCCTTTTTCGTCTTGGCCTGAGAGGTCAGCGTGCCGCGATGCCACGCCAGATACAGCTCCCCGCAGAAGGTGTCCGCAGGGTCAGGATGGCGCTCGAAATACTTGACGGGGTTTTCCATACGGCAGCGCGGTGCGCCCTCTAAATCCGCACAGCGCCGCGACATTTCCACCATTTCTCGTGTCGAACCGCCGCCGCCATCCCCAAAGCCAAAGGGAAACATCAGACCATCGATATTTTCCTGCTGGACGCGATCATCCTCCCAGCGGGTGATGAGGTCGCCTGCTTGGAAATTGGCATTGTTTTTCTTGAAGGTATGTGCCAGCACCCTGCTTCCGTCCATGCCCTCCCACCAAAAAATATTGTAAGGGAATGGCTGGCATTCGGACGGCTGCCGAATCAGCTTTTGCGTGGCAAAGTAGGGAATTTGGCATTTTTTCATGATTTGCGGCAGGACAGCGGAAAAGCCGAAGGTGTCCGGCATCCACGCCATTTGGCTGTCAACGCCCATTTCCGAGCGAAACCACCGCTTGCCGCGGACAAACTGGCGAATTAAGGACTCGCCGGAGGGAATATTGGTGTCACATTCCACCCACAAAGCGCCCTCCGGATAAAATTTTCCTTCCTTAACTTTTTCCACAACCCGCTTGTACACATCGGGATAAAGTTCCTTCAGCCATTCCAAAATCGGCGGCTCGCAAAGAAGAAAATGGTAGTCATCATATTCATCCATTAGGGCTAATTGATTGGTGTATGTTCGTGCCGCCTTGCGCATGGTTTCTTCCACCGACCAGAGCCACGACAAATCCAGATGTGACTGTCCAAACACCGTATATTCCGGCATGGTCGAGCCATTTTTGCAGGCCATCAGCGGCTTTAAGAGCTTTCCCGCCTCCACGACGGATTCCGTCATTTCCGGTTCAAGCAGCTCGAAATCGGCGATAAAGGTAAATTTCTTCAGTCCTTCGATGATCTTCATGGTACGGAGGCTCTTCTCCGGCAGCTTCTGCACCAGACTGTAAAGCGTCAGATAGTCCATCGCCGTCTGAAAAAGTGCCTCATTCCAAACGCCGAAATGAGATTCGCCCACCGTCACTTGCTGCTCAGGCGGCTCAGGCACGGAGCTTTCACCAAAGCCAACCGGTCCTGCGCCCTCATGGCGGACACCGTGACCGGCATAGCATTCCGCATAGATTTCGTAAGTCTCTCCTGCATTGGCAGACCGCGTGAGAGTGATGAAGCGGTGCTTTTTGTCAATCGATCCGGTTTCCTTGCCGTTGACCCAAACGAGCATTTCCTCGGCTGTGTTCAGTGTGAACACCACCCGTTTTCCGGATAAGTTTTCCGGCACAACAAGCCCCGTGCGAAACCAGCCGTATTCCCACTTCTTTCCCCATTTCATGCCGATGGGCGCAGGGGTATAATGCCCCCGCGCTGCCTGTTCAAAGGGAAGGTGTTCCATGGTCGTAAAGTAGGAAACGGGAAGCAAAGCAAATTTCCTATAATAATACTTTGGGAATTGCTCCGCCCAGATTTTCAGCCGCTCGCTCCATTGACTGCCAATGTTCATGATGTGTACCTCGTTACTTCATCCTTGCGTCAATCCATGTGTACCTTGGATCAACGATTCTGTCCGTCCACGGGTTATCTTTTAGATGACGAATCATCCAGCAGTAATACATCGGGAAGGCCGGTGCTGTAACCTGCGGATGTGTCGTGCCGCCCGGAATACAGGCACAGCTCCCATCCTTGATTTTATACACATTATCCCCTAAAAAGCAAGCCCCAAAACCTTCTTCGCGCTCATAGCGGTAATAATAAACCTCCGGCTGAGGATGATGATGAGGTGTATAGCTCGACCAGCCGCCCTGATGGTTGATGACCTCGCCGTTCACCATGTTGGAATACGGCGCGTTATGGTAATCAAACACGGTGCGGACGGTGCGCTTCATTTTGTTATCAAGGACATCTAATCCGAAAATGTCGTTCCGACAGTCCTCTGGCCGATAGAATACAGGCGCAAATTCCCGTTCATTTTCTGTGGACTGCACTAAGATTTCGCTGTCCGCTTGAGCGGTAATGGTCACTTCTACATTTTTACAGACATGAAGACAGTAAGGACCTTCTTCAATGAAGCTGTCACGCTGCCCGATTTCTTGCTGCCCGTTCCATTCAAAAACAACCTTGCCCAGCACCAGCAGCAGGGCGGTTTCCTCAGCTGCATGGCAGAAGGTCAGCTTTTTACCCGCCTTTATGCGGTAAACCGTGATGTTCATCATCATGTCGTTCACGGCATCACCGGCGCGGGTGAGAACTTTGATCCCGCTCTCAAATTCAGGGTAGGAAAATTCCTTGCTCATATGTTTTCTGCCTCAATATTCAATTTCAGAAAGTTTAACCGGACGATGCTCCTGCACGGATTTTTTCGCGGCAATGCCCATCAGCACGGGCTTTAAGCCGTCTTCCACGCCAACCAAGGTGTCGGTGTCATTTTCGATGGCGTTGATAAAGCCCTTAATTTCCGTAGCGAAAGACTGCATATACCGCTCCAAGAAGAAATAGAGCGGCTTTTCGCCGGTCACACCCTCGGCATTGGACAAAACCATAGAAGACTGCGTGTCATTGGCGGTTGCCACCATGCCCTTGGCGCCGAACACCTCAGCCCGCTGGTCATAGCCATAGGCGGCGCGGCGGGAATTGTCAATCACGGCAATTGCGCCGTTTTTCATCTTCAAAGTGATGACTGCCGTGTCCACATCCCCGGCCTCGCCGATGGCAGGGTCAACCAGCACTGCAGACTGGACATAAATTTCCTCGGCATCACAGCCCGCCAGATATCGCACCATATCAAAATCATGAATGGTCATATCCAAGAACATCCCGCCGGAAACAGCAGTATATTCCGCAGAGGGTGGCTCAGGGTCGCGGGATGTAATTTTGATGATGTGGACATCGCCAACCTTGCCGTCTAAAATGGCCTGCTTCACGGCGGCAAAATTATGGTCATGGCGGCGGTTGAAGCCGACCTGATATTTGATGTTACTTCCCTTCAGCGCCTCGACAACCTGCTTGATTTTGCTAAGGTCATGGTCAATGGGCTTTTCGCAGAACACATGCTTGCCCGCGGCGATGGCTTCCAAAGAAATGGGAGAATGCGTGTTGGTGGACGAGCAAATGAGGACCGCATCAATCTCAGGGTCGTTCAGAATCTCGTGATAATCCTTCGTGGTATGCGCAACGCCCATGCTGAGCAGCCATTTTTTTGTTTCTTCGTTCATCATGGGGTCAGCCACTGTTTTGATTTTCACATTGCGGACATAATTGCAGATGCTTTCCGTATGCACCTTGCCGATGCGCCCCGCACCGATAATACCAACATTGATCATAAAACAACCTCCCTATTATAATCCTGTGTGTTCACGAATGAATTTTTTTGCACGAATGGCGTATTCCAAGGGATTGGCCTTGGCAGGATCTTGCTCGGCTTCGACGACCATGTAACCCTTGTAGCCGGACTCGGACAGACAATCGAAAATTGGATCAAATTCTACGCAGCCATCGCCGGGAATGGTGAAAGTGCCCTGCCGGACACCCTCCAAAAAGCTCCAGTGATTTTCCCGCACCTTTTTGACCACATCAGGGCGAATGTCCTTTAAGTGTACATGCTTGATGCGTGTTGCATATCGCCGCACCAGCTCGGTGGGGTTTTCGCCGCAGTAGGCGAAGTGACCGGAATCAAAGAGGAGACTCACATAAGCGGGGTCTGCTTCAGCCATCAGTCGGTCGGTTTCAGCGGCGGTTTGGACGACCGTACCCATATGGTGATGGAAGGTCAGGGCAACGCCATATTTTTCAAGGCTCAGCTTGCCCAAGCGATTTAAGCCCTCACAGAGCGCCTTCCATTCGGCATCATTCATTTCATACTTGCCTTCAAAAATGGGCTGGGTTTGAATGCCCTGCGTGGAATAGCTCTGCTCGGACACGCCCACCACCTTCGCGCCCATTTCGGAAAGGAAGGCGACATGTTTTTCAAACGCTGCTGCCGTTTCTTCATAGGGCTTGCTGATAAGGAAGGTCGAAAACCACGCATTGCAGATTTCGATGCCGCGCAGTTCCAGCATGGGTTTTAAGACTTTCGGGTCTTTGGGGTACTTATTGCCCACCTCAGAGCCGGTGAAGCCAGCCAGCGCCATCTCGCTGACGCACTGCTCGAAGGTGTTTTCGCCGCCCAGCTCAGGCAAATCGTCATTCGTCCAAGCAATGGGGGCAATGCCTAATTTGACATTTTCTTTAGAAAGCATTTGTTTTCCTCCTGCTTAAGGCATCACCGCACAATTCAGCAACGCGCAAAAATGTGCCTTTGTGCCATCTACTTCCTGCAAAAATCTCGATTTACAGAAAGTAAACCATCGATTTTTGCAATCGCATCTG
>CAVJHY010000048.1:0-12579 GCA_963649405.1 bacterium
AAGGTTGAAAACCTGAAAGGTTTTCAAGTCTGCCAACGGCAGACTGCCGATGCCTTGATCGTAGATTAAGGCGAGGCACCGTAAAGGCACATTTTGCGAGTCGCCGAATTGTGCGGTGATGTCTTAAGGGTTTTGATAATAAAGGCGTGAAGGGCTTCCTTTTGAAAAAGGAAGCCCTTCATGTACCCTTCCAAAGGAAAACTTTGATACACAAAATATGGTGTTGCAGCGAAGCAGATATATGTGTGTGAAGATTTTAAGGCGGGAAACCCTTCCTTTGTCAAAAGGAAAGGTTTCCCGTAAAATATTCTCTCGTTATTTCCTCTCGTTTGACATCCCGCAGTTCGCTCTGTATAATGAAAGATGAACTATTCGTGAGGAGGCGTGGGCATGAAGATTACGGCGGTTGAGTGGGGGCGCGTGGCGATTCCGCTTCGCACGGCGTTCAAGACAGCGCAGCGGACGGCGACCGTTGCGGAGGAAACCATTCTGAAACTCTATACGGACACGGGCGCGGTAGGCTGGGGCGAAGCGCCGGCGACAGGCGTGGTGACGGGCGACACCGCCGGTTCGATTGCCGCGGCGTTTGAGCGGCACATCGGTCCCGCGCTGCTGGGCAGGGATGTGGATGAGTTTGAAGATTTAATGCAGCTCGTTCAGAAATCCATGGTGCATAATACCAGCCCCAAGGCGGCGGCGGACATGGCGCTGTGGGACTTGTACGGTCAGAAGTACGGTGTGCCGGTCTTTAAGCTGTTGGGCGGCGCACGGTCGCATTTGACCACCGATTTGACCATCAGCGTGAACGCGCCGGAAGAAATGGCGCGGGACGCGCAAAGCGCCATTCAGCGCGGGTTTGACTGCCTGAAGCTCAAAGTCGGCGTTGATCCGACCATGGATGTGGCGCGGCTCAAGGCCATCCGCAGCGTCGTGCCGAAGGAAACTACCATTCGCATTGACGCAAATCAAGCGTGGCAGCCGAAGCAGGCCGTGCGCATTTTGAACGATATTCAGGCGCAGGGGCTGAACATCGAATTTGTGGAGCAGCCCGTTCCCGCGCACGATTTGGACGGCTTAAAGTATGTCACGGAGCGCAGCGATGTGCCTGTCTTGGCGGACGAAGCCGTGTTCTCGCCCGATGACGCAATGAAAATCCTGCAAATGCACGCGGCGGACTTGATTAACATCAAGCTCATGAAATGCGGCGGCATTTATAACGGCTTAAAGATTGCCGCCCTTGCCGAAATGTACGGCGTGGAGTGCATGCTTGGCTGTATGCTGGAAGGGCGCGTGGCGACAAACGCGGCAGTGCATCTGGCGTGCGCAAGGAAGGTGATTACGCGCATTGACTTGGACGGTCCGCTCCTATGCGCCAAAGACCCTGTGCATGGCGGCGCGATCTTCAACGAAAAGGATATTACCCTGCCCGATACGCCCGGTCTTGGCGTGACGAGCATTGACGGGTTTGAGAAAATCGGACGGTTAGAGGCATGATGAGCGAGGAAGAAAGGCTGGTCGTGCGGGCGCTGTCGCTTTGCGTGCAGCAAAAGACCTTTGCGGGCGAGGATGCGGCGGTGTTCGGGCGGTTTCACGCGGTTTTGCGGGAGCTGTTCCCGCTGGTGTTTTCCAAAGGGCGCGTGCAGGTGGTGGACGAGCGCGGGCTGCTCATCTGTCTGCCCGGCGGGCAGGAAGCGCGGCCGCTGCTCTTTCTGTCGCATATGGATGTCGTTCCGGCACGGTTTGAGGACAGGTGGATGCATCCGCCGTTTTCGGGGCGCGTGGAGGACGGCTATGTTTACGGGCGCGGCACGCTCGATATGAAGGGGCATCTGTGCGCTTTGCTGACGGCGGCGGAAACGCTCTTAATGGACGGCTGGCAGCCCAAGGGTGATATTTATTTTGCCTTTTCCGCGGACGAGGAAAAGCGCGGCGAAAGCATGAAATCCCTGTGCGATCTGCTCAGGGCGGGCGGTGTCGAGCCGGCGTTCGTGCTGGATGAGGGCGGCTTCGTGACTCCGTACACCCGTATGCATAAAGCGCCCGCCGCGCTCGTAGGCGTGGCAGAAAAAGGGCGTGTGGTGTTTTCTTTGACCACACAGGCGGATGTCGGCGCGGAACGGCTGCTTCGGGCAGGGTCAAAGGTGTCGTCCCTGAGGTTTCCGCCAAGGCTCACCGCAGAGGTGGAAAAAACGCTGGAAATGCTCGCGCCTGTGGCGGGCGCGCCCTTAAAAACGCCCAGCAAGCATTTGGCCAACCCATTTTTCCGCCTGAGTGCAAAGCACATCCTGTCAAGAATGCGGGAGATGCAGTATGCCGTGCGCAGTCAGGTGGCGCTGGTGCGTCTGTCCGGCGATGCGCTCGATTATGAACGCCCGACACTGGTTTACAGCGCCTCGCTTTTGCAGGGCGATGAGGCACAGGCGTTTGTGAAACGGCTGGAAAGGCTGCTCCGGCATGACGGCGTGACCATCCGCGTGGAGCGCATTGAAGAGCCGAGCTGCGTGTCGCCCGCAGAAGGACCGGCGTGGGAGGCGGTGGAGACCGCCATCAATGTGCATTTCCCGCACATTCCTGTCGTGCCGTATTTGATTAAGGGCGGCACGGATGCGCGGCGCATGGAGCCGATTTGCCCCTACATCTACCGCTTCAGCCCGTTCCTGCTTTCGCCGGAGGAAACGGCGCGGATTCACCACGCGGACGAGCGGATTTCCGTTGAAAACCTGACCTGCGGGGTGCAATTCTTTAAGCAAATTCTGCAAGCATAATTGGGAATAACCGAGGATTCTAATGAAACGACTGCTGATTTTATTTCTTCTTTTTTCCCTGACTGTTTCCGCCAGCGCGGAGGATTCTCTATTGCCGGACACGACCTATGATTTGACCCCGCTGGTTGCGCTCAAAGAGGGCGAAGAGCTTCATTTGACGCTCGAAAGCTCCTATTATTCCGGCGAAACCGTGTATAAAGGCTCGACAGGCAAGGTGCTGACTGGCGCGTGCGCCCTGCACTGCGCCGCCGTGGTCATCACCAATTTGACGGGCGAGACTGTCACCGGACAGGACGCGGCACGCGCCAACAATGTGAGCAAAAATTCAGGCAAATACTGGTCGGCATTCGTGTCGTGGGGAAAATTGGGCAATTCCTTCGGCGTGGACTTCGAGAGCTTTAATCTGGCGCAATACGGCGCACGCCTCCGCGCTAACGGGGTCAATACAGCCGAGCGCAGACAGAAAAAGCTGGACGCCATCGTTGAGGCACTGGAAACCTACGCAAGCAAAAGCGGATTGATTGTCCATTTTAACGCGACGGGTCAGCTTAACGGCAGCGGCAAACGCCATGCCGTGGTGGTGGTCGGGTATATTAAAAAGGGTGATGCTGTTTCCGACTTGCTGCTCAGCGATTCCTCCGTCCCCGCACCGACAGGCGCGTGCGTCCGCCTCAGCCAAAGCTCCCTGCCCCTTTCCATGCTGGGAGAGAAAAAACTGGCGAAGACGGAAGAGAACGATTTGCCCGCAATTCTGATGGATTACGCTGTATCTTATCGCTATGTCTACGCGGAATAAAATCTGTATCGCTTTCATTTTATGATGGGAGAAGTGCAAGACAGCACTATCAAATAAGCGCGTGCTTGGTGGAGGAAATTATATGAAAACTTTACTTTTCATAATTCTGATAACAATGAGGGAGGCGTTATAATAAATGGGGTATAGTGTGAAACTTCCAGATATTGACTTCAAATTCACTGTCGATTTTTCGAAAATAAATGTAGATAAGAGTAAAATTGAAGCAGCTGCTGAAGAAGCAGGGGAAATCTACAATGACAAATTTAACGAAACAGTAAGCGAAAATACAGCTCCGCCAGTTCCGACAATCTTGACTGGAAATTTTGATACAAAACAAGAACTCGCAGATAGACTTTCCTTCTATGGCAGTATGCGAAAAGTATTCAAAGAAGCGGAAGACGATTATATCTCTTTGCAAAAAGCAATATTAGGCGGCGACAATAAGAAAGAAGGCAAGAAGAAGAAAGGGAAAGAGAAAGAAAGAGAAAACGAACACCCTGTTTCTTTGTAGATGGATTTAGCAAATCAGACTTCAAGCAAATGGCCTATCGCGTCGCCAAAGGGATAAAACGATTAAAAGTTGAAGTGATAGGTCCAGTTGTTTATGGTACGGTTCAATCGCAAAGCGGTATATCAGAATGGCATTTCAGGGCAGACTATAACAATTACGGTCATATAACCGGAACATATTGGCTTTCAAAAGATAATTTTGATTCAAGCATTCCGGAGAACTACGCCGAACGTCTTGCTAGAGAAATAAGAAATTTTGTCTCTTAATTGTTTATCTCGGAATTAATCAGGGATGTCGTAATCTCCGTCAATTAACTTTACCTATACGCTTTCTTGGAAGGGGCGCGGGGAAACCATTCTTTATCGCATAAAGAATGGTTTCCCCGCATAATCCCCCGCATAAAACCAAAAACCTGAAAGGATTTACGCAGTGAAAAAGCGTTATTCAGAGCCGCAGCAGGGCGGGAATGAGTATCAGCAGCCCTATGTGCAGCCCTACGACCCATGGGACGCGAACGCGCAGGGCTATCAGGATGATGACCCGTATGCTGACCAGCAAAATGATCAGGTTGGGCAGTATGACGAGCAAGGCTATCAGGAAGCCCCTTATGATGAAAACGGCGCGTATGCGGATATGCCCTATAACGATTATGCAGAGAATGCGCCCGTGCAGAACGCCCCCTATGCGGATGCCGAAGAGCTGCCGCCGGACGAATATTATGATGAGTATTTAGAACAGTACGCCGATGAATTGGACGACTTGGAAACGAAAAAGCCGAAGAAAAATAAGCGTACCATTTTTAAGCCCCGTGAGCGGAAACCGAGCTTTTTGCTCGCCGTTATCGTTAATTCTTTTCGGATGCTCGTTTTGCTCGTGTTGATTTTTGGACTCGCCGGCATGGGCGCAGTGGTCGGCGTGGCTCGCGCCTATGTGGACACCGCGCCGGAGCTGGACTTGACGCTGATTGATGACCAAGCCCAGACCTCGTTTATCTATGACGCGGACGGCAATTTGATTACCGACTATAAAGGCACGGAAAACCGCGTCATGGTGTCTATTGACGAAATGCCCATGATTTTGCGGAACGCCTTTGTCGCCGTGGAGGATGCCCGCTTTTATACACATAACGGCATTGACTTAAAGCGCATTTTGGGCGCGTTCGTCAGCAATTTTGTCTCCGGCAGTCAGCAGGGCGGCTCCACCATCACCCAGCAGCTCATTAAAAACACCGTCCTCTCCTCTGAGCAAAGCTATCGCCGCAAGATTCAGGAAGCCTATCTTGCCATGCAGCTTGAAACCAAATATACAAAAGAACAGATTTTAGAGAGCTACCTGAACACCATTTATCTGGGCGAAAACTATTACGGTGTGAAGGTCGCCGCCTACGGCTTTTTCGGCAAGGACGATTTGAGTACGCTGACCCTGCGCGAATGCGCCATGCTTGCCGGCATGACCACCAACCCTTATTATTATAATCCCCGCCGAAATTACTATGTCAGGCAGAGCGAAACGACAGACTACCGCGCCATCACCGATAACCGCACGGACTATGTGCTTCGGTGTATGTACGAAAACCAGTTCATCACCAAACAGCAGTATGAGGAAGCGCTGAATAAAGACACGGCGAATGTGCTGGAAACATCGCCCGAAAGCAACGAGCTGTACCCCTACACGCACTATGTGGAATACGCCGTGCGCGATGTCATTCAGGTGCTGCTGCAATTAAACGACTTGGAAAACACCAGCGCCAACCGCAATAAAATGGAAAACGAGCTGCGCACGGGCGGCTATCAGGTGTTCTTGGCGCTGGACACGGAAATTCAGCAGATTGTGGAGGATACGCTGTACAATTATACGGACTATCCCGCCCTCAACAACTCCGCCGATAAAATCTACCGCGCCCGCAATTCGGACGGCACATACGAGGAAATTGTCCAGCCGCAGGCCGCCGCCGTGGTGCTGGACTACCGCACGGGCGAAATCAAGGCCATCGTGGGCAGCCGCACCAAGCCGACCCGCCGCAAAACCCTGAACCGCGCTGCGGATATGAATATGCCCGTCGGCTCGTCCATCAAGCCTCTCTCCGTCTATGCCCCTGCCATCGAGCTGGGCGCGGGCGCAGGGACGATTCTTTATAATATGCCCATCCCCGTCACGGGCTGGCGCGGCGATAGCGGACAGGACACTTGGCCGCGCAATTACGGCGGCAGCAGCTACCGCGGACCGGAAACCCTGCGCACGGCGCTCACAAAAAGCGACAACACCGCCGCCGCGTATGCGCTGATGAACTATGTGGGCGTGGAACGCTCGTATGACTATCTGCTGCGTCTGGGCGCAAGCGAGGAACATATCAACAAGACCCCGTTCGGCTTGGCGCTCGGCTCCAGCGGGCTTTCGTGCATCGAAATGGCCGTGGCGTTCGGGACGCTCGGCAACGGCGGCGTGTACCAGCAGCCGATGACCTTCTTGGGACTGGCGGACAGCAACCATCATATTCTTTATGACGCGCACGCCAACCAGACGCGCCGTCAGGTGTTCAAGGCATCTACCGCGTGGCTGACCGTGGATATTTTGAAGGATGTCGTGTCCTCCGGTACAGGCAAAGCCGCCCGCATTTCCGGTCAGACCGTGGCGGGCAAGACAGGCACCAACAGCGACCAGAAGGGCGTGTTCTTCGCCGGCATGACGGGCTGGTACTGCGGCACGGTCTGGATTGGGCATGACAATTATAAGGCGCTCTCGTCCAAAACAACGGGCGGCTCGTCCGCAGCCAAGCTGTGGCAAGCCTTCATGAGCAAAATCCATAAGCAAAAAGGCCTGTCCAACCGCGACATCATGGAGGGCAGCGCGTCCGAATACGGGCTGACCAAGGTTACGACCTGCGCCGTCAGCGGTCAGCTTGCGACTTCCGCTTGCCTCACCGACCATATGGGCTACGGCACGGTGACGGACTATTGGCCGACGAGCAGCGTGCCGACCCAGAGCTGCCAGATGCATGTGTCCGTAACCGTCTGCACCGAGTCCGGCTTGCTCGCCACCGCCTACTGCCCCTCCACCGAAACGCGGGGCGTGGTCATCATCCCCCGCGGACATCCCTTGTATAGTTACATCGGCACGAGCTATGAATCCGTGCTGACCGACTACTTGGGTGAGTTTGCCTCCATTAAAATGACGGGCAATACCTATACGGACAACGCCGCTATCCAAAGCAACACCTGCACATGGCATAGCTACGGCTCGACTTCTTCCTATGACGCGGGCGATTTGGTCAACACCCAAATGCGTCATGATGCGAGTACCTTAATCGCCTCCGCCACCCAGCGCCTCGCCCAACTTGACCCCTATTCGAGCGAATATTATACCCTCCTTGATGCCATCAATAACCTTTCTCTCTTAATCAACGCTTCCGCCACCACCGCGGAACTCTCCACCGCCATGACCGCGCTCACACAGGCTATGACGCAGTGAAATGACATCATGACCAATAACCGTATATAATAACGACCCCCTCTCGGTTTACGAATGCAAGCCGAGAGGGGGTATGCCTTAAATGAAGTATTAATTTGACAGCGTATTCTATTTATTTTTCTGTCTTCCCAGCCGTTTTCTTCGCTGTTGTCTTTTTAACAGCGGGCTTTTTCACGGCGGGTTTACGCTTAGGCTTAGCGGGCGTTTCCGCAGGGGCGGGCGTCGGTTCGGCAACGGGCGCTGTTTCCGGCTTTTTCTCGTTAACAACAGGTGCTTCGGTCGGTGCTGTTTCCGGCTTCTTTTCTTCAGCAATCGGCGCAACCGTCTTAGGCACTTCTGCGCTCACGGGCTGCACGCCCGTCATGCTGGCGTAGAGAGAGAGATAAGTCTCGGCGGAATGATTCCACGAATAGTCGCCCTCCATGCCGCGGCGCATGAGCAGCGTCCAAATATCGCGGCGGTTATGATAGAAGTACAGGGCGCGGCGAATGGTATAGAGCATATCGTGCGCGTTATAATTGAAGAAAGTAAAGCCGTTGCCCGCGCCGTTGGCATCGTTATAGGAAAGCACTGTATCCCGAAGACCGCCCGTTTCGCGGACGATTGGCACCGTGCCGTAGCGCAGGGCAATCATTTGGGACAGACCGCACGGCTCAAACTTGGAGGGCATCAGGAACATATCCGCACCCGCGTAGATTCTATGCGCCAGCGGCTGATCCATTTGGAAACGCGCCGCAATGCGTCCCTGATAGTGCTGCTCCGCCCAACTGAAGAGGTTGAAATAGCGGGCATCGCCCATGCCGAGGACGACGAGCTGCACATCCTCCTGCATCAATTCGCCGAGGATAAAATCGATCAAATCCAGCCCTTTTTGGCTGGTCAGGCGGCCCACCATGCCGATGACAGGCACGCCTTCGCGCACCTCCAAGCCGAGCATTTCCTGCAAGGCACGCTTGCACAAAGCCTTGTTTTCGGGCGCATCGGCGGAATAATTGGCTGCCAAATTCTTATCCGCTGCCGGATTATAATCCTTGATGTCAATGCCGTTCAGCACGCCGCTCAAATGGTTGCGCTTGGCGCGGAGAAGACCGTCCAGCCGCTCGCCGTAATAGGCGGTCTGAATCTCTTCTGCATAGCTGGGGCTGACGGTGGTGATTTCGTCTGCATAGACAAGACCGGCCTTCATGAAGCTGGCGCAGCCGAAATGCTCCAGCTTATCGGCGGTGAACACATCGTCCGAAAGGCTGAAAATGTCCTTAAACTGGTCAATGCCGAACACGCCCTGATATTGCAGGTTGTGGATGGTATACACGGTCTTGATGTTCGCAAAGAAGGGCAGATGCGCATACTGGATTTTGAGCAGCGCGGGTACCATGCCGGTCTGCCAGTCGTTCGCGTGGATGATATTCGGCTGGAAATCCAGCAGCGGCAGGGCGTTCAGGATGGCGCGGCAGAAGAAGCCGAAGCGCTCGTATTCGTCCCCGCCCAAGCCGTACACATAGCTGCGGCCGAAGTAATATTTGTTATCCACAAAATAGTAGGTCACGCCGTCCATTTTCAGCTCTTCGATGCCGCAATACTGCTTGCGCCAGCCGAGCTGGACATCAAAGTCAATCACATGGTGCATTTGATGCACATATTCTTCTGGAATGGTGGCATAGAGCGGCACCATCACGCGCACATCATGCCCTTTCTGCGCCAGCGTCACCGACAGCGCACCGGTGACATCCGCCAGACCGCCTGTTTTGATAAAGGGTACGCATTCGCTGGCTGCAAACAAGATATTCATGGAGAAATCCCCCCGCTTTCATCAATTTGATTATTCTAATAATCCGCAAGGCAGTACCGCGCAAATGAGGCGGCGCGATAAATCGTGAATTTTGTGGAAGAGTGAAACGCAAAAATCGAAGGTTTTACTTCCTGTAAATCGAGATTTTTGCAAGAAGCAGATGGCACAAAAGACACGCTTAGCGTTACCGCCGAATTGGGCGGTGATGCCGTTAAAAAAAGGCAACCGGCGCCCGCTCTGCGGCTTGCGTTCGGTCGCCTCTTTTTTATTTCGGCAATCGTGCTCGATATTCCTTTACTACACCGTTAAATTTTTTGCAATCAGAATGGGGTATGCAGCCGGTCCAATCAGGCGGGCGTTTTCGCGCACCGTCACCTGCTTGTCCAAGATGCAATGATCCAGCTCGGCGTTCATGCCGATGCGCCCGTCCTGCATGACGATGCTGTTCTTGACCACCGCGCCCTTTTCCACGCGCACAGAGCGGGACAGCACACTGTTTTCCACCGTACCTTCGATGACGCAGCCATCGGCAATGAAGGAGTTTTGCACCTTCGCGCCGGGCGCATAGCGAGTGGGCATTTCATCGCGCAGCTTTGTCCACACGGGACGATTTTGAACGAAAATAGATGCGTTGTTTTCGGGCTTGAGCAAGTCCATATTGCACTGATAGTACGCCTGTACAGAGTCAATCGACCAGACATGACCGGGGCATTCATAGCCGAACACAGCCAAGGAGCGGTCGTTCACGGCATTCATCAGAAGCTGGCGCGTAAAGTGGTACTGCCCGCGTGAGGTGGCTCTGTCAATGAGCATGATGAGCAGCTCGCGGCGGACAAGGAAGGTCTCGGTCAGCGTCGTGTCAAAGCGCGGGATGACGGGATCAACCTCAATCTGCGTCACGCGGCCGTCCTCGTCAATCTGGGCATACTTGCCGCTCCCGTTGCGGCGGGCGTTGCGGTCGTGCGTATACAGGACGGTGACATCCGCATTCTTTGTCTCGTGGAAGGCCAGCATATCGTCAAACGACACGGAATAGAGCATATGGCTGTTGGTGAGGACGATGTATTTTTCCTTGCTGCGGCGCAGGAACGGCAGATTGCTGCGCAGGGCATCCAAGAAGCCCTGATACACGCCCACATTTCCCTGCGTGACAAACGGCGGCAGGATGACCAAGCCTTCGCGCTTGCCGTGCAAATCCCACTCCTTGCCGGAGCCTAAATGATCCATCAGGCTGTGGTAGTTGCGCTGCATAATCACGCCGATGTTGCGGATATCGCTGCCCACCATCGAGGCCAGCGGGAAATCAATCAGGCGATAGCGGGACAGCATGGGCACGGCAGCCACCGCACGCATGGCGGTCAGCTCGCGCAGCCGCGCATCCTGCTCGCCCGTATAAATCAAGCCCATCATTTTTTTCATGGCTGTTTGCTTCCTTTCTGATACGCTTCTCCATCTCAACCACAGCATCTTCGGGCGACTTTTTCGCTTCGGCTTTGCCGGAAGCAAAAAATTCATTCCGAATCTTGCTTTGTTTTCGATGTCAAATTGTATGAAGATTTCTAATGGTTAAGGCATCACCGCACAATTCAGCAACGCGCAAAAATGTGACTTTTGTGCCATCTACTTCTTGCAAAAATCTCGATTTACAGAAAGTAAACCATCGATTTTTGCAATCGCATCTGACACAAAATTCACTATTTATCGCGCTGCCTCATTTGTGCGGTGCTGCCTTAAGGCTCGTACTGTTCGCCCGCGTGAACAACACCGTCCGGCGCGACCTGCACCCCGATGCCGACCACGGCGATTTTGCCCTGCGTCTCACCGACCCGCGCATTTTCGCCCACACAGGCGTTTTCGGCGACGATGGAACGGACAACCGAAGCCCCCGCCTTGATGCGAGCGCCCGGCATAATCACGCTGTCGATGACCTGCGCGCCCTTTTCGATGATAACGCCGGAGGACAGCACACTGTGCGACACGCGGCCTTCCACCACGCAGCCCTCAGTAATCAGGCAGTTGGAAAGCTCCGCGCCTTCGGCGATGTACTGAGGCATATAGCCCTCGTTGCGTCCGCAGATGCGCCATTCCTTGTCGTGCAAATCAATCTCCGGCTTGTCGGCCAGCAAATCCATGTTGGCTTCCCAGAGGCTCTCAATCGTGCCGACATCCTTCCAATAATCGTTGAAGGAATACGCCACCATGTGCTGCCCGTCCTTGAGCATGGTCGGGATGATGTTCTTGCCGAAGTCATTGGAGGAAGCGGGGTCTTTTTCATCCGCTTCCAAATATTGGCGCAGTTTGTCCCAAGTGAAGACATACACGCCCATTGAAGCGTTGTTCGACTTGGGATTGGCAGGCTTTTCTTCAAATTCAAGGATGTTTTCGTTCTCGTCCGTGTTCATGATGCCGAAACGACTTGCTTCCGCCCACGGCACTTGGCGCACGGCAATGGTCACATCCGCCTGATGGCTGATGTGATGCGCCAGCATGGCGGCATAATCCATCTTATAGATATGGTCGCCGGAAAGCACCAGCACATAGTCCGGATTGTATTGGGCGATGAACGCGATGTTCTGATAAATGGAATTGGCCGTGCCCTTGTACCATTCGCCGGTCTTACCCGTCTGGTACGGCGGCAGGACGAAAACGCCGCCGCTGTTCAAGTCCAAATCCCACGGTGCGCCGCTGCCGATGTAGGCATTCAGCTCCAAGGGGCGGTACTGGGTCAGTACGCCGACAACATCAATGCCGCTGTTGGCACAGTTGCTTAACGGAAAATCAATGATGCGGTATTTGCCGCCAAAGGGGACGGCAGGCTTGGCCATGTGGCTGGTCAGGATGCCCAGACGACTTCCCTGCCCGCCCGCCAGCAGCATGGCGACGCAGCGTTTTTTGCGCAGCATGTCCTTCACTCCTTTAGAATCAATGCACTTTTTAGACGGTTTCCCACCGTTTTGGCTTTCCGACAACCGCTTTTGCCGGAAGGTTTGTTAAAACCTCGTCAAAAAAGCACACGCTTTATCGTAATAAAAGTATAAAGACTTTCGTCAAAAATTGCAATGTGTATTGTGGGCATAATTCTGATAATTTCTAATTTGGTTTTGTAGGGAAATGAATTTTTGCTTAAGGCATCACCGCACAATTCAGCAACGCGCAAAATGTGCTTTTACGGTGCCTCGCCTCAATCTACGATCAAGGCATCGGCAGTCTGCCGTTGGCAGACTTGAAAACCTTTCAGGTTTTCAACCTC
>CAVJHY010000049.1:0-3208 GCA_963649405.1 bacterium
GCTGAACGGAAAGCGCTCTGGCAATGCCGATGCGCTGGCGCTGGCCGCCGGAAAATTCGTTGGGGTAGCGCATCATATAGTCCCGCGGCAGGTTGACCTCCTCCAGCAGCTCGGCAATTCGCTCCATCCGCTCTTTTTTATCCTTCATGCCAAATTTAATCAGCGGGTCTTCCAAAGAGCCGTAGATAGTGAACGCAGGATTCAGGGAGGAATAGGGGTCTTGGAAAACAATCTGAATTTTCTGCCGCGCAGCATCCATTTCGGCTTTGGAGAGCTTGTGCAAATCCTTCCAGCCGTTTTCAAAATGGTATTCTATGCTTCCTTCCGTTGTCGGAATGAGCTGGAGGATGGATTTACCCAGCGTGGTTTTACCGCAGCCGGATTCGCCGACAAGTCCCAATGTTTCACCCTTATAAACATCCAAATCGATTCCGTCTACGGCGCGGACATAGCCAACGGTTCGCTTGATGATGCCTTTGCGAATCGGAAAGTAGGTCTTTGCGTTTCTAACCTTGAGCAATACCTCCTTATTCTCCATCTTTAAGCGCCTCCCTACAATGAAAACAGCGTGTGTAATGTCCTTGCGAAACCCATTCATTAGATGGCATTTCTTCTTCGCAGTGTTTGTCCGCATAATCGCAGCGCGGGCAGAACTGGCAGCCCTTTGGCCTGTTGAACGGGTCAGGCGTGGATCCTCGAATCGGCTCAAGCTGTTGATTTTTGCCTTTTCCAAGCACGGGAATCGAGCGCAGCAAGGCTTGCGTATACGGATGCATGGGGTGCGTGAAAATGTCTTCCACCGTGCCGTATTCGACGATATTACCCATGTACATCACGGCCACATCATCGGCCATTTCCGCAACAACCCCCATGTTATGAGTAATCATCATGATAGCCGTTCCGTGCGTCTTCTTTAGATTGTTCATCAAATCAAAAATCTGTGCGCTGATGGTCACATCCAAAGCAGTGGTCGGCTCATCTGCCAGCAGAATTTTCGGTTCACAGGACATGGCCATGGCAATCATCGCCCGTTGCCGCATACCGCCGGAAAACTGATGCGGATATTCCCCGTACCGAATTTCGGCAGCCGGAATGCCCATATCAGCAAGATCCTCGATGGATTCCTTTTTGAGATCTTTTGCATCCAAATTCGGCTTATGCTGATGAATCATTTCCCTAATCTGACTGCCGACGGTATAGACCGGATTGAGTGCCGTCATGGGGTCTTGAAAGATGATGGCAATGTCTTTTCCGCGCAGGGAACGCATTTCTTTTCCGTTTTTTTCAAGCTGGTCGATGCGAACCGCTTCCCCGTTTTCGCGGTAATAGGTGATAGAGCCCGACTCAATGCGCGAAAGCTCCGGCAAGAGACGAAGAATGGCATTTGCCGTAACAGACTTTCCGCAGCCAGATTCACCGACGATGCACAATGTTTTCCCGCGTTTAATATCAAAGTCAATGCCGCGAAGTACTTTGTTGCATCGTTTGTTTGTGTAAAAATTGATGTGCAAATCTTTTACGCTCAGGACGACATCATTTGCTCTTTCTGACATTCTGCCCCTCCTTACCCAATCTGCGTCGGGTCGCTTGCATCACGAAGCCCGTCGCCGATAAAATTGATGGCCAGCACAAACAGCACCAGCATGATGGCACAGGGCAGCCACATCCACCAATAGCCGAGCCAGTCATAGCGAATCGTTCCGGCGTTTGTAATGACATTGATGATGTTTCCCCATGTTGCCGTTTCCTGCGGCACGCCATAGCCCAAGACGGAAAGGGAGGCTTCTTGGAGAATGAACATGGCGGTGGACAGCGTAATATTGACCACGATAGGGCCGACGGCGTTCGGCAAAAGGTGCTTGAAGGCAATCTTTGTCTGCGAAATGCCGAAGGCACGGAGTGCCTGCACAAATTCCTCTTCTTTTAAGGAAAGCACCTTGCTTCTCGCCATGCGGTACATGCTCGGCCAGCCCGTCAAAATGAAAATAATAATCATGTTTTCCAAACTTTGACCGACCAGCGCCACCATCATAATGATTAACACCATTTGCGGGAAGGAAAGAAAAACATCGGAAATTTTCAGAATAATCTTGTCCGGCCAGCCGCCCTTATAGCCGACAAACAGACCAAGCGTGACTCCAATCAGTGCAGCGCCCAACGCACTGCCGAGGCCGACGATGATACTGATGCGTCCGCCGTAGAGGATGCGTGACCAGATATCGCGTCCCAATTGATCTGTGCCAAACAGATGGTCAGCAGAGGGTGCGTCCATACGATCACGAAGGGAAATAGCGCCGGGCTGCCAGCGCGTAAACAACGGGGCGGCAAAACAAAGAACACAGATAACCAAGAACAATATTGCGCCCAAGACCGCCAGCTTATTGGACAGGAGCTTGCGAGCCGTGCGGCTTGTAAATTTTGTCGCCAGCCGACCGCTTTCCTCCAGTGCCTTGATGCGATCCATTTTTCGATCCAATGCCGTTCGTCTGATGTTATTTTTCATGACAGCTTCACCCTCGGATCTAAAATTGCGGTCATAATATCGACCAGCAATGATGAAATCAAAACCAGTAAGACCATGAATAGGCCAACAGACATAATAATGGGCGTGTTCTGCGTTTTGACAGCATCCGTAAACCAACGACCAACACCCGGCCATTGGAAGATATTCTCAATCACAATAGAGCCGCTGATCAGTATTGGCAGACGGAAACCAATCAGCACCATAACGGGCGTACACGCCACGCGAAAGCCGTGATACAGGTTGACTTTCCATTCGGGAAGCCCCTTTGCACGGGCTGTTTTTACATAGTCGCAATTCATGGAATCGAGCATACTGGAGCGGGAATAGCGCATAACACCGGCCGTCATGGAGATGCCCAGTACAAACGCCGGCAAAAACAGGTGGTGCAGCTCATCGAGCAGCCCAGTCGTTCCGCGCTGACCTACCGGAAACCAGTTGAGATTCAGGCAGAACAAAATAATACAGAAAACGCCAAATAAGAATTGCGGGATAGCTACGCCAATCATTCCTGCCACAGTCAGAATGTTATCGGCAAGTTTTCCCTTGCGGAGTGCGGAAATCAAGCCCAATATGATGCCTAAAACGGTGGAGATAATCAAGGCTGCCAAGGACAGTTCGATGGTCGCGGGCAGCTTCTGCATCATCAGGATGCTGACGGGCATATTGTTTTGCAGAGAATACCCA
>CAVJHY010000049.1:3218-3795 GCA_963649405.1 bacterium
CCCTTGAGCCAGTTAAAATAGCGGACGAGCATCGGACCGTCCAGTCCTTTTGCCGTCTTGAACGCCGCGATTTGCTCCTCTGTCATTTCGGCAAGCTGATCCATCGGAATCAAAAAGTCAATGACATCGCCGGGCATCAGCTCAATGCCCGCATAAATAAGAAGAGTAATAATCAAAAGCATGGGGATCATGCCCAGCAGCTTTCGAAGGATAAAATTCAGCATAGGCTACCCCTTCCTATCATCAAATTATCGGTCATCATCATAAGAATGAAGAAGCGGGGTCGGCGGCGAAGCCGACCCCTTGGTGAAGAAATGTGCGATTAACGCTCGAACATATTGATGAAGATATAGCGCGGGAAGGTCACATTGACGGTGTAAACGGTGTAATCTTCCATGGTCTGCAGCTGCTGAATCTGAGAAGAATCCTTACAGAAAGCATAGTCAATCTTGCCGGCCATCGCGTTGGTGATCAGGTTTTCATCGCCCGCGTCGGTGGAAGGATACATGTAAATCTTTTCGATGTTGCCGGTACCGGGCATGAAGTAGTCTTCATTGCGGGTCAGGATGGTGTATTC
>CAVJHY010000049.1:3805-12563 GCA_963649405.1 bacterium
CAACTTCACGGTTTCCACCTTGAAGGGACCGGTGCCGATGGGAGCCTGCCAGAAGGTATCCGCGCTGAAGTTTTCCGGCGCAACATTTTCCAGCTTGTGCTTGGGCAGCACGGGCCACTGAGAGAAGACGGTCAGCGCGTTGGGCTGCGGGTTATTGAATTCAAAGGTCACGGTGTTGCCGTCCACGGTAATGGACTTCGCATCGTTGATAACATCAGTCATAACGGTGTTCGCGCCGGGAACGGTTGGATAGTACTCGAAGGTCCACTTTACATCCTCGGCGGTGAAGGGCTCGCCATCATGCCACTTGATGCCTTCACGAATCGTAAAGGTGATGGTCTTGCCGTCTTCGGACACGGTGAAGCTTTCGGCCAGAGAACCATCGGTCGCCGCAAGGCTTTCATCGGCATTCAGCAGACGGTCAAACACGATTTCCTGATGCCAGAAAAGGCCGGGGTTGGTGGCAGGATGCTCTAAAGCATTGACTGCACCGGTGTTGGTGTAGAGGGTGTGATCCTCGCGGTCAATCGTCCAATCCAGAATATTCTTCTGGTAGGAGAACTGGTCGTTGCCAACGGCATTACCCTTCATGTCAAGGTGCTTGGAGGTGACAACCCAAGAGGGAATGTAAAACATCGGGATGACGGTGACCTGCTCGTTTTCATAGACCTGAATGGCATCATAAGCAGCCTTCTGGTCTTCCTTGCTGACGGCGACACGGGCAGTTTCGATGAGCTTGTCCAGCGTTTCATCCGGCAGAACGGTGGAATTGTTCACGGCCGTGCTGTGATGACGATTGTAGAATTCGCCCAGCGTCAGCGCGTTCGTGCCAGCAAAGCACAGATCCCAATCCACAGCGGAATGCACACCATCCGCAGAGGGGGTCCAGAGCTGTGCGGTCAGGTTGTCCGTGAGAAGTTGGAATTCCATCTTAACGCCGACATCAGCCCAATACGCCTGAATCGCGGTGATGGTGTCCAGAAGGTTGCCGGTGTAATAGACAGCCTTCAGGGTACGGCTTCCGTCCCAGCCGGCTTCCGCCAGTAGTTCCTTGGCCTTTTGGGGATTGTAGGAATATTCTGTCAGGCCGTCCGCCTGCCAGTAGCCTTCCGGCACGAGGGACTTGTTTGCAGCCGTAACAGTGCCATTCCAGAGCGCATCGACGATGGCATCCATGTCAATGGCATACCACAGCGCCTGACGAACGCGGACATCCTGCAGGGGATTCACATACGCCGTGCCGCCGGAGCCTTCCGTGGCCAGTGCGGTGGCTGCGACGGTGAACAACAGGCACATCGCAAGCAGCAGGGAGAGCAGTTTCTTCATGTTTTTTCCTCCTTCTTGTAAAACAAGATGAATTTATTTTCACCGGCTGATACCGGCGAAGAACAAATAGGGGTATCAGCGTTGCGTTTCCTGTTCCATAAAGAATTTCACAGCGCCGATCATACCGGCATCGTTGCCGAGGAGGGCAGACTCTATTTGCAGTCCTTCCGCAAAGCGGGGCATGATATGGGAAAGCACCCGTTCGCGCAGGGGTTGCATCAAAAGCGCCTCCTGTCTGCTGACACCCCCGCCGATAATCACCATTTCTGGATTGAAAATATGCACAAGACCGGAAATGCCCGCCGCAATGTCGTCAATCCAAGCGCACAAAATATCGCGTAAAGCGGCATCGCCCTGCGCTGCGCGTTCAAACACGAGCCGACCGTTCCATTCAGCCTCTTGCGGATAAACCTTGCGGACGATAGTGAGCAGTGCAGTGATGGAGGCGTAGCTTTCAAAGCAGCCGCGTTTCCCGCAAGCGCAGGAAATGCCGTCCTGATAGAGCGTAAAATGCCCTAATTCGCCCGCAATGCCGCGCTGACCGTCATAGAGCCGACCGTTCAGCACAAGCCCGCCGCCGACACCCGTGCCCAAGGTCAGCATGATGACATTCTTGCGTCCCCGCGCACGCCCGATAAAGCATTCGCCCAAGGCGGCGGCATTGGCATCATTTAAAACCCAAGCGGGGACACCAAGTGCGTTTTCCAGCCGCTCTTTGATGGGCGTTCCCTCATAATGCGGAATTTTCCCGTTTGTGCCGATGACAACGCCGGTGTGACTGTCAATCTGACCTGTTGCGGACACGCCAACGCCATCAACCTGTGCATTTTGAGCAGCTAAAAAGTGGTTGGCTTCCTTGCATACGGTCTCAATGATGGGGGTCTGATAGCCGTCAAAGCAGACGCTTGCTTCCGTCTGCGCATGGATTTTGCCGCTTTTGTCAATCAGTCCCATTTTGACGGATGTTCCGCCGATATCAATGCCTAAAATCATGCCTGACCGCCTGAAAAACCCTTAACCGCCTGCATAAAGCGGGTTGCGATTTCCAGGGGACGGGTGATGGCACCGCCCACAACAACCGCCCATGCGCCTTTTTCCAGCATTTCTCTGGCCTGTTCCGGCGTATGGACACGCCCTTCGGCAATGACGGGGCAGGGCAGGGCTTTTGAAAGGCGCTCCACCAGTTCGCCGTTCGGCTCACCGGTTTGGTCAGCCGTCTGCGGGGTGTAGCCGTTCATGGTCGTGCCGACCAAATCCGCACCCGCATGGTAGGCGGCCACTGCCTCATCAAAGGTGGCACAGTCCGCCATAATGATGATATTCGGATATTTTTCCTTGACCTGTTTCAAAAATTCCGTCGGGGTCAGACCGTCCCCGCGTGGGCAGTCCGTGCAGTCAATGGAGATAATGTCCGCTTCGGCGGTCATGCATTCATCCACCTCGCGCATAGTCATAGTGATGCGTCCCTGATAGCCGGGGTATTCCCGCTTGATAAGGCCGATGACCGGCAGACCTGTTTCGTCCTTGATGCCGATAATATCGCGGACAGAGCTGGTGCGAATCATTTTTGCGCCCGCCAGCTTCGCTGCCCGCGCCATCAGCGGCATCACCGAGCGTTCCTTGTCATAAAGCGGCTCGCCCTGCGTCGCTTGGCAGGATACAATGACCGTTCCCTTCATCAAAGAAAACAATGCTTCTTTCGTCATGGTGTTGCACCTCTTATAAAGATTGCAAGAATAGACCGATTTTTCTCGCTAAAATTTCATAGCCGGCATCACTGGGATGCAGACCGTCCGGCAAAAGCAGTTCTCGGCACCGTGCGTTTTTCGGCTGAATGCCGCTGACGGCATACAAATCCAGCACGGGCAGAGCGTAATATTGGGCAACTTCAATCAGAATATTGCGATACACACATAGCGGAGCGACATCGTTCGGCTTCACGCCGTCACCGCGGGGATCTTGCTCGTTGTCGCGGTGCAGGGGTGTCAAAATGGCAATGGGCTTGCCCGTGTACATCGTCAGCAGATTGTCCATCAGGTAATGGCAAGCGCCCCAGAAGGTGGCGGGTGTCCGGTCACTCGGCGTTCCGAGCGGTGCATCGCCGTGACCATAGTCATTCGTGCCACCGAAAACCACCACAGCGTCCGCATCTTTGTCCATCTCAAACATCCGCATACAGAAATCGCAGTCGTGCGATTCGTCGGTCATAACGGTCTGCCGCGCAATGCGAGAGCCGCTCACGCCGTAGTTGTTTGCTTTCTGAAGCCCGAACTCCCGCTCTAAAACATCAGTGTACCGCTTGCCGACGCTGCTTGCGCCCACGCCCTCGGTGATACTATCCCCTAAGAAGTTAATGGTTGCCTCTTGCAGTTTCATGGTTACGCTTCCTTATTCTTTCGTTACATTGTATGTGCAAACTGCACAATTATTCCGATATCAATTCTACAAAAAATACTGCCCCTTGTCAAGCTATTTTAGCCTTTCACCGCGCCCATTGTGATGCCGCGTGTGAAGTATTTCTGGAAGAGCAGGAAGATGGCAATGATGGGAACGCTGGCCAAGGTCGCGCCCGCCATGATGAGGCCAAAGTCTGTGCTGGCTTCTGCCTGCATTTTGGCAATGCCCAAGGAAATAGTGAGCTTGTTCATGGAATTAAGCATAATGAGCTGCAAGAAATAGTCATTCCATGCGGTGATGAAGGTAAAGATGGCCAGTGCGCCAATGCCCGGTTTAATCATCGGGAAGACGATTTCCACAAAGGTGCGTGTTTCGCCTGCGCCGTCGATTTTGGCCGCTTCCAGCATTTCATCGGGGATGTTTTCGGAAAACTGCTTCATTAAGAACACACCGAACGGCCAGCCCACTGTCGGGAAGATGACTGACCACAAGGTATTGTGCAGATTCAGCCATGCCATTTCCTTGAGGAGCGGAATCATGATAACCTGCTTGGGCAGCGCCATTGCCGCCACAAACATGCTGAAAATAAAGGTACGGCCTGTAAATTTCTTTTTTGCCAAGGCATAGCCGCCCATCGAAGCACACAGGCAGGTCAGCAGCATGGCAGCCACACAGATGAACACCGTGTTGCCAAGCCAGACCCACGCGGGCTTGGTGAAGAGCTTGACATAGTTGGCATCGGTCGGGGATGTTAGAAAAAAGCTGGGCGTGCGGGAATTGATGGTTCGTGCATCCTTAAACGAGCCGGTAATAATCCAGTACAAGGGAAAAAGCATCAGCAGGGCTAAAATGACCAGCAGGATGATGCTGACATTGCGGTAAAGGGATTTCTTTTGTACGCTGTGTTCCATATTCTGATGCCTCCCTTCAATTAGTTTTCGCAAAGCGAAACTGCAATGCGCTGAATATGGCGATGATGATGGCCAAGATAATGCCCATCGCACAGCCGTAGCCGAAGTTGTTCAGCTTGATGGCGTTGTGATAGATATAGTACATAATGGTCAGGGTCGAATCCTTGGGACCGCCGGAGGTGAGCAAGTCAATCAGAGCGAAGCACTGGAAGCTGTTGATGGTGGTGATGATAAGAATGTATAGGGTTGTCGGCATAATCTGCGGCCACTTGATGCGCCAGAAGGTTTGCAGGTTGTTCGCGCCGTCCACTTCTGCTGCCTCAACCAAGGAAGGCTCGACATTACTAAGCGCCGAAACATACAGGACAATGGGCTGACCGATGGAGGTAGTCAGCAAAATGGTGATGATGCAGCCCAGCGCCGTGCTGGTATTGCCGAGCCAATTCAAATTTTTGCTGATGATGCCGAGACTTTGAAATACATAGTTGAGCAAGCCGTAATAGGAATTGAACATCCACTTCCATACGACCGTGACGGCCACGGAGCCGGTGACGACAGGCAGATAAAAAACACAGCGGAAGAATGACGTGTACATATCCTTCATTTTATAGATAAGCGATGCCACCCACAGCGAAAAGAAACAGGTGAACGGCACGCTGACAAGCACGATAATCATGGTATTGACAAAGGATTTGGAAAATTTGGGGTCTTGGAAGAGCTTCACATAGTTATCAAGGCCGATAAAGGTAAAGTCCGACATGGTATAGTTGAAGGTGCTGTTGACCAGACACATCACCATCGGAAAGACTACGAAACCGAAGAAAAACAGCAACGAAGGTGTCATAAAGAGGTATCCTGAAATATTTTCGCGTCTGCGAGTGGCGCGGAGCTGACGGCTCATGTTCACGGTGGTCTGCATTGCGGAAAATCCCCCTTTTGAAAAGGGGCGCTTACTTCCCCGTCGGGAGAATGAAAGCGCCCCACATAAACCTATTCTAAACGATTACTGATTGACAACATTGATGTAAGCTGCCACTTCGGTCGCCACATCGCCGCCATCGCCGATGCGCTGCAGCAGATTCCACCATTCGTAGCGCTGGGTCGTCCAGTTGGTGGTCACCTGATAGATGTCACCAAGGTAAGGAGCAAAGATGGCATATTCAGCCTGCACAGCCTTATCCGTGCCTTCGTACAGCGCAACGCTGTCGATGGAGCTCTTCACAGAGAAGTAGCCGGAAGCATAGATGCTCTTAGGAGCCTGCGTTTTGTCATCGCACACAAAGCGGATGAATTCCTTCGCAGCAGCAGCCTTGGCATCATCGCCGTTGTTGAACAGACCAAAGCCCCACAGACCGCCGTCCAGACGCGGGATACCATCTTCAGAGGGGAATGCCATATGGAACAGCTCAATGCCTTCGGCCAGCTTGTCCTTGTTATTGGCAACCTGAGCAGAGTTCCAACAGAACGCCATCTGGCTGGTGCCGTTGACGAACAGCGCGATTTCTTCGCCACCGTTGATGGAGGGATCAAAGGTGATGAGGCCTTCATTCGCCCAGTTCTGCAGGGTGGTCAGCGCCTTGATGTTTGCTTCGCTGTCCATTGTGTACTTGGTATGTTCGTCGTTGGTGAAGCGGCCGTCAAACAGGTTGGTGACCAATGCACGAGTGCCCTGGTCGCCGCCCTGACCGGAGCAGAAAATGAGGCCGGTGGGGCTGTATCCCGCAGCGACCAGCGCACGCAGCGCCTTTTCAAAGTTCTCAGTCGTCCAAGTGCGGGTTTCCATATCGATGTACTGCATCGCATCCGCCTTTTCAAAAGCGGTCTTATTGATGCACATGCAATGCGCGGTCAGGCACAGCGGATAGAGGTAATAGTTGCCGTCAGCGCCCTTGCAGGCATCCGCAACGATGACGTTGTTGGCGTTGATGTCAGCCAGCGTCTCTTCCGTCCACAGGTCGTTGACATCCAGCATCTTGCCAGCAGCACCCCAGTTGGCCACTAAGCGTTCGGGACCTTCCATGATGATGTCAGGCGCAGTGCCCGCTTCGATGGCGGTGGTTACCTGAGCGTCACCGTTCGTATAGTCCAGATATTCAACGGTCACTTTGATTTCGGGATGAACAGCATTGAAGTTGGCAATGATTTCATTGACGACTTCTTCCTTGCCCCAATCGCCGATGGGGAATGTCCAAAGGGTGATTTCGGTGGTTGCATCGTCTGCCAAGGCTGCGACAGCGGGCAAAGTCAGCATCAGGCACAGGAACAGGGCGATCAGTTTCTTCATTATAAGAGCCTCCTTACTATATTGATTCAACCCCTTGAGCGGGGGAAGAAACAGAGAAAAAGAAAAATGCTTGTTCTTGACTTCTGAGACGACGAGCGGTCTCATCAGCCTAAATGTACTACAAATCATTCATCCTGTCAATAGATTTTTATAAAAAATTTTGGAATCTTGCCATATTTGATATTTTTGTTGACTTTTCTGCAAACATACTTTATAATACAATTCGAGTTTGTCCTACAAAGTGTGTGAAGGAGGTGGCAGGCCTATGCAAAACGCGAATCGGGACGAAAAACTGTACATTCAAGCGTACCGTGAAATCAGGCGATATATTGTGCAGAACGATTTAAAGCCGGGTGACCTTCTCCCCACCGAGCAACAGCTGTGCGAAACACTGGGGGTCAGCCGCAATGTCCTGCGTGAATCCATCAAAAGCATGGAACTGATGGGCATGGTACGTGCCCAGCCGGGAAAAGGCACGATGGTACAAGCCTTCAATTTGGACTTCATTTTCCAGAATGTGCTGTTTTTCCAGATAGGTCCTGAAGAGGAGCATTCCATCCGTGAAATGTTCGGCATTCGCAAGGTGCTGGAGCTGGCGTATATGCGGCAGGCGTTTCATGCGGTCACGGAAGAGGATGTTCAAAAAATGCGCGTTTGCGCCAATGCCATGCGGGAAAAGTGGGCGCGGGGTGAATTTTTTATTCAGGAGGACAAGGACTTTCATTTAACTCTCTTTCTTCCCTTGCAAAACAAAGTCCTAATTTCATTACTGGAGGCCATTTGGTCGGTCGATGACGGCTTTCAGCTCGAAAAAAAGCAGCCGCATTTGGAGCATACCATCACCAAACACGAGGCCATTGTGGATGCCTTGGAGCGGCACAGCTATCCTGCCTTTGCACGGGCGATGGAAGCGCACTTCTCCTCCGGCAAATATTTAGGCATGACTTCCTATGAGGAATATTAAATGTCAAACACATTTTCACTATTGCCATTTTTCCTTTGATGTGGCATAATGCCCACGAGCATTTCAAAGCTCCTATTAAGGTTGTTCATTCAGCCTCTCTATCATATAAGACGAACAGAAAGAAGGAACGAACGATGAGCCATTTCAAGATGAACGAAATCCACGGTGTCATTCCCGCCATGCTCACCCCCTTTGATGAAAACGAAAAGCTGGATTTGAGCCGTGCTCGTGCTTTGACGGCAGAGCTGGTTCGTCAGGGCGTGAACGGCCTGTACCTGACCGGCTCGACCGGCGAAGGTTTTCTGTGCGATGCCGATGAACGCAAGGCGTTTGTGGAAACAGTTGTGGACGAGGTCAAGGGACGCATTCCCGTGATCGTCCATGTCGGTGCGATCAGCACCCGCACCTCTGAAGAATTAGCGCGTCACGCCGCACAGGTAGGCGCGGATGCCATTTCCTCCGTGCCGCCGATTTATTGGAAATTCAATGATGATGAAATCACTGCCTATTACACCAATGTGGTGCAGGCTGCGGGCATTCCCATGATTGTGTACAACATTGCCTTGGCCGGTCTGGTTAGCTTTGACATGATTAAGCGTCTGGGCGCAATTGACGGTGTGGAGGGCATCAAGTACACTTCTTCGACCCTGTACGATGTGTTCCGCATCAAGGAAGCGCTGGGTCAGGATTTTGCCGTGTTCTCCGGCAGTGACGAGCTGGCCATCAGCGGCCTGTCCTTCGGCGCAGATGGTATCATCGGCTCGACCTACAATGTGTTAGCACCGCTGTTTCTGAAGCTGCGTGACCTCATGGCAAAGAACGATGTGGCTACCGCCCGTGAAATGCAGAAGCTCGCTAACCGCTTCATTTTTACCC
>CAVJHY010000050.1:0-12524 GCA_963649405.1 bacterium
GTGCAGGCAAATCCTTATCAATGGGCAAGCGATACCGTAAAGCATATTCTTGAAAACAGGCAGTACACCGGTTGCGCAGTAAACTTCAAAAGCACAACGGTCAGCTTCAAGGTTCATAAGAAAATCTATAATCCCATAGAGGAACAGCAAATCATTCCGAATATGCAGGAACCGATTATTTCCGAAGAGCTCTTTGACCGTGTGCAGGAACTGCGCAGTCATAAGCGCAGGAATACAAAAACAGGGCGTAAAAGCTTGTTTACGGGTTTGCTGTTCTGCCCCGACTGCGGCGCTAAGCTACACTTCTGCGCAGCCAAGAGCTTGAAAGCCAATCAGGAGTTCTATCGCTGCGCAAATTACAATTCGGGTCGTGGTACTTGTGATATCCATTATATCCGAAATGTAGTGTTGGAACAAGTGGTAGCGGAAGCGATCGGCAATCTTGCGGATTTTGTTCGGTGCTATGAGTCGGTATTTCTGCATCTGATTGCAAAAAACAGCGACACCGCACGACAGTCGGATATACAAAAGCTCAAGCAATCCATTGCATCAAGTGAGAGGCGAATCAAAGCCATTGACAAAGCGATTGAGGAACTGTTCGAAGCAAATATCTCCGGCAAGATCATCGACGAGCGCTTTGTGAAAATGACTGCCAATTACGAAAAAGAACAAAAGGAACTCATTGAACAGGTGGCTGAAAGCAATAAACGACTCCAAGAGTCAGAACAGAACAAGGTCGATTTGCGTATGCTTCTGAAAGGACTGCGGGAGTACGCGGACATACGGCAGCTTACTCCCGAGCTGGTCAACACACTGATTCAGCGAATTGAGGTTCACTCCAAGGACGAGGCTACCAAAAAGGTTAAGGTGGATATTTACTTCACAGCCGTCGGATTGTTCTCCATCCCAACGGAAAAGGAAATGCAATCCATGATGGAAGAAATACGGCAAAACCCTAAACAATTCAATGTTTCTGCATAACGCAGAACACGGTGAAGCCCCTATGATTTCGGGACTTCACCGTATCCTACATAATTACTTCGCTATTGGCCTGTGCCATCACTGTCGGTTTTGTTTTCATCTTCTATTGATTATTTCCGTTCGCGGCGCAGGAAAGCCGGAACACCCAAGCTATCCTTTTCGTTAGCGGCAAGGACCTGCTGTACGGGCTGCACCTCTGGCTGCTGCATTTGGGGCTGCTGACCGTAGGGCTGGTATTGCGGCATATAGGGCTGATACATCTGTCCGCCCTGCGGCATATAGTTGCCCGCCTGATACTGCGGAACGGCGCTGCTCATCGGGGTCGGGCGAGCGCCGCCGGCGTACTGGGTCGGGTCATTCTCATAGACCACGGGCGAGGGGGCATCAAAGCCAGCATCCTGACCGTTCACATCAGCGCGGGGACGGTTTTCATAAGGGTTATAGGAAGGAATGGCCGCGCCGTAGGGCGTTGCATTGCTGCGGCCGTTCTTTTTCTTCATGTCCTTGGTGGGGAATGGTGTCTTTTCAAAACCAGTAGCGATGACCGTGATATGCACCTCGTCCTTCAACTCAGGATCAACACCCGCGCCGAAGATGATGTTCGCATCGCTGTCCGCAGATTCCATAACGAGGTTGGCGGCTTCGTTAATATCCATAATGCTCATGTCCTCGCCGCCGGTGATGTTAATCAGCACAGCGCGAGCGCCGTCAATCTTAGTCTCCAGCAGCGGGCTTTGAATGGCGTTCTTGGCGGCATCCACGAGGCGGGTTTCGCCCTTGCCGATGCCGATACCCATGTGTGCCATGCCGCCGGACTCCATGACGGTTTTTACATCCGCAAAGTCCAAGTTAATCAGCGCGGGCAGCGCAATCAGGTCAGAGATGCCCTGAATGCCCTGACGCAGCACATCATCCGCAATGCGGAAGGCTTCCAGCATGGTCGTTCCCTTGCTGACGACCTGAAGCAGACGGTCATTGGGGATGACCACCAAGGTATCCACACTCTGCTTCAGCTCATTGATGCCGCTTTCGGCATTCTTCATGCGCTGCTTGCCCTCAAAAGCAAAGGGCTTCGTGACCACGGCGATGGTCAGGCAGTTCATTTCGCGGGCGACCTCCGCCACGATGGGGGCAGCGCCCGTACCCGTGCCGCCGCCCATGCCGGCGGTGACAAACACCAAGTCCGCGCCCTTTAACGCCTGCGCAATTTCCTCTCGGCTTTCTTCCGCAGCGCGGCGGCCGATATCCGGCACAGCGCCCGCGCCCAGACCCTTCGTCAGCTTTTCGCCGATTTGAATCTTAATGCCGGCCTTGGACAAAGCAAGCGCCTGTCTGTCCGTGTTCACGGCGACAAATTCAACGCCCTTTAAGTTAGCCTCGACCATGCGATTGACGGCATTCGTACCGCCGCCGCCGCAACCGACAACCTTAATGGACGCAAAGGACGATTGATCAATTTGTTGGACTTCAAAAGGCATGTGTGCGACCCCCTTTAATGAAAGGTTAATACTCGGCTCAGCCGCCGAAAAGATTGCGGAAGAATCCGCCAACGCCGCCGGACGGCGTGCTGGAAATGGTGTCAATAATCAAATCAAGCAGACCCAAGGCGCTGGAATATGCGGGACTGGAGAGTTTAACGGCCTTGCGCGGCAATTCGCGCACGGGTCTGTCCAGCTTGGCAGCCAGATAATCGCGCCCGCCACGGTTGATGGCCAAGCCGCCGCCCGTTAAATAAACGGTGGACCAGTTGCCCAGCTTCACGCCGCTTTCCTTGATGGCATCCCGAATGGCCTCGCAGATTTCCTCTGCACGCGGCTCTAAGACGCTCTCCACCTTTTCACGCGGGAAGGTCTCAGTCGAACCGGACTGCCCGATAGCCTCAAAGCTTGTTTGTCCCGCAGAAAGACCATACACATACTGGCGTTTAATCTGCTCGGCAGCAGTCAGGGAGATTTCCAAGCCATAAGCCAAATCTGCCGCAATGTGGCCGCCGCCCAGCGGCAAGACCTTCAAATAGGTCAAAGCATCGCCCTCAACGGTCATGACCTCGGTGTTCAAATACCCGATGTCCACCAGCACTGCCGTCCTGTCCCTTTCCTCATCGGGGACAAAAAGCATGGCCTGTCCCGTCGGGGAGGAGAAGCAGCCTGTGACATTATAGCCAAGCGCCTTAAAGCGCTCCGTCACATCGCTGATAAAATACTGATCGGCAATGACGAAAGAGACCATCGCACGAAGCTCATAGCCGCGCACGCCCATCGGCTCTAAAATCTTTTTGCCGTCATCCACCATAAACCATGCGGGGCTACGGTGGATAATCGCGCCGTCCACCTCGCCCAAGTCCGCCGTGGCTCTGGCGAACAGCTCATCAATGTCCTTGAGCGTCACCTTCGGGTCAGCGCCCTGAAGCTCCACACGGGCTTCCACGGTGCGGACAGTGCAAAAATCGCCCGGCACGCCGATGTTGATATCGCGGATGCGCGTTCTGGACTGAGTTTCCGCCTCATGCACGGCACTAGCAATCGCCTCGTTAAGCTGACTTGGCGCGTTCCACTGCCTGTCCATATATCCATCATAGGTTGCAATGCCGGCGCCGATAATATCGCAGCGCTGACGGCCGCTGGTTTCAGCCACCAACGCAACCAGCTTGCTGGTTCCAAAGTCCATCGCAGCCACTGTGGTCTTCATCCGTCCATCTCCGTTCCTTGGGTACTTACCGAATGCCTCCCGCGCCGGAAAGTGCGCACGAGGCGTAAGTCTACATGGTCACTTTATTGTAACTGTTTCGTGATAATTTGGCAAGGGTTTTTGATAAATTGTCAAAAAAGAATTTTTGACACCTGTCATAAATCCGCCGGTGAATAGGTTGCTTCGCCGGGAACAGTGGCATCAATCACGCCGCCGTTCTTTCCCATCTCGCGCAGCTTGGAAAGAACAGCCCGCATCGTGCCGATTTTGGCGCGCACCTCGCTCGTTCCGCCGATATCGACCGTATAGCCGTCCCGTGTGCTTAAATAAATGCTATCCATGCTGGAAAGGTTGATTTCGGAAATTTCGGTGATGCAGCCCTGCAAAATCAACTCGTCCAGCACCTCGTGCATCCCTTCCAACTGGCTGTCCTTCTGCGCGGCGATAATCCGCCCAACCCTGACTTCCCGCGCCTGCATACCCGTCACGGTCGGTAGCCCGTTGTCGAGGCTCACGGTGTTTTCCCTCTCCAGCACCATGCCGTCCTCATCCAGCACATAGGTCACGCCCATGACCATCAGATTTGCGCGGGCAACGCGCTCCCGCACATTGAGGATGACGGTGTTCGGGAATCGCTTTTCGAGACTTTCAAACACCAGATAGCGGTTGCTCTCGACATTCTCCTTTACTCTGTTTTCATCAATGCCCAGATAGCTCCGTCCGATGTCCAGCCCTGCCAACTGCGCCACATCGGCCGCTTTCAGCGTGACCAGCCCGTTGACGGTCACAGAAGTCACCCGAAGCACCTTGGCAGAGAGGAAAATACCCGCGATGCACACGATGACAAAGAGGAAAAGTCCCACAATCAAGCCTCTGTTTTTGACTGTCTTTTCATCCTGCGACTGCGGCGGCGCGTCCCTGCCGTCATCTAAGAAATCCCCGCCGTAAGGGTTTTGCTGCACATTCTGCGCATTCTGATAGGAATTTTGCTGATAGCCGTTCGATTGGCCGTATGGGTCGCCGTATACGCCCTGCTGAGGGCTATTCTGTGGGGTGTAGCCCTGCTCATGATAATTCCCCTGCCGGCCGTAGAAATCGTCATATGCGCCCTGCTGAGGGCTGTTCTGCGGGGCATAGCCTTGCTGATTCGGATCGGGATAAGAAGGCTGCTGTTGATAACCGTTTCCATGATAGCTATACGGCTGCTGATTCTGCTGATTCTGCTGATTTTGCTGCATACCTTCTCCTCCCTTCATTAGCTGCTGAATGTCAAAAAGTCCCCGCCGCAGCAGGGGCATTTATTATTTCAAATCATGCACAATCTGCTTAAAAATTCGGCCGCGCTCCTCGAAATCATGGAACATATCAAAGGAGGCACAGGCGGGAGAGAACAGCACATTACTACCCTCTTTCGCCAAGGCACGCGCTTTCTGCACGGCATCCTCCAAGGTTTTTGCGTGGGTGATGGCGGTATAGCCTGCCTCGGTCAATTCACGTTCCAACTGCGGCGCGGTTGCGCCCAGCAGCACGGCGTGTTCAATTTGCGGCGACTGCACCATATGCTCTGCCATACCCTTAAAGGACACATGCTTATCATAGCCGCCCAAAATCAGCACAGTCGGGACACGCATGGTGTCAATCGCCTTGATGGTCGAATCCGCGTTCGTTCCCTTGGAATCGTTGATGTAGCGAACGCCCTCAAAATCGCGCACGGTCTCAATGCGATGCTCCACGCCCGCAAAGGTCTTGAGCGCATGGCGGATGACCGGCGAAGGAACGCCGCTCACATAGGCGAGCATCACCGCTGCCAAGGCGTTTTCCAAATTGTGCGGACCGGGGATTTTGATTTCATCCGTGCGGCAGATAAACTTCTCCGTGCCGTCCCAGCGCACGACTACTTGATTATCCACGACACACGCACCTTCCATCACCTGCTCCTTGCGGGAAAAGAAGGCGACTTTGCTCTGAATGCCCTCCGCCATTTTGCGGCAGATGGGGTCATCATAGTTGAGAACGGCGACATCCTGCGCCCCTTGATTTTCAAACACGCGCTTTTTGAGCGCGATGTAGTTTTCCATCGTGTAGTGGCGAATTAAATGATCCTCCGTCACATTTAAGACGGCGGCGGCGCGGGGATGAAAGGTATCGATGCTCTCAAGCTGGAAGGAGGAAACCTCCGTAACAAGCACATCCTGCGGCTTGCTTTCCAGCGCCGCCATGCTCAAGGGATAGCCCACATTGCCGGCGACAAAGGCGCGTTTGCCCATGCCCTTAAACATTTCGCCAAGCAGGGTGACGGTGGTCGTCTTGCCGTTCGTTCCAGTGATAGCAAGCAGCAGCCCTTCGGCATTCTGCGCGGCAAATTCCAGCTCGCCGATCATGTACATTTTCTTTTCCTTGGCAGCCAGCACCACGAGCGAATCAATCGGCACGCCGGGGCTGATGAGGAGCATATCGCAGCCATCCAAAAGCGGAATCGGGTCTTCCCCCATGCGCCATTCGACAGGGAGATTTTTCAATTCGTCCAGCTTTTCGCCGAACGCCTCACGGGGCTTGATGTCGTTCAGCACGGGCGTTGCGCCCAGCTTGCACAGCAGCATCGCCGCGCCGATGCCACTTCTGGCCATGCCGACAACCAGCACGCGCTTCCCGCGGTAGTCAACCTTCGTCTGCATAATTGCGTTTGTTTCAGCCTTTTGCTGCATTGTCATCGTTTGCATAGCCGAGTACACCTACCTTTGTTATCACTTAAAGAAGCCGGAAAGCGACCACAGCGCAATCAGAGAAAGCACGACCTCGACAAGCGCGTACATCAGATCAATCTGCGTTTCCTTCATGCCGCACAGTTCAAAGTGGTGATGAATGGGCGACATTTTGAAGATGCGCTTGCCGTGCGTCACTTTAAAATAGCTGACCTGAAGCATCACGCTTAACGATGACGCGATGCAGGTGAAACAGAACAGAATCATCGGGAACACGCACTTGGAGAGCATCGCCGCGCCGACCATCATGCCGCCGATGTACATACTGCCCGTATCGCCCATGAAAATCTTCGCCGGATTCCAGTTGAATTTCAGGAAGCCTAAGCACGCGCCGACCAGTGCAAAGCAGCCGGTGGTCAGCACGGCGCGGGCATACCCGTCCACGCCCTGCACATTTTGCAAACACAGGCAAGCCGCGCCGAAGGCGGTCATGCCGACAACCGTCACTGTGGACAAAAGACCGTCCAAGCCGTCCTGCAAATTGGCGCTGTTGGTCATGAACATCACAACCAAAGTCATGAGCGGGATATAAAATGCGCCTAAGTCCCACGTTTTGTTCGTAAACGGCAGAAGAATATCCGAGCCGACATAAAAATAGCAGTAGGTGGAGAAGATTGCGCCGACAAAAATCTGCATCACAATCTTCTGGATGGGCGACAGCCCGTCATGGCGCTTGCGCACATCCTTGATGTAGTCATCCGTAAAGCCGATGGCCATTGAGCCTAAGGTGATGAGCAGCAGGGCGAACAGGCGATTGTCCAGCGAAAAGAATATCCCTGCCACGCTCTTATAAACAACCGTGAAGATGGCGACCGCCGCAATCAAAACCACGGTGGAAATGCCGCCGATTAAAAGCCCGCCCATATTGGGCGTTCCCTGCTTTTGCTGGTGCTTGGGACCTAATTCATAAATGGTCTGACCAAACTTGAGCTTTTTTAAAATCGGCAGCAGCTTGGGCATGAACAGCAGCATCAATGCCGCCGCGCACAGCGTTGTCAGAATAATATACAGCATGGTGTCCCTTCTTTACTGTTTTTTCATTTCTTCCAATAATTCCCGAACGACAATCTTCTCATCAAAGGGGCGCTTCACGCCCATGATTTCCTGATAGGTCTCGTGACCCTTGCCTGCCAGCACCACGATGTCGCCTTCCTTGCCCATTTGCAGGGCATAGCGGATGGCCTCGCGGCGGTTTTCGATGACCACATATTGACCGCCTGTCGGCTTGATGCCCTCTTCCACAGCGTTCAGAATGTCATACGGGTCTTCGGTGCGCGGGTTGTCGCTGGTCAAAATGGAGAAGTCCGCCAGCCGTCCGCCGATTTCACCCATGATAGGGCGCTTTAAGCGATCCCTGTCGCCGCCGCAGCCGAACAGCACGATGACGCGCCCGCGGGCAAACTCCCGCACGGTGGTCAGGATATTTTCCAAGGCATCCGGCGAATGCGAATAGTCCAGAATGACCTTATAGGGCGTTCTCGTTTCCAAGACCTCGGCGCGGCCGGGGACGGCGCGAACGCTCTCTAAGCCCTCGGTGATGACCGTGGGTTCCAAGCCCATATTCAGCCCGATTGATGCGGCAGCCAAGGCATTATAAACATTGAACATACCCGTGAGCTTCAGATGCACGGGATAGCTCTCCGTGCCTAAAACAATCATATTGAAAGTCACGCCGTTTTCGGTGATTTCAATATCGCGGGCGGCGACATCCGCATTATGGCAGATGCCGTAGGTCGTGCGCGGCACATCAATATCCGCCAGAATGCGCTCGGAAGTTTCCGCATCCGCATTGATGGCGGCGTTGTTAATCCATGCATGGTTGAAGAACGCCTTTTTCGCCAAGAAATAATGCTCCATATCGCCGAAGTAATCCAAATGATCCTCGGACAAATTGGTATAGCAGCCCGTTTCAAAGCGAACGCCCGCCAGACGGTGCATGGCCAAGGCATGGGCAGAGACCTCCATGGAGACCGTCTGCACACCCTCGTCAGCCATCTGCCGCAGGGTTTTATGCAGGTCAATGGGGTCAGGCGTGGTCAGCTCGCTCTTTAGAAAGCGGTCGCCGATCATGTTGCCGGTCGTACCAATCAGCCCGCACTTAAAACCGGCCTTTTCCATGATGGCCTTGACCAGATAGCTTGTGGTGGTCTTGCCCTTTGTGCCGGTGATGCCCAGCAGCTTCATCTCACGGTCGGCATGACCGTAGAATGTGCCCGCCATTCGCGCCATCGCCTCGCGGCCATTTTTGACCAGCACTTGCGGCACATTCATTTCCGGCAAAAACCGCTCCACCGCCAAGGCAGCCGCGCCGTTTTCAACGGCTTGCGGGGCGAAGGTGTGCGCGTCATACCGTGCGCCGGAAATGCAAAAAAACAGACCGTTCTGCGTCTTTTTGCGGCTGTCCATCGACAGCTCGTCAATCTCGCAATCGCCCTTCAATTCCACCAGACAAGCGCCTAAATCTTCCATCAAAGAACTCAGTTTCATAGAACATCACCATGCCTTCCGAAAGGTAAAATATATATATAGAAAGCTCAACGGTATGAACAAAAGGAGCTTGATGTGCGCTTCTTAAAAAAGCGCCCCTATAGCATACCACCTTTGAGAAATTTCGTCAAAATTTGCTAAGGTAGCACCGCACAAATGAGGCGGCGCGATAAATAGTGAATTTTGTGTCAGTTGCGATTGCAAAAATCGATGGTTTACTTTCTGTAAATCGAGATTTTTGCAAGAACATTTTTGCGCGTTGCTGAATTGTGCGGTGATGTCCTAACAGCTAACCGCTCCAAAAAACGACTGCCGAGCATCGGGCAGGAAACGCGCTCCGCCCTGCCGCGAGCGTCGGCAGCCGTTTATCTGCCAGTGAATTTGCGCCTCAATAGTCCGCTGAAGCGCTGTATGCTGTGGTGCTTTGGGACATGATCGGGCGGGTATCCGGCGCGGTGACATAGTAAGTTTCCGCTGTTTCGGCGGACACCATGCCCAGCTCCTGAACGGCCTTATAGCTGATGATGGCCGAGTCGCGGGCGGAAACAAGCTGAATATCCAGCTCGTGGTTTTCCGCCTCAATGGTCTCAATCACCTTGTTCATGGAGGAAATTTGCTGCTCCAGAGCGATTTTCTGCGCCGTGAAGCACATCAGCGCAATCAAAATTGCAAGCACGCCAGCGCCTAAAATGAGCAGTGCCGTGCGCATGGGAAGGCTTAACTTTTTTTGATTGCTCTTGATTTCGTCCTGCGTGGCCTGATAGATTTTCTGCGCTGCGCCCGCATCGCCGTCCTGAATGAACACATGGCTGGATACGGTGATGCGCTGGCGCGGCACGGGCTGTGCGCCACTCATCGCGTATTGAGACACAAATTTTCCTCCTTTCGTCAACGGTCAAATGAAAGAACAATTACGATTTAATTTGCTTTTGCAGCTCTGCGATGAAGGATAATGGGGCCGGAATATCCCGACGGAAAGCTTCGTCCTCCTCCTCGCCCACAGTGCTGTCCACAATGCGGATGTGCGTCTTTGCGCCGCTGATTTCGACATCCCGCGCATCCTTCAGATACATGGTGCGGAGCTTCTGCGGCAGGAGCAAGCGTCCCTGCGCGTCCGTTTCGCAGTCCCGATAGGTGTATTTGCTGAACTGGTTGATGAAGCGCTGGGCGCGGGCATCCGCGTCTGCCAAGGTCTGGAGCATCTCCTGCTCCCGCAGCCATTCGTCCACGGGATAAAGAGCAATGGCCTGAAAATCCGGCGTGGGCGCGACATAAAAAGTATCGCCGAGCTGTTCACGAAATGCGGACGGCACAATCATGCGCCCCTTGGAATCAATGCCGTGGTTATAACAGCCGGTGAACAGGCAGCGTGCCCGCCTGAGCTTTTCTTCTAATTGATTGTCCGTGTGTGTGCCTAACGCAGACGCAGCCGACTCCGCCGCCGCATTTTCAGCGTCCGCGCTTCGTTTTTCGTCCTCCGCCATGCACTCACCACACAATCTGCCATAAACTCGCCACTTTCTGGAACTACGCCTCCATTTTATACCACTTTTTTCTCGTTTGCAAGGGAAAATCATGATGTAATTCAGCTTCAAAAACGCCTTTTTCCGAAATTTGGAAATTAGAATCCGCCAAAATAAAAACGCCCGTTCCCCTATTCAAGCGTTTTTGCCCAATGATTGTTACAAAAATATTATTTTTATATGCAATGTTACTAAATTTCAATAAAAAACTTCATGAAAATATCATGAATATCTTGATGTTTTCTTTTGGGGCTTCGCTCATTTCCACAGTCATTTTTCGCCTTGAAATGAAAAAAACACCGACTCACCACAAAGTGGGTCGATGCTGCATCAAATTGCCTTTCAAATGGAATTTTCCCTTGATTTTTGCTTGATTTTTGGGACGAGCCGCCATTTTTCGGCTGTTCTGTTCCACTGTCACGCATCCGGCAGGGCATACAAGGCAAAGCCCAGTCTGTCACAGGAAACGCAGTGGTAGCGCGTCCCATTTTTCTCCCCGCAGAAGGCGTTTCGGTTGGCCGCGCCATGCAGATGACCATAGACTACATCGCGCACGGAAAATTCTTCAAACAGCCGGCTGAATGCCGTGTCTGAGCCATCCTCCGGCACAGGCGGGTAGTGCATCATGGAAATCTGCCGTCCGCCCAGCTTTTGGGCGCGTTCCAAAGAAAGGCGCAGACGAATCAGCTCCCGCTCAAACACCTTTTTATCCTCTGCCGAATTTTGCAAGGCGGGCAGCAACCAGCCGCGTGAGCCGCTGAAGGTCACATTATCGATGGTCAGCGCATCGTTCTGCACGGCGTACATCCCTTTGGGCAGGGTATCGCGCAGACGCATAATGCCCGGCCACCAGTAGTCATGGTTGCCGCGCAGAAGCACTTTCCGCCCCGGCAGGGCGTTGATAGCCTGAAGATCTGGCAGCGCATTTTCATACTGCATGGCCCATGAAATATCGCCGGGAATCAGTACAATGTCCTCATCCCCGACCCGCCCCTGCCAGTCCCTGCTGATTTTCTCAAAGTGACCGTCCCAGTGCGCACCAAAAACATTCATCGGCTTGTCATCGCCGCCGGGCAAATGCAGATCGCCAATGGCAAATATCTTCATTCTTTACCTCAGACTGTCAAAACCTTAGGGGATGCTTGAAAATGGGGACAAATCGCTTTCCCACCAGTGACGAAAAAAACGGGAGAAATTCCAAAGCAACGCCGTACAAATGTGGCATTGCTGCCTTGACGGTTTTACTTGTCTTCTTCCTCGGTCTCGTCGTCATCCGCCTCGTCGTCGCTCATCTCGTCCAGCGACAGGTCATTTTCGATTTCGGAATATTCACGCGGTGGAATGTCATCATCCTCAATGTCGGGAACGATTTCATCCATCGTGCTGACGGGGTCAATGGACAAAGCAGAGCCGTCCAGCACCACGGGCGACTCTATATCCAAATCGTCACGCTCGTTGTCGGCATTCATTTCTTTGTAGCAGAACAGACAGACATCCTTGCCGGGCATCACGGGATGCTCGTTGCAGATGGTGCACATTTCGACTTCCTCAGGCTGGCGCTCGCCCCTCATTTCCCGCTTGCAAATTTTGCAATAGCCTTCGCCTTCCTGAATGTAATTGAGTTCACAACGCGGACATTTCACCAGAGCCATTTTGTAAAGGTCCTCCTTTTATTCCCGATTCTGCGGTAAGCGTCTCGCGCTCCCTTGTCGGGATTCCTATCAATTTCGTTTGCCGCAGCCGACCCGTCCTCGAACGCTTCCGCATTCTCTATCCGCCGACTGCCTTGCCCTGCCCCGCTTTGACCAAGCCATTTTCCGCTGCCACAGAGCCAATGGATTATACTACAAATTGTAATGCCATGCAATAGCGGAATTAAGAAAAAACGCGACATGCGAATAATGACACAATTAAAGTATCCCAACGTATTCAGCGGCAACGTCCGCCCGCGCCTGAATGTCGCTCATCGCGGAAAAGTATCCCAACACATTCAGCGGCAACGCAAAAAATTTCAAAATTTTGTCTTTTCCCCCTTGACATACCATCCGAGCTGTTGTATTATCTCGCATGAACAGATGTTCAT